>JBFIHZ010000482.1:0-1636 GCA_041601535.1 Lysobacterales bacterium | reverse complement strand
GAGCACAATGGGTGGATAAAAACCTGATGTTTGAGTTAGCGCCATAAACCAGGCGCAATCTGTACCCGAACAGTGCAAAACTGAAACCTTGAGAGTGCCACTGTTCTCAACTCCTTATGAAAACAGCGGCAAACGACTACCCGCCAATCCTTTGACTTCGTCAGCAAGCCGGGGAATTCAACTGTCTGGCAAATAAAGAACTCCCGGTTCCTGATTCATCCTCGTTCATGTTCAGCGCTTTCTGGTGGCGGGATTGTGTTAACCAGCCTTGGAGCACTTGACCGCACTTCCTGTGCAACATTTTCTGAACGAGGTTCAATAGTGCAGTAACGCACCGCGGGTTTCATGAAAGGAAGATTAAAATAACCTAAATGTCTGCAGATGGCGGGCTCTTCAGGCGATAACCGAGGCCGCGCACGGTTTCGATCATGGAAGGTTCCTTACCGCGATCAAGTTTCTTGCGTAATTTACCGATATACACATCAACCACATTGGTCAGTGGATCCATTTGCAAACCCCAGACGTTGCTGAGTATCCGCTCACGGCTGTACAAGGTGCCTGGGCGGCTCATCAGCAATTCCAGTATGGCCAGTTCTTTCGCAGTGAGGTGCTCCGGCTCGCCGTCCACCCACACCCGCAGCGAACGGCGGTCAAAAACCACGTCGCCGGCCTTCAGCACAACCTCTTCTTCTGCCTGGGTCTTGTCACGGCGCACCAGCGCGTCCATGCGTGCCAGCAATTCGTCAAAGGCGAAGGGCTTGGTCATGTAGGCGTCGGCACCCAGGCGCAGGCCGGTCACGATGTTTTCCGTACCGTCCATGGCAGTAAGCATCAGCAATGGCGTGAGGTTGTTCTTCATGCGCAGTTGCTGGCAGACCTCGTGGCCGTGCATTTTTGGCAGGATCAGGTCCAGCAGGATGATGTCGAAATCGCCTTCCTCTGCCAGGTACAGGCCCTCTTCGCCATCGGCGGCCAATACGCAAAAATACCCTTCGGCCTGCAGACCGCGCTGCAGAAAATCAGCGATGCGGGTTTCGTTTTCAATAATCAGCACTCTCATGTATCGATCTCTTCCGGAGAAGTATCCAGGGGCAGAATAACGCTGGCCACGGCACCACCGTCCACGCCGCTTTCCAGCTGGATGCGCCCATGGTGCGCCTCCACAATAGCCTTGGCAACCGGCAGCCCCAGACCGGTTCCCTGTGGCTGATCGTGTAGTGGATTGCTGCGGTAGAAGCGCTGGAACACCAGATCAGCGTCGGCCGCGGAGATGCCTGGACCATTGTCACTTATGGTAACCACCAGTTCCTCTGCCGTGTGACTGGCGTCGACCTTGACCTCTCCCTGTTCATTGCCGTAGCGCAGGGCATTGTCCAGCAAAATGCTGAACACCTGGCGCAAGCGTCCGGCATCAGCCTGCAGCAAGGGCAATTCATCAGGGAATTGTTCGATCACGGTAATGCTTTTCAGCTGCGCCTGTGCGGCGAAATTCCGGCACACCGTGCGCAATTGCTCAGACACGTCAATTTGCTGTAGATGCAGACGCGGCTCGCCGCCTTCTGCCCGGGCAATGAACAACAAATCATCGATCAGGTGGGTAGTCTGACCGGCCTGTTCGATAATGCGCTGCAGGGTT
>JBFIHZ010000481.1:0-1648 GCA_041601535.1 Lysobacterales bacterium | reverse complement strand
GGTGATCACCGGCTGGTGTGGAATGCCATCATCAACTGGAATGTTCTGGCGACTTCCGGAACGCGGCAATGATAACCAGCCACCAGCGCCTGCGCACCAGTTTCACGCGCAAACTGCACCTCGCGTTTGCGGCGCTGCTGCTGGTCACCCTGGGCCTGGCCTGGTACTTCTATGACAGCGTCAAGTGGTATGAACACGATGTACAGAAAATTGCCACTGCCAATCAGATATTGTTCAGCTATCAGTCCATTGCCAGCCTTACCAATGGGATGTTGCATGGCCTGAGTGAAAGCATCAGCAGCGGTGTGGTGGATGAGTCGCGTAATGGCCCGGACATCAGTCAGCAATTGCGGCAGGACCTGAACAAGGTGCGCGATACCATCGCTCAGGAACTGGTGCAGGCTGGTCAACTCAATACCGTACTGGACCTGCAACCAGAGTTCGACATCGAGCACGTGGTGCAGGACATTCTGCTGGCGAACGACCGCATAACGCGTGCACTGCAATCGGGTGACACCGACAGCGCAAGCGCTGAGTTTGACCGTTTGCAGACCAGTGGATCCGCAACCTTGTTCAGGCAACTGATGGACGGTGTGTTGCAGCAGCGGCGCAAACAGGTCCAGGAGTCACACCGTCAAGCAGTGGAACTGGCCATGTATATTACCGGTGTGCTGCCTTTGTTCGTGGTCATGCTTACGCTGGTTACGCTGATTATGGTGGCCGTTTTTTCGCGCAGCCTGACCCGTTCCATCAACGAGTTGCAACGCGGCGCCGAAGCGTTTGGTCAGGGTGATTTCAGCTACCGCATTCCCGGCCTGGGGGAAAAGAATTTTGCCCGCCTGGGCGAGGCCTTTAACGCCATGGCGGCAGACCTGGCGGAGCATCGAGAACGCCTGCATGATGTAAACGTCGGCCTTGAATCCGTGGTGGAGGAGCGCACCCGAGCATTGCAGAAATCCAATGAAAAACTGGCCACCATAGACGATAACCGCCGTCGCCTGTTGGCCGATATCAGCCATGAATTCCGCACCCCACTGACGGTGATCCAGGGGGAAGCCGAAATTGCCTTGCGCAGTAAAAGCAAGGCGGTGGCCCACTACCGTGAAACCCTGCAGCGCATTATCGAACAGGCCGGTCAGACGACCCACCTGATTGATGATTTGTTGTTCATTGCCCGGGCAGAAGGCGGCGAACCGCGTCTGCATCTACAGCAAATTGACGTGTCTGAGCAATTGCGCACGGTGTGCCGGAATTTCGCCGCACAGGCGCAGCTGAAAAACATTACCGTTATCGAACAATTCCCTGATGAATTGCCTTTGCTGCAAGCCGATGCTGGCCGCTTGCGCCAGGTGTTCAGCATCTTGCTTGACAATGCCCTGCGCTACGGCATTGAACAGGGAGAGGTCAAGGTCGACGCCAGTCACACGGCAGAGGAACTGGTGGTTACCATAAGTGACAATGGTCCAGGCATCTCCGCGGCCGAGGCTGATCTGGTGTTCCAGCGCTTCTACCGCAGCAATCCACAACACGATCAGCCGCAGGGAACCGGTCTGGGGCTGCCGGTTGCCAAGGCTATTGTGGAGGCGCACCATGGGCGCATCCAGCTGGAAAGCGGCGTGGACGGTGGTGCCGTGGCCAGCGTTATTCT
>JBFIHZ010000480.1:0-1807 GCA_041601535.1 Lysobacterales bacterium | reverse complement strand
GGTCAAAAAGCGCGTCGCCAGGTTGGTGGCGTAACGCTGATCCATGCTCGGCTTCAGGTCCAGGGAATCGGTAGTCTGAACACCGGCCCAGGCAAGGGTAGTGGCACATACCAGGCTTAAAATGATCGCAATGCGTCTCACGTAACAATCTCCTGCAGTGACCGGTGGATTTGGCTCAAAATGTGACAATTTCTCCGGTCTGGACGTTTATTTATGCCTTTTTCCGACAAGGAAAACAATCAGGAGTTTCTATTCCCCGTGTTTTTCGCGCCGGAAGGCAGGTTTTTCTCGATCAAGCGGCCTGGCGCAAGCGGTGGAATTTCAAAGATTGCTTACCAGGCCTGAATCGTGGGCCATCTGGTCCGCGTGGTACGACGAGCGCACCAACGGTCCCGACGCCATGTGAGTAAAGCCCATGGCATACCCCAATTCGGCCAACCGGTCGAATTCTTCCGGAGTCCAGTAGCGCATCACCGGATGATGATGGGCCGTGGGCTGCAGGTATTGCCCGATGGTGACCAGGTCGACATCGTGCTGGCGCAAGTCACGCAGGGTCTGTTCGACCTGCTCCCAGGTTTCACCCAGGCCCAGCATGATGCCCGACTTGGTGGGGATATCCGGGTGCTGTTGCTTGAAGCGCCGCAGCAACTCCATCGACCACTGGTAATCCGCCCCCGGCCGCACATTGCGATACAGGGCTTCCACCGTTTCCACATTGTGATTGAATACGTCCGGTGGTGCCTGTGCCAGAAGTTCAAGCGCTTTTTCCACCCGCCCTTTGCCGCGGAAATCCGGCACCAGGATTTCCACCTGTATGCCCGGGCTGGCCGCGCGCACCTTGCGGATGCATTCGGCAAAATGCCCGGCTCCGCCGTCGCGCAGATCATCGCGGTCCACCGAGGTGATCACCACGTACTTCAATCCCATGTCGCGCACCGAGGCGGCCAGTTGATCCGGCTCATTCACATCCGGCGGTTTGGGGCGGCCGTGCGCCACGTCACAGAACGAGCAGCGCCGGGTGCACACCTCGCCCAGGATCATGAAGGTGGCGGTGCCCTTGGAAAAGCACTCGTGGATGTTGGGGCAGGAAGCCTCTTCGCACACCGTGACCAGCTGGCGGTCGCGCAGCCTGGCCTTGAGTTCGCCCACGGCGTTGCCGGCCGGCAGGCGCACGCGTATCCACGACGGCTTGCGCAACCTGGGGGCATTGGGGTCAAACTGCGCGGTATTGCGCGCCATTTTGTCCGCACCCAGCTGCTTGTCACCCGTTGTCGGGGCAGTTACCAGGTTGAGCGGTATGCGGTCTTTGTTCATAAATTCAGTCACCGAATCAGTCAGCGCGGACCCTTACAGCCAGGTACACGAAGGGTAGTCCAGCGCGCGGGCCAGCTCATCCACCAGCTGGCGCTCGACGGCGCGCACCGTCACAGGTTGAAATGATACCAGTTGCGTCACTTTCAAGCCTTCGAATCCGCAGGGATTGATGCGCTGGAACGGCTCCAGGTCCATATCGATATTAAAAGCCAGGCCGTGAAACGTGCAGCCGCGGCGCACACGCAGGCCCAGCGAGGCGATTTTCTCACCAGCCACGTAAATGCCGGGCGCACCGTCCACGCGCTGTCCCTCCACGCCGTGGCGGGCCAGTAGCTGGATAATGGCTTCTTCGATGCGGTTAACCAGCGCGCGCACGCCCAGCTTGCGGCGGCGGATATCCAGCAGGGGATAGGCCACGATCTGGCCCGGGCCGTGGTAGGTCACCTGCCCGCCGCGGTCCACCTGCACCACCGGAATATCGCCGGGTGCCAGC
>JBFIHZ010000479.1:0-1907 GCA_041601535.1 Lysobacterales bacterium | reverse complement strand
CTTCCAGTACAGCCACAAGGACTCCAGCGCCTTTCCGTGGGAAAGCTACGGCGCGGGCGGCGCCAATGAGTGCCCTTACCACCAGGACCATGGCCCCAGCTACAGTGCCCATGTTCATCTCGATGCGCAGCACCCGGATGATTTTCACGACGGCCTGTTCAACGGCCTGCATGTAACCACGCAGAAATACTGGCCCAGCAACGTGGATGATTACCGCGTCGGTCTGGAGTTCCTCGCGCTTGAAGGGCCGGCAGCCTGTATCCAGGCCACCGCCCTGTTCGCCTCCGGTGCCAGCAGCACGCAGCAATGGGGCAGTTGCGAGCCGCAGCCCAACCAGCCGCCCAGCGCCGCTTTCATTTATTCCTGCACTGATCTGCAGTGCAGTTTTGATGGCAGCAGCAGCACCGATGCCGATGGCAGCATTGTCAGCCACGCCTGGGACTTCGGTGACGGCGGCACTGCCAGCCAGGCACAGGCGGAGCAGGCGTACGCCAGCGCGGGCGACTGGCTGGTGACGCTGACGGTAACCGACGATGATGGCGCGAGTGATGCACACAGCCAGTGGGTCAGCGTGACCGAGGCTCCAGCACCGGTCATCGAGCTGAGTGCTTCGACCAACAAGAAGCGCAACCGGGTCAACCTGCAGTGGAGCGGCGCCAGCGGCAACAAGGTCGATATTTTCCGTGACGGGGTCAAAATCACGGCCACGCGCAATGACGGCAACTGGAATGACCGCAACGTAACCAAAGGCACGCCATACCAGTACCAGGTGTGTGAGCAAGGCAGTGGTGCGAGCTGCTCAGACACGGTAACCATCAATTTATAAGGAGCCCGTTCCTGCCACGCCTGCCGCCGCCAATGCGAGCGGCAGGCGGATCGGCCAAAGTGGTTAGTTTTTAGCCTGGCATGCCGGCAGATTGTCCAGCGCGATCCGCTGGATGGGCACCGCGCCCTGCAGCGACAGTGACGGAAAAGAATAGCTTACGGTAGCCGCGTTGCAGTCACTGAATTCCAGTGTCAGTGTGCCATCCACGGTCTGCCCGGGAGCCGGCTCGGCCGCATCAAACACCCCACCCTGGGTGATTTCAACCTGCAGCACCGCCTGGTTGTCTGCGTAATCGCCAAACGCCGTGACCCAGCGGTGGCCCGGGTCACCGATCAGCGCTGTGATGCTGGTGTCGGGCCGGTTGATGTCAAAGGTAAACCAGGCCACAAACATCTTGCCAATGTCTTCGAAGACATTGATAAAAAAACCCTGACCGGGAGTGGCCGGATTGAACCAGGCATCATTCAGGCCGGCATTGATGACAAAGCCCGCATGACTGCTCTGCACCACGATGCGGCCGTTCATATTGCTGTTGATGTCCTGGCCAGGCTGACTGTGCTGTTCGCAATGATAGAGGTACTCACCCGCTTGCTGAAACTGGAAGGTGTAAACGAAAGCGTCAGCCGGCGCGCCCGAGGAAAACAGCCCATCGTCTGCCGTCACCGTATGCGCAACGCCTTCGTCTTCGCCGTCGCCACAGCCGCCGTAAGGATCACACCCACCATCACCGGCGCCCGTATAGGTCCAGCGCACCGTGTCCCCTGGCTGGATAAGCAGGTCATTGGGCGCGAAAAACCCGTTACGCACCGCCACCTCGTGCTCGGCGGCGGGACTTTCAGCCAACGCGGCCACCCACACCCCCAGCGCGATTAAACCTGCCCGCCCGAGGCGTCTGCTCAGGGTAAAAAGGTCACCTGGGTTCACCACGTCATTTTCCTGTTGTAAGGCGACAATCAGCCGCCTGGCTGTTCACCCACAGTTGTGCATCAAGTGGGGGATAGCTACTCAACCTGTCCACGGATCACACCCGAAGGAACCTGAGTACTGTGCACATTGATGTACACATTCCCATCAAGCATGG
>JBFIHZ010000478.1:0-1956 GCA_041601535.1 Lysobacterales bacterium | reverse complement strand
CGGCACCACCCCAGTAGTCACGGTCCGGGGCAGGCGCGGTAAAATCGGAAGAACGCATATTTCCCTGCGCAAACGTAATGGCGCCATAGGAAATACCTACCAGCAGAACCTGTGGAATCTCGTGGCCGAGAGCCAGGTAGTGATACTGGCCTGACAACAACGGCAGCAAGCTACCGCCATCCAGAACGTAAACGGCCGGGTGGGATGCAGCGGGGGTTTCAACCGGTTCCACCGGCAGCCGGACATAAATATGCAAACTGCGGCCCAGCACCTCTGAGTCCAGCTTGTAATAATGGAGTTCCCCCAGCCCCTGCAGGTAACGGGTGGGAACATCCTGCGCACACAGTGGCTGCGCCCACACCAGCAGCAGGCACAGCGCAGCTGCTGTAGATCGAAGGACAGTTAACCGGTTCACGTCAGAACGCATCCGCATTAAAACCACGACCGGAACAGTATAACCAGAGTGTTTGCTTGCCAGCCTTACCTACTCCCCACTTTGGGTGAAACGATGAAGTTATCGGACCAGTTGACCTGGCTCTATCGATTTCCGAATGGCATTGAAAGGTGCTGGGCCCTTACTTGAAACTGGCATCGAAACGCCCCTGCCTACGCTGTTCCCCTGCTCTGGCCCCATTCAGTCACTGCTTTTCTGGTCAAACATGAAATTGAAGATCAGCACGAACATGCCACCGAAAGCGGATTCCACCGTTGAGTAATAGAGGTTCAGGCCCTCAGGGGTCAGCCGGTTCTGCAGATAAAGCCAGGCACCGATGGGAAGACTCACGAGAAAACATCCGACGATGATGATGGCCAGCGCCACCAGGAAAGCACCGATCTGCTCCGTGCCGGTGATGACACCTCGATTGCCAATAAACCAGGTAACAACCGTGAGCGAATAGGCCGTCGTCATCGGCAGGATGATCTCACCGGCCGCGACCAGCCGGTCCGCGTTGGGGTGCAAGAAGAAAAACAGGTAGGCAGCCATCGCTATGTGAACCATTACGATGCAGAGCCCCAGCCAACTTGCGAATCGCTGCTTATTCACCATGGCATCACGAGCCTGCGAGTGCGCTGTTGTAGGCAATGAAGAACTTGGAAACCTCCGCGGCCCGCCCCGTACTGCTCAAGGACAGCAGGCCCTCGCGCTCCATGACGCGGCAGACTCGAAGGTATTCTTCCATGACGGTTCGGCCGATATCGGTTTGCGCCAGGAACCGGGCCGCGTCGTCACTCAGATTGCGGTTTGCGCCGGGCCACCCACTGTCCTCTGCGAAGTGCTCCTGGCCACACACAGTGGTTTGAACCAGTACGCTGAAAAGGTTACGGGGTGAGTTGCGGATGATGCCGACGAGCGCATCGTCATCGAGTGCCTGAAGCCCGGTGGAAGCGATGGCCAGGCATTCAGCATACAGGCGAATCTCATGAAACTTCTGAAGACTGATATCCAATTGATCGAAGCTTTCCGCAATGCGTGTCTCATAAAGCTGTCGCAGCTGGTTATGGAGGTACTCAGTGAGATCCTGACTGTCGAACACCTCCCTGCCTCCGAATCCCACAATCAATCCATTAAGAAACTCGGCATAGAAATTGGCGACGCCCTCGGCCCGGGACGCCGCGGCGTAGGAACGCAAATAGGCGAGGACATCACTGAGTTCCGCGGAGCCGCCGGTACGGAAGAAACCGCGGTTAAGCTGGAAAAACGTGTGGACGCGATTCCACACATCAGCAGAAACCTGTGAATTCGTTTCCCCTGCATAGTCGATCATCAGTCGAAAGGATCTCAGCGTCGGACGGACATTTTCTACCGTCAGATAGCCCTCATCACGCTCAAACTCCAGGGGGTAGCTGTCGATAAAGGCTTTATTGAAGTCGCTGCGCGGCGTGATCCCGATCTGAATCTGGCTTAGCGAATTGAAGTCGCTGGTCTGAAACAACTTCGCGGGTATGACCCGCAGG
>JBFIHZ010000477.1:0-2121 GCA_041601535.1 Lysobacterales bacterium | reverse complement strand
TTCCTGCAGCGCAGCCAGTGCCTCGCTAAAAGGCTGGATGGCTTGCTGCAGGCGGCCGCGGGTCAACTGCACCTGGCCAAGCTGCAGCATGGCCTCGGCCCGGTTGGCCAGGGTGTGCGGATTGATGTCGCGTGCCGGCAGGTCAGCGAAATAGTCCAGCGCCTTGCCGGTAACGCTGTCCAGTATGTCCAGCCGCCCCACACTGTTCAGTCGCTCGCGCAGATCGCCCAGCATAAAGCCGATCAGGTCATCTGCCTGTTCACGGCGGCGCTCCGCATCCTGCCGCGCCACCGAGGCAGCCCAGGCCAGATAGCCGGTCAGGGCCATACCGGCCACAGCGGCAGTGGTGACAGCGGCCATGCGGCGGTAACGGCGCTGCATGTCGCGCTGGCGCAGATCGTCCAGGCCGGTGCCCAGCAAACCGGCAATCAGTTTGAGCCGGGCCAGGTACGGGCCATCTGCCGACCGGCGGGCATCGGCGGCTAACGGTTCGGCCGGCTCAGCGCCGGGCTGTCCGTCCGCTGCCAGCTGGTAGCGCAGCGCCGGGCAAAAACATTCCTCCGCGGCGCGTCCGGGCAACTCGCTGGCAAACGGTGTACCGTCGACGATAATGCACAGAATCCGCTCGGCCCGCCCCAGCCGCTTGAATTGCAATACTTCTTCATTGACCCAGCGTGATTGGGCCGAGCGCGGCGAGCACACCACAATCAAATGCCCGGAATCACGCAAAGCCTGGTTGACCAGCCCGCCGAGGCTGTCACCGCTGGGCAGCTCTTCGCGGTCCTTGAACAGCGGCCGCAAGCGCCGCGGCACCGGTCCCACAGAAGTTTCACGCCCGACCAGGCGCCGCGGCACCACGTAGGATTCAATAAACCGGTGCAGCGCACGGGCATGGCGTGCGTCGGCATGGCTGTAGCTGATAAAAGCGCGATACTTCATGGTTGCGCAGCACCTGTGTTAGCGGCGGTGTGGCTGTGCCAAATAATAGCAGATGCCATCAGCGCAACATGGCCCAAGCAGGGTTGGCCACCCCACCCCAGCGCGGCCCCGGCGAGACCTGCTGGCTGCATTATCCGGTGTGGCGGACAGTTGCATTCTCCCGCTGAGCGACAACAGGCCTGGCTGGCTGAGTCGCGGTATGATAGTCCGACACCCCGCTCATATTTACCCTTGAAGCGCAGTGATGCTCTACATCAAATAAGCGAGTCAAACTATTGTTTTATATAGATTCATCACCTTATATCTTGCGTGAAAATCACCTCGGATACCGGCCAGGTTCTGGCCGGGCAAGTGCGCTTATAGTGCAGCCAAATAAGCTTGCGTCGGTTGACTTGCGCCTTAAATCGGCAGGAACGGCGTGAATCAGATCGCCGCACAGCCGGTTTCGGCAACAATCGCCAATGTACTGCAGACGCAGCTGGAGCTGCAGCGCCGGGCTGCCCTGGCCGACCCCAACCCGGATTACGAGCAGCGCCGCCGGGACCTGCTGGCGCTGAAACAACTGCTCAGTGACAACCAGCAAGACATCATCGCCGCGATCAGCAGCGATTATGGCAACCGCTCAATGCACGAAACCCTGCTGGCGGAGGTTGTTATCGTGATGGATGGCATCAACCACACGCTGCAGCACCTGCGGCAGTGGATGAAAGTGCAGCACCGCGATATTGATGTCAGCCTGTATCCCGGCGCGCGCAACCGCGTGATTCCGCAACCCCTCGGCGTGGTTGGCATCATCGTGCCATGGAATTTTCCACTGCAGCTGGCCCTCTCGCCGCTGACATCGGTATTGGCCGCCGGTAACCGTGCGATGGTGAAGATGTCGGAAAATTCTACCGCCCTGGCCACACTGCTGGCGGCCCGCTGCGGCGATTATTTCCCCCCCGAAAAACTGCAGTTTTTCGTCGAAACCGGCGGCGTTGGCATCGAATTCTCAAAGCTGCCGTTTGATCACCTGCTGTTCACCGGTTCCGGCCAGACCGGCCGTGCGGTGATGGCAGCGGCGGCAGCCAACCTGACGCCGGTGACGCTGGAGCTTGGCGGCAAATCGCCAGCGGTGATTGCGCCTGACTTTCCGATGCGTAAGGCGGCCGAACGCATCGTGTACGCCAAACTGTTCAACGC
>JBFIHZ010000476.1:0-2125 GCA_041601535.1 Lysobacterales bacterium | reverse complement strand
GTTCGGCCACCTTCATGCCGTCTTCCTCGGACATCTCGGCCAGCGCATAGATACGGTCCCGTTCGCGCTTCACGGCCCACAATTCACTGTGGCCCATGATTACCGTGTCGATGACGCTGTGTTCTTCAAAGGCGAACTGGTCCTGGCGCAGTTTACCCAGGCGCTCGTCATCGTCCACTTTGACATTGCCCGCCGAGGGTTCGAGTTCGCCGCCGAGAATTTTCATCAGCGTGGATTTGCCACTGCCATTGGCACCGATCAGGCCATAGCGGTTGCCATTGCCAAACTTGGCGGAAATATTCTCGAACAGCGGCTTGGCGCCAAACTGCATGGTGATGTTTGCGGTAGTAATCACAACAATATCCAGTACGTCAGTTCACCCGGGCTGAGGAATCGGCCGGGGCGGGTTCAACAAGGCGACGGCGGACACCCGTAAGGGGTATCACCATCAATGCATTCCGGTAGTCATCAGCCCCGGCGGTGTTTCCGGCGCCACCTGAAGTGGCAAAGGGCCGTCACAGAAGGGTGCGTATGGTAGTGAAAACTGCCTAAATGTACAAGTATAAAGGGGTTTTTCGCCCTTTCAGCGCTTGCCCGAGGCCTTGCTCAATCGCAAGTGCGATTGCGTTTCCACGCCGTTTCAGGGTGCCTTCCATTCCGCTGCTGACCGTGAATTACAGCCCAGCGATTTCCTGCTGCGCGACAAGATCAACTAGTCAGCAAGGCAGGCTTGAACAGTGGGTCAGGTACCGCAAAAGGTTTGCCTGACCACCTGTTCCGGCAATGGGGGAGTAGCATAACGCTCAAGCGCCGGATCGTAGCGGAACGGTTCGGCCAGTATGTCTGCCAGGCGGTTGAATGGCCGGAAATCCTGCTGTTCTTCCGCCGCGCTGATGGCTTCCTGCACCAGGTGGTTACGCGGAATAAAAACCGGGTTGGCCGCGTACATTTCCGCCTGCCTGGCCGCCGGGCTTGTTTGGTCCTGCGCCAGGCGCTGGCGCCATTTATCCAGCCAGGGCGCAAAAGACTCGGGGAATTCAAACAGGCCGCTGACTGGCGCACCCAGGGATGGGCCCTGTGGCATGTTTTGCCCGCCTGCCTGCTGCCCGCTGTTCTGACCGCCTGGCGCGCCATCTGCAAGCGGGCCGGAGGGCGCGCTGCCAGCCAGATCTGCCAGCCTGCGGAAGGTTAAGGTGAAATCGGATTGCGTCTCTTTCATCAGCGTCAGTAGCTGGCTGAACAGCTCATCATCGGCCGGTGTGCTCCTGGTGAGCCCCAGCTTGCGCCCCAGTCCCAGCCGGTAGGCCTGCTGGAACAAATCAGGGAAGGCATCAATGGCGGCCTGTCCCTGCGCCACGGCCTGGTCGGCATCATCGTGCAGCAGTGGCAACAAGGCCTGCGCCAGGCAACTGATATTCCAGTGGGCGATACCGGGCTGGTTCTGATAAGCGTAGCGGCCGCCCTGATCGATGGAGCTGTAAACCGTGGCCGGGTCAAAGGTATCCATAAAGGCACAGGGCCCGTAGTCGATGGTCTCACCGCTCAACAGCATATTGTCGGTATTCATCACACCGTGGATAAAGCCCAGCAGTTGCCAGCGGGCCACCAGGCTGGCCTGGCGTTGGACCACGCCATCCAGCAGCGCGCGCACCGGGTTGTCGGCTTCACTGGCTTGGGGATAATGTCGCTGGATCACGTGATCCACCAGCGCGCGCAGGCCTTCGGTATCGCGGCGGGAAGCGAAAAACTGCACCGTGCCGATGCGGATATGGCTTTGCGCCACGCGGGTCAGCACCGCACCCGGCAGTGCCTGCTCGCGGTACACGGTTTCACCGGTGGTCACCGCGCCCAGCGAGCGGGTGGTGGGCACGCCCAGCGTGGCCATGGCCTCGCTGACCAGGTATTCACGCAATACCGGACCCAGCGGTGAGCGGCCATCGCCACCGCGTGAATACGCCGTGCGGCCAGAGCCCTTCAGCTGAATGTCATATCGCTTGCCGTCGGAGGCGATCACTTCCCCCAGCAGAATGGCGCGGCCATCACCCAGTTGCGGGTTCCAGCTGCCAAACTGGTGGCCGGCATATACCGTGGCAATGGGGTTGGCGCCATCAGGAACCGCGTTACC
>JBFIHZ010000475.1:0-2127 GCA_041601535.1 Lysobacterales bacterium | reverse complement strand
CCGATAAAAACGACCAGCCGTCTGATGGCGGACAAATTAAAAACGGGACCGCTGCTGATGCGGCGGCCGAACCAACCAGCATGGATACTTTCCCGATTTTCGAACTGGAGGGCTCGCCGCGTGATATTGGCCTCAGTTATGGCAGGCAGGCAGGCGATTATGTACACAAAAGTGTGGCCATTTACCGAAATGCTTTTGCCCAGAAAGGCGTCAGTTGGGATACGGCGCGCGAGAAGGCGGCCGAATTTGCGCCGCAGATCGGGCGCTATAACCCGGCCTTCCTGCAGGAACTCGATGCCATAGCCAGTGGCGCGAAATTACCGCTGGAAGACCTGGTGGCCATCAATGCCCGTACCGAGTTGTTGTATGGCCAGAAACCCGCCGCCCCCAAACAGGCCGAAACGGATGTTGACGGCTGCACCGGCGCCATCGCATTGCCGGAAGTCACCGCCAGCCATCATATGTTGCACGGGCAGAACTGGGACTGGCGTGATGAATGCACGCAATCGGCCGTGGTGCTGCGCATCCAGCCGGCCGAGGGTCCGAAGATGCTGATCTTCGTCGAAGGCGGCATCCTGGCCCGTTGCGGCATGAACAGTGCCGGCATCGCCATTACCGGTAATTTTCTGCAGACCAATAACGATTACGGGCTGGAAGGCGTGCCGGTGCCGCTGATCCGCCGGCGCATCCTGATGTCGCAGTCACTGGGTGAGGCCATCCGCGTGGTGTTTGACGCGCCGCGCACCTTTTCCAATAACCTGATGCTCAGCCAGAAAGACGGCGAAGCGGTCAACCTGGAGGCGACGCCGCGGGAAGTGTTCTGGACCATGCCGGATGATGGGCTGCTGGTACACGCCAATCACTTCACCTCGCAAGGGGCGCTGGCCAAGGTCCACGATCTGGGCCTGGAGACCAATACCGATTCACTGTACCGCGACCGCCGCGTGCGCATGCACCTGGCCGGACAGCGTGGCCAGATCACCGTCAACGATTTCAAAAAAGCCTTTGCAGACCGTTATGGCGCCCCGCGTGCGGTGTGCCGCTCGCCGGTGAGCGGGCCGGGCGGCAAAACCTCATCAACGGTGGCCACCATCGTGATGGATACCACGGCGGGCAGCATGTTTATTGCCAAGCGGCCTTATGACCAACCCATTTATCGGGAATACACGATGGATTGATGACCAATAAAAGTTTCCGGGGCGGGGTTGGCCCCCAAGGAGACTCGCAAGCTAGACCGGTTTACTGAGTTTCAGACACATCATTTTCGGGCATAAAAACCGCGAGCCGGGTTATTGCAAATGAGAATCATTATCATTTAATATGACGCCGCGTTACGCACGGGAGGAGAGCAAGATGTTTGCAAGTTACAGACTGAAAAAAGTCGCTGTGGCCGTTTTGGGGAGCTGCTGCCTGCTGGGCTTGAATGCAGCCACGGCACAGGATCAAAGCGATGCGGAAAAGTCAGCAGAGGAGAAGCGCCAGCAAAACCAGACCACGCTGGAAGAAATCCTGGTCAGTGCCACGCGTACCGCGCGCAGCGACAAGGCCATTTCCAACAAGGTGACGTTTGTCAATGCCGAGGAAATCAAGATACAGCAGACCTTGTCGCTTAACCCCACCGATATGCTGGCCAACCTTTTGCCCAGCTTCTCCGCGTCACGCCAGAAGCTGACCGGCCTGGGTGAGACCTTCCGCGGCCGCAGCCCGCTGTACCTGATCGACGGTGTGCCGCAGAGCAATCCGCTGCGCGACGGTAACCGTGCCGGGTTTACCATCGATATGGCGGTGGTGGAAGAGATTGAGGTGATTTACGGTGCCAATGCCATCCAGGGCCTGGGTGCCACCGGTGGCATCATCAACTACATCACCATGCGTCCGCCGCAAAGCGGTGAACTGGAACAGCGTGCTGAAATCGGCTTCGCCACCGATGACAATCTGAACAGTGAAAGTTTTGGCTACCGCGCCAACTACATTATTGGCCAGCGCTTTAACCAGTGGGATGTCACCGCTTCGGTAACCTATGAGGAACGGGGGCTGTTTTTCGATGGCGACAGTAACCCGGTGGGTATCGATGAAACCCAGGGCGATATCGCGGATTCGGAAACCTGGAACCTGTTTGCCAAGATT
>JBFIHZ010000474.1:0-2155 GCA_041601535.1 Lysobacterales bacterium | reverse complement strand
GGCATTACGTAATGACGGATATCGTAGACCGCGTGGGTGGCGGGGACAGCTTTGCATCCGCCCTGATCCACGGCCTTAATGCGTATGAGGATCGCCAGCAGTCACTGGAATTCGCGGTAGCAGCCAGCTGCCTAAAACATTCCATCTCCGGAGACTTCAACCGGGTCAGCGTCAGCGAAGTCGAAACACTGATGGGCGGCGACGGCTCCGGGCGAGTACAACGCTAGAATATTTGGGGTCAGAGTAAAAACTCCTGGATGGAATA
Source organism: Lysobacterales bacterium (assembly GCA_041601535.1). Classification (GTDB taxonomy): domain Bacteria; phylum Pseudomonadota; class Gammaproteobacteria; order Xanthomonadales; family SZUA-36; genus JBFIHZ01. Next base: position 1,890 of record JBFIHZ010000474.1, on the reverse strand, counting down.
TTTGGGGTCAGAGTAAAAACTCCTGGATGCGCTCAAGTTGTTCTATCAGCGCAAAAAACGAGTTTTTGCTCTGACCCCAAATATCTCAAATATCTTTTGGTGCCTGAAATCCGAACCTTGGCTAATCGTGCACGTTGACGTATTCGATCCAGCCGGATACCGCATTGTCCCTTTCATCGTCGGTGAAGGTCACGCCAAATTGTGTTTCGGAAATGGGGTCAATACTGATTTTCCGGATGTGATGGTCGTGATCATTGAATCTGAAATCAAACCCGGATAGCAGGCTGAAGCCGGGTATGCGCTTGTTGACTAGCGTGGACTCTGTAAACTCGAACGACTCTGCATAGGGCCCGGTGAAATAATAGTCTGCCCGCCTGCCGCTGGTGTTGGCGAGGCGCACCACGGTGTACAGCACGTTAAAGGAAAATTCATCGTCGCCGGCAGAGTCATCATGAAAGCTGACCAAAATGGCGCTGCGGGCCCTGTGGTGTCTTATTGCGACGCGCCGGAGGTTATGATTGCTTCCGGCGGCGGCCTGGATCAAGAACCCCCGCAGCAACAGCAGATGATCCGCGTCGATTCGCACCGTTGATGCACGGACCGTTGCACCACCCCTGCCCGAGCCGCTGGCCGAAAACGTGGGCCCAGCCCCGATGGAAAAATACTTGGCCCACATGTTGGTTGGGTCTGCGCTGCCCAACACGGAAGCGTGGTCGTTATCAGAGAAGCCCAGTAAATAGGAGTCATAGTCATGCGTTGTGCCATCAGAGGCAACGCTGCCCACAATCATCGTGTTGATGTGGTGATCGCTGTTGGTGAATTCGAGATTGAATCCACCCAGCGCCGGAATCAGACCGGTTTCACTGCGGTTGATGTAAAGGCCGGCGTCGCCGCGGTACGCTATGGTGCGATACATCACGAGCCTCTCCTTTTAATGGTGGTTCACACCTTTCGTCATAGTAGCAAAGCGGCCCGTTACCGTGTTGGACTGGCTCGTTTTGCGCGCGCATTTATGGAAAGTCCACGGCGTAAGCTTTGACGCATGTGATCACGTGTTGAGCGGGAATTCGTACACTTCGCAGGGCACGCCGCGCAGAATTCGGCAGCCGGCGTGCCGCATGCCACACTTGCGCATCACGTTAATGGATGCCGAATGTTGTACCGAAGCATACGCCAGAATGCGGGGCAGAACGAGATTGCTGCGGGCCCAGTTCAGCAATGCCCGCAGCGCTTCCTGTGCCAAACCCTGACCCCAGAACTCTTTCATCAGGACATAGCCAACCTCTACTTCGCCATCGTCGAGCGCACCAAATCCGGCGCGGCCGACAAAGGCACCATCTGCTTTGCTCAGCAGCAGGAAATCACAATAACCATGTTCACGGAAACATCGCCGATTGTCGCTGATTCTGCGTTTGACCGTCTCGCGGCTCGCCACCCCATCAGGAAAATGCGCCCGCACCTCGGCGTCCAGGTCCAGCCGACACAGCAGGTCAATATCCGTCGCCTGCATCAGGCAAAACTGCAGCCGTTGGGATTCCAGCACGAAGTGGCGCGATTCAGACATTATTTGGAATGTAGCGGAGACATCGCAAGCGGTCAAAGAGTGGCACAATATTGGCTGTTCCCGCCACACGAAGCTTGCAGCTTCGTTCCTTTCTTATCTGGAGTACCGCTCCGGACGATTTTCCCGCGGTGATTACCGGGGGCCCTCCGGCGGCGGCCGGAAGTTACTGGTGCCGGATCTGCTCCGGGAAGCCTTCGGGCAGCATGGGACGTTTCAGCACACGACATCAGCTTGCCCGGCGTCGGGAAACCGCAGCCTTGCTGTGACCTGGCCGATATGCGGGCTGCGCGCTATGCTCAGGTGATCGCCGTCCACGGGGATGACTT
>JBFIHZ010000473.1:0-2182 GCA_041601535.1 Lysobacterales bacterium | reverse complement strand
GCGGCTGTTGTACGCCGGGCCAAAGGCCCGCGGCCACCGCCACCGGCGGTTTCCAGCACCATGGTCTGGCCGGCCGGTATGATTTCACGCCCCATGCCGCGCAGCGGTGTGCCGTCTTTCAGGTAGACACGCGCCGGCGCACCGTCACTGCCGCCATCGCGCCCGCGCGGCGGGTGCTGGATGCGGTCGAACATCTTGGACACGGCAAACGCCTCGTTCTGCGCGTGGCCGAACTCCATGACCTGCCCCAGTCCGCCGCGGAATTCACCCGTGCCGGCCGAGCCGGGCAGGTATTCCTTGCGCCACAGGATCAGCGGTGCGCTGTTCTCGCTGATCTCCACCGGTGTGCTGCGCACCCCAGACGGGAATGCCGTGCAGGACAGGCCGTCCTTGCCCGGCCGCGCGCCGGTGCCGCCGGTATAAAACGCATTCACCACGAAGGGCTCGCCTTCGCTGCCGGCAATCACACCGCGGCCGCCCAGGAAGACTGGGCCGAACAGGCAGGAAGAGCCTTCCGCAGGCACCTGGCCTTGCAGCGGTTCGGCCAGGCAGCCCAACACCACGTCCGGCAGCATCTGGCCAATGGCATGGCGGGCCGAAACCGCTGACGGCCTCGGCGCATTCAGGATGCAGCCGGCGGGCGCCGTCACCCGCACCACGTCCAGCGATCCGGCGTTGTTGGGTACATCGTTGCCGACCACGCAGCGCACCCCGAAAGAGGCATAGGCCTGGGTATAGGTCAGCGGTACATTGATGCCATGGGTGCTGATGGCAGAGGTGCCGCTGAAATCCACCTTGATGCCATCGGCGCTGATGCTGAGCGTGCAGTTCAGCGTGACTGGCTCATCGTAGCCATCCACCGGCATGGCATAAGTCCACTGGCCCGCCGGCAGTTTGCGGATTTCCTCAAGCATGGCGGCGCGCGAGTTGGCGATAATCATCTCGCCAACATCATCGAGGTTGTCCAGGCCGAATTCCTCCAGCATGCCCAGCAGGCTTTCCGCGCCGGACCGGTTACACGCGGTCAGGGAATACAGGTCGCCTTCCGCCGCGCGCGGGTCACGCACATTGGCACGCAATATCTCCAGCAGGGTTTCATTTACCTGGCCAGCACGGAACAGGTGACCCATCGGTATGTTCAGGCCCTCTTCGTATACTTGCCGGGCGTCCGGACCAAAACCCAGCCCGCCGACATCGGCAATGTGCGAAGTGGCGGCGAACAGCGCGACCACTTTGCCGTGGTAAAACACCGGTGTGACCACGGTGAAATCATTCAGGTGCCCGGTGCCGTGCCAGGGGTCATTGGTGACCAGCACATCGCCTTCCTGCAGGCTGCTCAGCGGAAACTTCTGCAAAAAGTAACCGACGCTGGCGGCCATGGCATTGACGTGGCCCGGGGTGCCGGTTACCGCCTGCGCCAGCATGCGGCCGGCCGAGTCGAATACACCGGAGGATAAGTCACCGGCCTCACGCACCGTGGTGGAAAACGCGGTACGGATCAGGGTCTGCGCCTGTTCTTCCACCACTGCCAGCAGGCGGTCCCAGATGATCTGCAGCTGCAGGTGTTTCAGGCCTGCGGTTTTTTGCTGGGCTCCAGCCGTGGCGTGATTGGCAGGCTCGTCGGACTGCTTTTGCTGCAACACGATGTAACCCCGCTCATCAATCTGCGCGTTGTAGTGCGAGGTGACCACGGTGGTGGTCTGGTCTTCGGTGATCAGCGCCGGGCCGGTAACCGCATCGCCGGGCCTGAGCTGGGCGCGGCGGTATACCGCGACCTCCAGCCGTTGCGCCAGGCTGCTGTCGAAAAACGATTGCCGGCCCGGTTCGGCCAGGCTGCCGGCCGGTATCGCCTCGGTGCTCTCCCCGTTGGGTGAGGCCGCAGCGTCGGCAGTTGGCGCCGTGCCTGCTTCGCTGTCCGGCACGGGCGTATGCGATGCGGCGCCGGATTCGCTGATGGTCAGTGTCCAGCTGAGGATTTCGATGGCCACGCCGTCGATAATGCGGCCGTAAAGTTTGCGGTAGCTGGCCTCGAAAGCCTGGCGGAATTCGGCGATATGCGCTTGCGAGTAGGGACCCGGCGGCAGGCTTACGGCGATCTCGTGTCCCTGGCCGACATAACGCATATTGGCCTGGCGTTTTTCGCTCAATTGCTCTTGTGTGCTGCCCTGGCGTACCACAGCTT
>JBFIHZ010000472.1:0-2185 GCA_041601535.1 Lysobacterales bacterium | reverse complement strand
TCCCGCCGAACCTCTTCAGGCAGCGGTTCGGTGGCAATAATAAAACTGCCGGCCTGGAACGTACTGCCCCCGAGCCGCTGTTGTTCCAGCCGATGAAACACGTGGCCGGCCAGGACCACCGTATCGGCATCAAGGTAACCCTGAGCCGTTTCCACCCGGGGCGTACTGCCGTGGCGGATGTTGATGACCGGTGACTGTTCAAAAATCAAAGCGCCCAGTTGCTGCGCGGCGCGCGCTTCACCCAGCACCAGGTTCAGCGGGTGCAGGTGGCCATTGCGCATGTTGACCAGCCCGCCGACATAGGCGCTGGTGCCCAGCGTGTCGCAGGTCTCCTCGCGCGTCAGCAGGCGGCATTCCCATGGGAAGTTGCGAGCCTGCAGAGTGGCAAATTCCGCCATCAGGTCATGAAACTGCCGTTCCTTGCTGGCCACGTCGATATAGCCGCTTTTCAGGTCACACTCAATGGCGTACTTGGCGACCCGGTCGATAATGATTTCGTGCCCGCGCCAGCGTGCTTCCCACATGGCGTCGGCACCCTGTTTGCCAAAGCGTTTGGCGATTTTGCCCTCACCGCTGATGCCGCCGATCATCTGTCCGCCATTGCGTCCGGAAGCGCCCCAGCCGATGCGGTTGGCTTCCACCACCGCCACCTTGTAACCGCGCTCGGCCAGGGTCAGGGCCGAAGCAATGCCGGTGAAGCCGCCGCCGATAATACAGATATCCACCCGCTGCCCGCCTTCCAGCGCCGGGTACTGTACCGGCTGCCGGATGGTGGCGGCATAATAGGATGAGGTGTGCTCCTGCAATTGCCAGGGGTGTGGTTTGGCTTGCTGCTGGCTGGCCTGGCTGTGTACCTGCGTCATAATGGAATCTGCTTGATGTCTTGTGTCCGGCTCGGCGTCACCGGATTATTGTGCTGGATGCCGCATCGGACGCCGAATACATTATGATGCGCTGATCCCGGCGGCAGCCGCTTCATTCTACCCTGCCACCCGCGGCTTTGGCAGCGCGGAATGGCCGCGTGAACCGGCCACAGCAAGCCGGCGGGTGTGGATTTACCGCTGAAGCGCTGGCCGGATCACCGGCAGCACCAAAGATAACGCACCTTATCGGGCCTTGTACGAATGAAAACATTTGCTGCAGCCATACGGCAGAAAACCTTTACCGTGACCGCTGACCTGGCGCTGGGCCGGGCATCCGGCGCTGCCGATGTGCAGCGCCAGGCCGCCCTGCTGGGGCCGGTGGTGGATGCGCTGCAGGTGCCGGACAGCCATGACGGGCGGCTGCAGATGTCACCCATGGCCGCGGCGGCCCTGCTGCTGCAGCAGGGAGTGGACCCGGTGGTGCACCTTACCGGCCGTGACCGCAACCGCATCGCGCTGGAAAACGACCTGCTGGGCCTGGCTGTGCTGGGCGTCAGCAGCGTGCTGGTAACCCGCGGCGAGCAACTTCCCGACAGCTACCGGCCCGCTACCCGCCAGGTATTCGAACTGAGCGGCGAAGACCTGATCACGGTGGCCCGTCAACTGGGCGAAGACGAATCCATCCCCGGCGCCGGAGAGCTGCTGATTGGCACGGCCGCCACCGTGTTCAACCCGAAAGAAACCTGGCAGCCACGCTAGCTGCAATTGCGGGTGGAGGCCGGTGCCGGCTTTGTGCAGACGCAGATCTGCTACAACATGAAAGCGCTGGGGCGCTACCTGGAACGGCTGGTGGAGGCGCGCCTGCCCTGGCGCTGCGCCTTTATGGCCAACCTGGCGGTGGTGCCGGATGCCGCCGCCGCGCGGCTGCTGAAACAAAGCCTCAGCGGCACCGTGATCCCGGAAAAAATGATTCGCCGGCTGGAGCAGGCCGCCGACCCGGAACACGAAGGCATCACCATGTGCGCCGAGGTGCTGCACAAGCTGCAGGAATTACCCGGAGTCTCCGGCGTAAACCTGATGACACCGGGTGACCCCCAACTGATAGTCGAAGCCATCCGCATGGCGGGACTAAAGTAGCGGCGATCCGGCTTACCGTCGGGTCACATTCAACAGAACTTCATGGTGCACCTGTACGAAGCACCGCAGGCCAAGGGCGGCCGGCGGGGGTGTTTTCAGGACCTTCGGCGACAGGGACGTCGCCGAAGAGCCCCAGGGATGGGTTTATGCGTGTCCTGAAAACACCCCCCGGCTGCCCTTGAGCC
>JBFIHZ010000471.1:0-2193 GCA_041601535.1 Lysobacterales bacterium | reverse complement strand
GAACGCACCATCCACATGAACATCAGCGCCTGGCAACAGGACGGCGTTCGGGACCAGCTGATACCCAGCAACAAGCTGCTGGTGCTTCCGGAAAAAGTCAGGTTGCAGCCGGGCGAATCCGCCAGCGTTCGCGTGGCCCTCAAGCTGTCGGGTCCACTGTGGGAAGAAATGGCCTTTCAGCTTCAGCTTACCGAAGTGCCGAAGATTCCAGACATAGGTTCCACACCGTCCTCGCCCAATAGGAACAGCATGTCCCGACGCTCCAGCGTTCCGGTATTCCTGCTGCCGCCGGGCACGGTAAATCCAAGAATTTCCTGGACCGTTGACCGGGGTTCAGATGGAACGGTAACTTTGAGCGCCCGAAACAGCGGCCGGGCTCATATCGAATTGCATTCAGCCAGCCTGTCCGGGCCGGTTGGCCAGCGCTTTGAAATGCGCCGCCTGTCCGCCGTCATCCTGCCGGGCGGAACCCGCAGCTGGACGCTGATGGACGATGCAACAGGCGGGCTTTGGCAGCTGACCGCGATGACGAATGCTGGCCCCATGCAGGCGGAACTGGATCTTGAGCCCAACTTTTCTTCATCACAAGGTCTAACGTTGGCTGAATAGGGTTGCGCTGAGGGGCAGGCCAGGTAGGGCCTGCACTAGCCTCTGAAATTCATGGTGAATGCACCAGTTTACAGGGCGCATGATGGCTAAAATCTCTGATTTTTGGCCAGGAACAAATGCCCTGGTGAAGAGTGAGTTGCGGCCACAGGCTGTCAAGGCAGGCGAGAACCTGGGCGCAACTCAGCCTGCCGCAGCCCAGCAGGTGGAGCAATCGGATAAATAAGCAAAAGTCCTTTGCTCGGGAACGCCCTGTTGCCCCCATCGGCATTGCGTTTGCTGCTGGTTGCTGGCCACCGGGATACTGCGCCGCTAATCCCTTGGCCCAGGCAGTACTGAAAACACACCCCATACGTATACAATTGCGCCCGCCGCGGCCAGCACTTGGAGTTTCCTGTGACACGTCGGCTGTTTGCGACCCGGACGCAGGAAGCCGCCCACCTGGAGTCAGCAGAGATGGCCGGCGGACGGACTGGACGCACTCGCCCGTCGACGTGCAAACCAGGCTCGCAACCATTGGCACCGCCTGGGGGATCCTGATCACATACCAATGCGGCCAACCTGAAACCCTGGCATGGTCATTTGCCCTGGGAGCATGTTGGGCTGCTGGTGACCGTCATTCCCGCCTGCCCCCCGAATCGTGCTAATCGCCTGGTCCGCCTCACGCAGACGGGTTGGTTCATCTGGCGTGACGTGGTCAAACCGTAAACTGAACTGAAACTGAAGCGGGTGCATAGCGCTGCGTTTCACCATCACCATCGAGCCGGTGAGGGCAAATCCATCCAGGTTGATTGATGCGGTTCTACAGCGTGTTGAAACCGCTGCTTTCAGCCTTGGAATGATGGCAGGCCTGATGCATTATGTTGCGCGACCAGACCCGACGACAGTGGGAACCCAAAATTGAAAGCAATACCTACCACACATTTTCACTGCCCAGATGGGTTGGTATCCTTCCGGCCTCCTCCTTACCTAATCAATACACTGCCCCGCCCGGTCCACTCACCCCACCGGGGTCGACAGGTCATCCTCAGCGCCCTTGTGCTGTTGATATTACTTTGCGGCACCGTTCAAGCTGACTACGCAGGAGGTCTGCAAGCCTACCAAACCGGTCAGTACGACCGCGCATACTCCGAATGGATGGCCGTTGCAAACAGCCCGCCTGAATCGGTCGCCACCAGCGAGCTGGCCGCATCACTTTATTCCATAGGCATGCTGTACTGGTATGGTCACGGCGTTTGGCGGGACGCCGCAGTTTGCGCTGACTGGCTCAGAAAATCCGCAGAATTGGAGTATGCAAATGCTCAGGCAAACCTGGGCTTTCTTTATAAAACCGGACAGGGCGTGCCACAGAGTAACGTCGAAGCATTGAAATGGCTGCATCTGGCAGCCAGCCAGGGCAACGGCCTTGCGCAATACAACCTGGGCACACTGTACCGCGATGGCGTGGACGGTGAACCAGATATGGAAAACGCGTTGATATGGCTCCGTCAGGCAGCGAAGAATGGGCATACGGAAGCGCACGCCCTGGTTGCTGAACTGGAGCGTGATCAGCGGGTGGCTGAAGTTCCTGCGAAGCCAGCGACAAAG
>JBFIHZ010000470.1:0-2228 GCA_041601535.1 Lysobacterales bacterium | reverse complement strand
GGTGACCTCGTCGGGCACATCGCGGATCACGGCGGGGATTTTGTCGATTCCGGCCAGCTGGGCAGCACGCCAGCGACGCTCACCAGCGATCAGTTCAAACTCGCCCGGCTCTATCTGGCGCACCACCACGGGCTGCACCACACCTTGCGCGCGAATTGAACTGGCCAGCTCTTCCAGCTTGTCAGCATCGAACACGGAGCGTGGCTGGTAACGGCCGGGCCGGATCACGTCCAGCGGCAGGTTCCGCAGCTCATCGGCCGTATCATCACTGTCCACCTTTTGCAGCGTGCTCTGACTCAGCATGGAACTCAGGTTACGCCCCAGGGCGGCTTTTTTTCGTGTGCTCATAAGCTCATTTTAACCGTTTGTGCAGCGTCGGATGCGCTGTGTGGGTACCGCGGTAGTGGCCCTGCCCGTGCCACACTGGCCGAGTCAGGCGGCCGTGGCTTTTTTCTTGTCGTAGCGCCGCATGATTTCACCGGCCAGCGCTATATAGGCCAGTGCGCCCTTCGAGCCCGGGTCGTACTGCATCACTGGCAGGCCGTAACTGGGCGCTTCGGCGATGCGCACATTGCGCGGCACCAGGGTACGGTACACCTTGTCACCAAAATTCTCGGTCAACTGTTCGGATACCGCGGTCGACAGGTTATTGCGCCCGTCGAACATGGTGCGCAGCAGGCCCTCGATTTCCAGCTCAGGATTCACGCTGGCGCGCACCTGCTCAATGGTATTGAGCAACGCGGTAAGCCCTTCCAGCGCATAGTATTCGCATTGCATCGGGATCAGCACACTGTCGGCCGCTGCCAGAGCATTCAGGGTGAGGATATTCAACGACGGCGGGCAGTCAATGATAATCCAGTCGTACTGCTGCTCCACCCGCGCCAGCGCGCGCTTCAGCGCATACTCGCGCTCCTCCTGGTGCATCAGGTTGATTTCCGCAGCAGTCAGGTCACCGTTTGACGGCAGTACATCCATGCCCAGTGCATCCAGCCGCACACGGCATTGTTCCACCGAGCGGTTGCCGACCAGTACGTCGTAAGCGGATATACGCAAGTTTCGCGCGTCGATGCCGCAACCCACCGAGGCGTTCCCCTGGGGATCCAGATCGACCAGCAACACGCGCTTTTTCATGCTGGCCAGTGCGGCAGCCAGGTTCACGCAGGTGGTGGTTTTGCCCACCCCGCCCTTCTGATTGGCTACCGCCACCCAACGCATGTCAGCACCGCCCCGGCGAAAGCCATGCCAGGCAGCGAAAAGACGAGTGCGTAGTGCTTGGGAATAACATCAAAATCAATCAGTCCGGGTCAAGCGGTGAGGGACATAATGACGAGGTGTCGTTCGGGTTGCAATCCCGGCGCGGAAAGTTTTTCAACCGCGTTCACCTGTATCCAATTTGGTAAAAGATCCAGTTCGCTGCCCGGCAAGCGGCCCTTCATGGCCAGCAACCGGGTGTCGGCGCCCATCAGGTGACGGCTGGACTCGGCAAACTCCGCCAGGCTGGCAAATGCCCGACTGACAATGGCCGCGTAGTGGCCGTCCGGCACGTAGTCCGTTGCTGAGAACGACTCCAGCCGGGCCTGCACCGGGTGAATCCGCGTCAGTTCCAGCTGGCGCTTTACCTGCCGCAGAAAGCGGATTTTCTTGCCGGCGCTGTCCAGCAAAGTAACCTGTAATGCGGGACTCATAATGGCCAGCGGAACCCCCGGCAGACCCGCCCCGGTGCCCGCATCGAGCAAGGGACCAGCACCCACATGGGGCAACACGGTCAGGGAGTCCAGCAGGTGGCGCGACACCATTTCCGCCGGTTCCCGCACCGCAGTCAGGTTATAAGCCTGGTTCCAGTGCTCCAGCAGGTCCAGATAGTCCAGTAACTGCTGCAACTGCAGCGGCTCGGGCTCGCGGCCCAGCAGCCCACGGCAGCCATGGATCAGTGTTTCGGCGCGCGGGTCTGACATGGTTCTGGCGCACACGCGTGAACTGTGTGTTTGAGAAGGTTGGGGGCCATTGAAAATCCTTGTGGTTGCCTGGGCCGTGCGCGGCCGGTGCCGCAGGCTTGCCTGGTTTCAAGCACGCCTCGCGGGGACGCGTAGTTTATCGTATCCCGTCAGCGCCGCGTCGGATCAGATGTCCAGATCCAGTTCTTCGGCCCGGTGACAGGCCACCCAGCCGCCGTCTTCCATGCGCCGCAAGGCGGGTACATCCACCTGGCAGCGCTTGACCTTGTAAGG
>JBFIHZ010000469.1:0-2238 GCA_041601535.1 Lysobacterales bacterium | reverse complement strand
TTATGGCAACCCCCTGGCGGAAGTAATCATTACCACCCTGGCACGCGACCCGGAAGTGGCCGCGGTGGAAACGGCTCGCTGGAATGATGTGATCCGGCTGGCGGCACAAAACATAAAAAAGGGCCAGCAGCGCGGCCAGTTGCCTGCGGCCTATCAGCCGGAAATCCTGTCCGCCATGATATGCGGCGGCCTGCGTCATGCTGTGGGCCAGGCGCTGGCATCCAGCCCGCGGCCTTCCAAGCCGCAACTCACCCGCCAGTTGTGGAGTTTCATTATCAATGGCCTGCAATTGAATGCCATTGATCCGTCCGGCAAGAACAAGGTGTCCATCCGGAAAACGTAGACGCGTGCTTAACAGACTGGCATGACCAGGACCCTGGCCCGACCCCGTGGTTCGGCGAAATCCGGCGCTGGTCAGAACTAACCCAGATCGTTTTTAACTACAGGAATAGAAATGACAGAGCAAACCAAAGTAGTCATCGTCGGTGCCGGCGTCGGCGGCATGTGTGCCGGGGCCTTGCTGGCCACCAAGGGCTTTGATGTCACCGTGTGCGAAAAAATCGATACCGTCGGCGGCCGCAGCCGCACACAGATTATTGATGGCTATCAGCTGCCGCGTGGCGCGGTGTCTTATCAGTTGCGCGGCATCCTGCCGGAAATCTGCACTGAAGTAGGCGCCGAATTTGAAGTGCGTGAAGTCAGTGAGATGTGGTTCTGGATCAAGGGCGGTGACGAGTTCGTGCCGCTGCCGGCACGCAGCGGTATTGGCAAGATGCTGGAAATGTTCCTCAAGGTGCACGGCAAGGGTGGCAAAAAGGCCATGGCCAAGGTCGGCCTGCAGCTGAGCATTGCCAAGATTGGCGCGGCCTTTAAAGACCCGGACGCCATGGTTACCGGCGATGAGGGCCCAACCTTCCGCGAATGGCTGGAGCAGTACACCGACAGCGAAGAGCTGATTTCACTGTTCCACACCATTACCTCGGCCGTCTCGGCGGTAAATGATTTTGAATACCCGGCGCGCCACTGGTTTGCCCATGTGGCCGCTTCCAAGGCTCGCATGGACAAGTACGCCATGGTGCCAGGTGGTTTCGTCGCAGTCAGCCGCGCGCTGGCCAAAGTAATTGAACAACATGGCGGCAAGGTACTGCTGAATACGCCCACCCGAAGCATCGAAACCGCCAATGGCAGGGCCACAGGCGTGGTGATTGAACAAGATGGCCAGCCGCAAACACTGGCTGCCGACATCGTGATCAGTAACACCGGGCCCGCCACCACGCTGGAGCTGGCCGGGGAGGCTGCGTTTGATGATGCCTATGTCAGCAAGTTGCGTGAACGCGTGCGGCCAACTCCGATTGTTGCCACCTACGTGGTGTCAGATGAGCCCCTGTTCGAACCGCGTTCCGCCTTGCTGGCGGCCGGTCTGAAACGCATCGTAACCGGTGTGCCGCTGACCAATATCTGCCCCGAATGGGCACCGGATGGCAAACACCTGATGTCCTTCTACGGCACCCCCAAAAGCTGTTTGCAACCCATGGACAAAGAAGAGGAGCGCCAGGCAAATATCGATGATGTCTATACCCTTTTCCCCGATTTCGAGGCCAAGGGCGGGCGTATCCTGGACGTGCAGTTGCGTGATATTGATGACCCGGATGTGGTGGCGCGCAGCTGGCCCGGTTACAACATGCCGGTGACCACTTCCCTGCCCAATCTGTTCAACGTGGGTGATGCCTGCGCACCGGAGGGCTTTATTGCCACCCCGGCCGCCGCCATGAGCGCGCGCCTGGCGGTGGACGCCATTCTGGCCAGTATTCCGGCCGGGCAGAAGGCAGCCGCCGGCTGAACGCCGGCATTCATTCCGGCCTTATTTTTAAACTTTGCAAGAAACCCAAATACGAACGTAAACCCAAACCCAAACCGGAGAGAAACATGGGACAGGCCCTGGACGCCGTACAACGCTATATTGACGCCATGAAAGCCAAGGATCTGCAGGCATCGCTGGATGCATTCTGCGATGACTGCACCTATTACCTGCACGTGGGCACGCGCCCGTTTGATGGCAAGGAGTACATGAAAAAGCGCATCAACATGCTGTGGCCACACCAGGTGGCCAGCCGTTGGCGCATCGTCAATTACCTGGAAGATGACAACAAGATCTTGTTCGAGGGTATCGATGAATATGATCAGCCTGATGGCACCACCGTGCGCATGCCCTACATGGGCATCTACCAGATCAAGGAC
>JBFIHZ010000468.1:0-2242 GCA_041601535.1 Lysobacterales bacterium | reverse complement strand
GCGTCATCGCGGAAGGCGTAATTGATGCGCGATGACAGGTAGCCCCAGCCGCCCAGTTCAATGTCGTTGACCAGGCCAATGCTGTAAGTCCACTCTGCCGCACGGGGCAGTTCAAGGTCCTTGTCGGCCTCGTTGATCGTACCGTCGCCATTCAGGTCAAAAATGACCTTGTCGTAACTGGGGTCAATATAACCCAGCGAAGCCAACAGCACGGTGTTGTTGCCCAGCGCAAAAGTGCCATCAATTTCAAAACCGAGGATTTCCGCATCGGCGGTGTTTTTGATTACCTGCACCACGCCGGCTATCGGGTCAGCCAGGTTGACTTCACGCTGCATATCGGAGATCTGGTTGTAGAACACCGCGACATTGAAGCGGCCGCCACCGGTCAACTCGGACTTGTAACCCAACTCGAAGTTGTCCACGGTTTCTTCATCAAACGGCCCCGGGCCAAAATTCACCGTGTCGATGGCGGTGTTACGCAGGTTGTAACCGCCGGAGCGCTGGCTGCGGGACCAGTGTCCATAAATCCGTTTGTCGCCAGCGATATCATAAGTAGCGCCAAGCTTTCCGGACCAGGCATTCCAGGTGTCATCATCCCTGAAATCAAACGGACAGGTGCCACCCACCACCACATTGCAGGGCTTGTTGACATTGCGCACCAGTGAAGCGATTTCAGCTTTTTTGTCTTCGCTGGTATAGCGGATACCTGTATTCAGCGTCCAGTCTTCGTTCAGGTCATAGTCCACCGAGGCAAAAGCCGCCAGCGAATCCACCCAGTAATTACCGCCGCCGTCCTGGGTCAGGGCCGGCGCCACGCCACCGGTGGCAATACCCAGCAGATTGCGGCGTTCGTGATAGTTCACCTCGTTGGTAAACCAGTAGGCCCCGACGGTGACATTGGCATAGCCGAAGCGGCCGTTGTAGCGCAATTCATTGCTGTACTGCTCGGCATTACTCCAGAACGGTGCGTGAAACATCCACTGTGGTGAGGAGTCGATATCACTTTCACCCGATGAAATGTATTCCCGCCAGCCGAAGATATTGGTGATTGTGCCATCACCGAATGCCACGTCCCAGTTCGCTTCCGCGGTGACAAAATCGGTTTCAATATCGAAGAAACCTTTGTTATCAATGGAGAAATCAAAGCTGTCACGGTCAAAATTTCCAAAGAAACCCGGGATGCCCAGGCCGTTGGTATGGCTTTGGCCTGCCGGGCCATCACCATCCGATTCCAGGTGTTCCCAGCGCAGCGAGATGCGGACGTTTTCACTGGGGTTCCAACTCAGAACCGGGCGGAATATGGTGGTATCGGATTCGCCAAAATCCTCGCCGTCAAACTGGTTTACGAACCAGCCATCATCGGAATTCTGGTACACGCTGAGCCGGAAACCCGCCTGCTCACCGAGCGGTCCGGAAATGCTGGCCATGGCATATTTATTCCAGCCACCATCACCGTTGGGGTTACCGTCGATGGCAGCGCGCACCGAAAAGGCCAACTCATCGGTAGGCCGCTTTGTATTGATCAGCACAGCGCCACCGGTAACATTGCGCCCGAACAGGGTGCCCTGCGGGCCGCGCAACACCTCGATGCTCTGAATGTCGAACATATCAACGACCACACCGGCATTCTGGCCAATATAAACGCCGTCAATAAACACCCCCACCGTCGGATCGATGGAGGGGATTGAGCTATTGATGCCCAGGCCGCGAATGGAGAAGTTGGCGGTGCCCGGCGTGGTGCCAATATCGTCCATGGATACGTTGGGCATGCCAACGGTCAGGTTGCCCAGATCCCGTACCTTCAGCGCCTCAATTTGCTGCGAAGTGTAAGCCGACACCGACAGTGGTACGTCCTGTAACGGTTCCTCCCGTTTGCGGGAAGTAACAATGACTTCCTCCAGCATGGAGGCAGTAATCGCGTTGGATTCCACCTGGGCCGCTAGCGGAAAAGACAACAACCCGCATGACAGCCCGATCATCGATAATGGAAAGTTCAGTACTAGTGCCTTGGAATTGAACTGCCGGAGCATATCGAACAGCCGGCCTTTTGTAGTAATAAACATGCTAAATCTCCCCGGATTTTGTTATGCAATCGTTTTCTACACAGGAGCTTACAGTTTTTTTGTACCAATCCGTATTATATGGCAGATTGCACGGGGGGCGTCCAGAATATTCACACTGGCTCAAGGTGCTCCACAGTGCGGAATCAACCTGCTGTAGCAGCGATATTCAGCAAATGACG
>JBFIHZ010000467.1:0-2250 GCA_041601535.1 Lysobacterales bacterium | reverse complement strand
GGCGCTGTCTTGGTTGGAATCGGCAGGTGGCGCTTCCACCCGGAACACCCGGTTGAAATAGTCGCTGAGATCATCGCTTATCTGTTCGGCGGTTTCCGGCTCGATACCGGCCAGCGCCTGTGCCAGCTGTTTCTTGAACCCGAGCTGTGACAGCCGCGCGATCTGCACGCGCTGGGCCTGTGGTGAGCCGGCACCATGCATGGATTCAGTCAGGTAGCCCACCGCGTTGCGCCCCAGCGTCATGTTTTCCACCAGCCTCAGGATGCGAATGCGATGCTCGGTGGAAATGTCTTTCCGCCCCTGCAGGTACTTGCGCAGCAGCGGCCCCAGTTCCTCGTGCTGCCAGTCCTGTTCCGAGGGCAGCGTCACCATCAGCCCACCCGCCAGGTCCTGCGCAAGCCGGCCGATGTCGTAAGGCAGTTTGGTCACGTGGTGTTTGCACACGTTGGCCAGCATGTCATCACACTGCCATACGCCGGATGGCATCTGCTGCGACTGGTAGCTGCTGGCGATACCAGTGGCGTAAATGGTTTCATTCAGATGCGTCATTTCGGTGAGCTTGTCGCGGATGTGCGAGGCTTTGTCGACACCGTTGTAATCCGCAATGGTGGCCGCCGCGCCGATCAGTACATCGCCCACACCGGATTTGCACACGTAGCTGCGGCGGTGATAACAGGTGAAACGTTCGACCAGCGTGGCGGCAAACGAATATTCCCCATCCATGAAAATGTACTCATTGGGAATGAATACATCCTTGAAAATCACCATTGCCTCCTGGCCACTGTAACGTGCATTGCCGTCATCAATGTCACCCGGCTCCATGCTGCGGGTATCGCACGACTGGCGGCCGTAAATATAGGTAATGCCGGGTGTGTCCACTGGTAGTGCGCCGATGATGGCATAGTCGGTGTCGTGTTCACCCAGCCGGATGGTCGGCATCACCACCAGCCAGTGCGAGTTGATGCAGCCGGTCTGGTGCGCCTTGGCGCCGCTGATATACACGCCCTGTTGCGTGCGCCGGGTCACGCGCACGTACAGGTCCGGGTCATCCTGCTGGTGGGGCGACTTGCTGCGGTCCCCTTTGACATCGGTCATGGCCCCGCCGATCACGTAGCCGCGTTGCTGGATCAGGGTCACGAAATCGAGGAAGCGCTGGTGGTAGCAGGTTGCGTGCGCCTGGTCGATCTCCCAGGTAACGGAATGCAGTGAGTTGAGAGCGTCCATGCCAACGCAACGCTGGAAGCAGGTGCCCGTCAGCTGACCCAGCCGGCGTTGCATCTTGTTCTGCATCACCACGTCATCGCGGCTGCCCGCGATATGCGCAAAACGGCTTACCCGTTCGCCGGTCAACGGTGAAATGACACTGGCCAGTTCAGGATGTGAAATGGCCAGATCATAGGTAGCGGCCACCGCATTGACCGAGGGGCGGATCATCGGGTGGTCCACCGGTTCTTCCAGCAATTCACCAAACAGGTAAACCCTGAGCTTGCGTCCTCTCAGGCTGGCCCGGTATTCCTCACAGGTGGTTATCTTTGTTGCCGCCGTGGGTTGGCTGGAGGGTGCTTTTGACATGACAGATTCCCTGTTGAAGTTGACTGCACAAAAGCTCGATCAATCGATAGTCCAATTGTGCAAGTAACTAGTATAAGGGGATAGGCATAAAAGTGAAAAGCGACTTTCTGCAGTCAGGGCTGGGTGATGATCTTTTCCACCATTAACTGGCAGGTTTCCGTGCCGCGCCAGCGGTTGATATCCAGCCGGTACAGCAAGCGCGCGCTGCCACCCGGCGGCAGGTCATCGGGCATGTGATTGAAGGCAATCGCCGCCAGGGCTTCATCACCACCGTGCGGCCGTACCGACAGGCGCAGATGGGCACCTCCCACCACGCGGTGCTCCAGCACGTCGAAACAGCCATCGAACAAAGGTTCCGGAAAGCGCTGCCCCCACGGGCCGGCCTGCTGTAACTGCTGGGCCAGCGGCATGCCGATATCTTGCGGCGACAACTGTCCATCGGTCAGAATTTCCGCTTCCGGTGTGGCCCCGTCCAGGGTGCGTTCCACCGCTGCTTGCAGGGCCTGCCGGAACCGATCCAGTGACGACCTGGGCAGCGACAGCCCGGCCGCCATGGCGTGCCCGCCAAAGGCCTTCATCAGACCGGGCTGATGCGCATCCACCAGTGCCAGCACATCGCGGATATGCAGACCGCGCACCGAGCGGGCCGAGCCCTTGAGTTGTTCGGCGCCATCTGCT
>JBFIHZ010000466.1:0-2250 GCA_041601535.1 Lysobacterales bacterium | reverse complement strand
CCGCGTGAAACGGTTGATGCCAACGATATCGGTGGGGTACGCACCAATTTCAGCATGCCTGATGTGCTTTCGGTCGGCCTCGGTGGGGGCAGCATCGTCTCTTCCAACGGTGCTGTGAGTGTAGGCCCGCAATCCGTCGGTTTCCGCATTCTGGAAGAAGCGCGGGTATTCGGTGGCAACACCCTGACCGCCACCGACATCGCGGTGGCCGCCGGCCAGCGCGATATCGGTGATTCCAGTGCCGTGAGCGGGCTGGAACCCGCACTGGTCCAGGCCAGCCTGGATGAAATCCATGGCATGGTGGAGACCGCCATTGACCGCATGAAGACCAGCGCAACACCGGTACCGGCCATCCTGGTCGGCGGTGGCCATATTCTGGTTTCCCGGCCACTGAAAGGCGTTTCCGAGCTGCACCGGCCGGAACATGCGGCGGTGGCTAATGCCATTGGCGCAGCCATCGGCCAGGTGGGTGCGCGCATCAAGAAAATTGTGGAGTATGGCGAACGCGGGCGGGAGGAAGTGATCAGGGAAGTCTCCGACCAGGTGGTGCAGGAAGTGATTAATGCCGGCGGCATCCCTGAAAGCGTCAAGGTGGTGGAAATTGAAGAAATGCAGATGACCTACCTGCAGGCCAACGCGGTCAGCCTGAAAATACGTGCCATTGGCGACCTGGCACTGGGGGAGTGAATACGATGCGTATCGAAACACGGCAAGATGCCAGAGACATGGCCCGCGGCGCGGCCTTCCTCGGCGTGGGCGGCGGTGGCGACCCTTATGTTGGCCAGTTAATGCTGCAGCAACAGGTACTGAAGGGCCGGTTTCCCCGTGTGATCAAGGCCAGCGAGCTGTCGGATGACGCCAGGGTAATGTCGGTATGCGGCATAGGTTCACCCCCCGTGCTGGTGGAACATCTGCTGTCGGAAACCATGCTTACCCGGCTGTTGCGCGAAATGGAGGCCCACCTGGGTTATTCCATCGACGCGCTGATTTCAGCGGAAATCGGCGGCCTGAATTCGGTCATGACCCTGGCCATTGCAGCCCAGCACGGCCTGCCGCTTATTGACGCGGACGGAATGGGCCGGGCCTTTCCGCACCTGGAAATGGTCACATTCAGCGTCTACGGCTGCCAGGCCAGCCCGGTGATGATCATGGACGAACTGGGCAACAGCGCCATCATCAATGCACGCAACGACATCACCGCGGAACACATGAGCCGGGCTGTTTCTTCCAGCCTGGGCGCCATGGTTTACGCCGCCTTGTATCCGATGAGCGGCAAGCAGGTCAAAGACTATGCCGTGCACGACACCTTGTCTCTCAGCCTGGCCATCGGCCGTTGCATCCGCGAGTCGCGCGAATTGCGCGACAGCCCATTCCAGGGCCTGCTTGAACTGTTGAATGACCCTTCAGACGACCGTCACTGCCGCATCCTGTTCGATGGCAAGATCAGCGATATTGCCCACGAAATCCGCGACGCCTGGCATTTTGGCACGATCAGCCTGGAAGCCAATGGTAACCCGCAGGACAAGATGGTCATCGAAATGCAGAACGAGTACCTGGCGGCGCGCCACAACGGCAGAACCGTAACCATTGTGCCCGACCTGATCTGTATTCTGGACGCTGAAACTGCGGAACCACTGACCGGCGAAATGCTGAAATACGGCCAGCGGGTGAAAGTGCTTGGCCTGAGCGCATCACCCATCATGCGGCGGCCGGAATGCCTGGAAGTATTCGGACCTCAGGCTTTTAAATACAAAGAGCCTTTCCAGCCGATTGAATCGCTGGTTCCATGAAACACCAACACAAGCGAGCCGATCCAGACACCGACCCTGAGGGCAAAAACGGGGATTTTTCAACCGCCCGTGTGCCAGCAGCGCAAACCGTGCATGGCCTGCACGTCGCGCTGGTTCTGATCGGCATTGCCATAACCATTCCGGCTTTCCTGACCGGCGCTGAAATCGGCCAGTCGATGGGGCTGGACCAGGCAGCCATGGCGATACCCGCGGGCGCCGCCCTGCTCTGCCTGATTGGCTGCATGGCTGCGACCATAGCGGCTCGAACCCGGCTGACCACCTACATGATCATCCAGTTTCCCTTTGGTACGCGCGGCGCACTGGTGGTGAATGCGGTGATCTCCATCACGATCTTCGGCTGGTTTACCGTTACCGCGTCATTTTTCGGCGAATCCATCCAGCAGTTCATGCAGGATACCTGGGGCACCAGCGGCAACCTGAACGCACTGATCGCCTTTGG
>JBFIHZ010000465.1:0-2274 GCA_041601535.1 Lysobacterales bacterium | reverse complement strand
GGTGAAGGTAATGCGTTCTGAATAACGGCAATTGGCCAGCAGATCGAGATACATTTCCAGCTGCGAGATCAGCTCGGTGCGGCCCAGCGCATGCTTGGGCGTGGACAGCATGATGGCAGCCAGCAGGTTGATGGCGTTGACGTGGGCCGCGTTATTGATACCGGTCATGATGCGGTTGCCCAGCTGATCGATCATCGGGTTCAGCCAGGCCGGCTTTTCTTTGCCTTGCGCGTCTTCGCGCCATTGCGGCGTGGTCTGGTTGAGCAGTTCATCCAAAAACACCGGTTCAGCGAAACTCACGTGTACCTTGCCGTACTTCTTGCGCAGTATGCCCAGCGCCTTGAACAGGTCCAGCAGGGATTCTGATTTCTTGCTTTGGCCGGACAGTTCGGCGGTGTAGCTGGCACCTTCAACCAGCCGTTCGTAGCCCACGTAAATGGGCTGGAACATGATCGGGCGGTTGGGCGTGCGCAGGTAAGCGCGGACCGTCATCGACAACATGCCGGACTTGGGTGTCAGCAGGCGGCCGGTGCGGCTGCGGGTGCCTTCAATGAAGTACTCGATGGACGTGCCATTGGACAGAATGCGGCTGAGGTACTCGTTGAACACGGCCGCATACAGCTTCTGCGCGCGGAAACTGCGGCGCAGGAAAAACGCCCCACCCATGCGCAGGAAACGTCCCACCACCGGCAGGTTGAGGTTCACGCCGGCGGCCACATGCGGCGGCACCAGGCCGTTGTGGTAAACGAAATAGGACACCAGCAGGTAGTCGATATGACTGCGGTGGCAGGGCACGTAAATGACTTCGTAGTCGGGCGCGAGCTTCTGGAACTCACGGAAATGGTGTAAATCCACGCCATCGTAAATGCGGTTCCAGAACCAGGTCAGGGCCATCGCGGCCACCCGTACGAACGAGTAGGAATAGTCGGCGGCGATTTCAAAAGAATACTTGCGTGCTTTTTTCCAGGCCTTGTGGATGCTGGTTTTATCCGCTCTGGCCTGGTCGTCGATGGCTTTTTCCACCGCCGGGCTGAGCAGCAGGGAATCAATCACGGTGCGGCGGTGTGACAGGTCGGGGCCGATGGCCGCAGCCCGTACCTGGCTGAAATGAACCCGCAGAATGCGGGAAACCTTGCGCAGGCAGCGTGCGGCACCGAGTTTTTCATCGGCCATTTGCCGCAGGGAAATGGCCGGGCTGAATTGCACAAAGGTGTTGCGGCCGTTGACCAGCGTGCTGATCAAACGCCGCAGGCGTCCGCCAATTTCCCAGGACTCGGAGAAGAAAATCTTGGCCAGGCCGGTTTCACGGTCGGGTGCCCGACCCACCAGCACGGTGACCGGAACGATCTGCACGTCGGCGCTCTGGTCTTCGTAGACGGTGTCCACCAGTTGTTTGAGCATTTCAGAATGCTTGCGCGGTTCGGTGGTGCGAATGATCAGCCCCTGCTTGCGCCGCATGGCGGCATAGGCGCGCGGCTCCAGCCCGGCCATACCGGGTATGGGCAGCAAGGGGCGGGGCAGGCCGGCCTGCTGGCAGCTCCGATCGAGGATGAGCACGGTGGTCAGCGCATAGCTGTCGATGGCGTAACACACGGGCTTGTCCGGGTCGATGCCCAGGTCGCGCTGGGGGTCTTCCAGCGGGTCGGGTATGACGCGGGTTTTCACCCAGGCATGCAGAACGCGCTGCAGCAGCTCATGCCAGCGCAAATTCAAGCTTGCCCATAGTCCCAGTTTTGGAGGGTGGGTACTCATCCGTAAGCTGAATTGCCTCAGGTAGGCCCAGTGGAGGTTCATTCTAGCGGCCGGTGGGCAGATTTACGACGTTTAACGCCTACACCGTCAGCCATGGTAGCTATGGGGTCAGAGTCAAGTGCCAGAGTTAAACACGCTGGATGTTGCTGGTTGCTGGAGTTTTACTCTGGCACTTGACTCTGACCCCGGCAGATCTTCCGGCGGTTTGGGCGGCACAAAAAAATCCGGGCTGGCCACCAAGGGCCCGCCCGGAAATCCGGCAGAGCCGGAGAGGATCGTAGAAATTTTTATGAAATGAGGTTGTTTTTTGTTTTTCTGGTGCCCTTCCTTTTTCTTCTTATCTGCAGTCCACACTAAAAATATTAATCGTTATATGATGTTACGGGCTTATCGTAATGTCTTTTATTAACTATTGTCAAGCCTTGATTCGATAAAGGAACCGCGTCCATGCCAACGCTTGAACGCAGCCGGTTGAACTGGGGAATGGATGGAGCGGTGCAGCCTGGCTGCAAAGAGATATGG
>JBFIHZ010000464.1:0-2285 GCA_041601535.1 Lysobacterales bacterium | reverse complement strand
CGCCAGCTTGAACTTCTCGGTGAATTCAACCGAGAACAATTCGGTACCCACCGGGTCTTTACCTGTAGTGAACTGGCCATAGGCCGCGATCTCGGGGGTGATGTCATACACCAGTCCGGCACGCCAGCTGAATGGCTTGAAGGTGTTTTCAAAGCTGTCATCTACCAGCAACTCACCACCGCCGTACTGCGCCGACCAGGAGTAATCATCACGCACCAGCTTGATGCGCTCATACCGTCCGCCCAGCACCAGCCGCAACTTCGGGTTCAGTTCCAGCGTGTCCTCGAAATAAAACGCGGTCGTGGTGATGTCGGCGGTGGCTTTCTTGCTTTCCAGCAAGGCTCCAAACAGGCCGGGGACCGGATTGAACAGGTCTACCGCGTCACCATCAGGAAAGCTTTTGATACGGGTGAAGTCGATCTTGTTGTAGTCCATGCCAGCCAGGAAAGTGTTTTCCAGGTCACCTATATGACTGTGGAACAGCGCATCCAGGCGATTGCCCAGGATGGTCTGATCATGCGACACATGGAAGCGGTCGCGCGTGATCATGGCTATCGATTCGTCGTAAATATACTGCTCGGCGTTCTGCCATTCGCGGTCAGCCGAATAGCTGTAGGTCTGGTTGTGCAGCGACACGTTTTCCGATGGTTGCCAGGTAAGATCCAGGTGCAGCCACAATGCGTCGGATTCGGATTTGTCGTCGCCCACGTTGTAATTGGTAAAGCGGTTGCGGCGGTCGATCAGGCGGCCATCATTGGTATCAACAACGCCGTTGATGGGCTGACTGACCACATCAGCGGGCAGTATGGGCTGACCCCAGTTGTTGGGCAGGTCATCGTTGAGATAATCCAGGCTGACCATGGCCTCGAAGGTATCACTCAGCGCCGTTTTGATGGAGCCGGTGAGGTTGGTGGAGTTTGAAGGTGTGCGGTCCACCCAGCCGTCAGAAGCGTTCCGGCTGATATCGAAACGATAGGCAGTGTTTTCTGAAATGGAGCCACCGGCGCCCACGCCTGCCTGATAGGTGGCATAAGTGCCGTAGGTTGCCAGAAGTTCCCACTCGTTTTCAGAACCCAGCACCGGTTTTTTGGAAACTGCGTTAACCGTTCCTGCCACCGATCCTTCACCGTAGAGTACCGAGGCCGGGCCTTTCAGTACTTCAACCCGTTCCAGGTTGAACGTGTTCTGCGGCCGGGTGACCATGGAGGCCGGTCCGATACGCAGGCCGTCCCGCAGCGTGGTGATCTGGTTGTCGGTGAAGCCCCGCATGGAAAATGCCGCTGGGCCGCCGGGGTTTTCGCCAGAGCTTACTCCGACCATGCTTTCTGCTGCTTCGGTCACGCTGAGGAATCCGCGGGCCCGCATGGTGTCATCATCAATAACGTTGATGGATGCCGGGGTTTCAAAAGCACTCAGGCCCAGACGGCTGCCGGTTTCCGATTCACTCATCAGGTCCAGCGTGCCGACTACCGTTCCGGTGACCACCACTTCTTCAAGAACCGGGTCACGCTGCTTGTCTACTGCTGCTTCCTGGGCAGTAACCGGCGCCGTTAATATGCTTAAGGTGACTACGCCTATCGTGCCAATTAAGGACTTATTTCTCACAAACCTCATTTTTCTCTCCGTTCGCCTGTAGTATAGGCAGCTCGGTTGATAACCATCCCCGGGGGCGCAAGCAAGCCGGTGACCGATTGGGCGTAGTCAGGTACTGCGCCGTCTTCACGTCATGTCTGAAGCTATTACCCTTCCTTTACTGATTATACAAACCAGTATATACAGGATAGTATCAGAACATATTTAAATCAAGCAGTAAGTAAACTATTATTCTTTGCGAGGGAAGGGCCTTCTTTTTATTGGCGCCCTAAAGCGCTTCAGGGAAGTTTGCTGTTGTAGAATCAAATGTACACACAACTATATGGCAACATTTATAATGGCGCAGCAGAAGAAGCAGTGTGCCATTACGCAATGCAGTGACTACAAGAGGAATCTGTCTTATGGCCAGAGTCGGGGAAAGGGTACCTTTGTACGAACAGGTCAAACAGCACGTGCTGGAGTTGATTGACAGCGGTAAATGGGGTGATGAAAACCGTCTGCCTTCCGAAAATGAGTTGGTCGAGAAGCTTAAGGTCTCGCGCATGACGGTCAACCGCGCGCTGCGGGAGCTCACCAAGGAAGGCTATGTTGAGCGGGTGTCCGGTGTTGGGACATTTATTGCGAACAAACGGCTGGAATCGCACCCACTGACCATCCAGAACATTGCCAAGGAAATCGAAGACCGGGGGCAT
>JBFIHZ010000463.1:0-2305 GCA_041601535.1 Lysobacterales bacterium | reverse complement strand
TTGATGGGCGCGGTGGGCGCAATTGGCTGGGAAGCGGTCAACCGGCTGATGAACCCGGTGGTGCCGGAAGGCAAAACCATGATCGTGGTGGCTGCGGTCGGGGTGGTAATCAATACCGTAACCGCGCTGTTTTTCCATTCCGGCAAGGACCATGACCTGAACATCCGCGGCGCCTTCCTGCACATGGCGGCCGACGCGGCGGTGTCGCTGGGGGTGGTGATCTCCGGTGTGATGATCTGGCTGTATGGCTATGCCTGGGTTGATCCGGCCATCAGCCTGGTGATCGCCGCGGTCATCCTGTTGTCCACCTGGGGCCTGTTGCGCGACTCACTCAACCTGGCGGTGGATGCCGTGCCGGGTGGTGTCGACCCGCGGGCAGTGCGCGACTACCTCAGCGAACTGCCCGGCGTGGTGGAATTGCACGACCTGCATATCTGGCCGATGAGCACCACGGATACCGCACTGACCGCCCACCTGGTGATGCTGCCGATGCCCGACGACGACCGCTTCCTGCACGATGTTTCGGAGCAGCTGGAACAGCGTTTTGGCATTCATCACCCCACCATTCAGCTGGAACGGCCGGACAGCGACGTGGTATGCCACCAGGCGGTGCACTGCGCGGAATGATCCGGCGCGTGCACACAGCGTTGCCGCGCTCTCAGCCGACGGTCGGCTGCAGTGGCCAGAACAGTGGGATCAGGAACACCGACACCAGCAGGGCCAGCACATTCATCGGTAGGCCGATGCGCAGAAAGTCGGTAAACCGGTAACCCCCCGCCTGGTACACGAAGGTATTGGTCTGGTAGCCAATGGGCGTCGCGAAACTGGCACTGCCGGCCAGCATCACGGCCACCACGAACGGCTTCGGGTCCAGGCCGGCGCTGAGCGCGGCACCGATGGCAATGGGCGTAAGCAGAATGGCTGCCGCGTTATTGCTCATAAATTCGGTGCATATCGTGGTGACCAGGTAAATGACCACCAGCAGGCCAAAGGGTCCCAGGACGTCCGCACGGGCGGCCAGGCCGTGCACAATCAATCCGATGGCGCCGGTCTGCTCCAGTGCCAGGCCAACGGCCAGCATGGCGAAAATCAACATCAGGATAGGCCATTGCACCGCCTGATACGCTTCGTCCGCGGTCAGGCAGCCAGCCAGCACCACGAAGGTGGCGCCAATCACCGCCAAGGCCACGATGGGCATTACATTCAAGGCCGCCAGCACCACCACGGCGGCAATGGCCAGCAAGGCCAGAGGCGCTTTTTCACGTTGCAGGGTGCGGATTTCCGGAACCGCGATATTCACAAAACTGCGCGCCTGGTACAACCGCGAAAGATCGCTGGCAGCACCCTCCAGTAACAGGATGTCGCCGACCCGCAGCCGCAACTGATCGAAGCTGCGGTTCAGCCGCTTCTTGTGTCGGTGAATGCCCAGCACATAAATACCGTGACGCCGTTCCAGGTT
Organism: Lysobacterales bacterium; assembly: GCA_041601535.1. Taxonomy (GTDB): domain Bacteria; phylum Pseudomonadota; class Gammaproteobacteria; order Xanthomonadales; family SZUA-36; genus JBFIHZ01. The sequence continues at coordinate 846 of JBFIHZ010000463.1, read as the reverse complement.
CAGCTCTGCCAGGGTCTTGCCTATGATGGAGGCCTCGGGGCCAACAATGGCCTCAACCAGCTGGGTGGGCCGCTGCGCCAGGGTTTGCAGTTCGTCTGAGGCCACGTCTACCAGCTTGACCTTGCGGGTGGAGCGCAGGCTGACCACATCATCGCGCTCGCTTTCAATGATCAGGCGGTCTCCCGCCCGCAGTACGGTGCCAGGGGTAACCCGCTTGATGACCAGGTTGCCGCGGTGAATCTTCAGTACCCGGTGGCGGGCCAGTCCGCTGTCACTGACCGGCCGGTCGACCAGTGGTGAACCCAGCGGGATAATCGCCTCGGTAAGGAATCGCCGCTCGCCGGTGGGCAGGTGCAGGGCCCGGTCCGGCCGGTCCGGCAACAGCCACCAGCCAAACAGCACCATGTACAGCACGCCGGCCAGTGCCAGCAAAATGCCAACGCCACTGATGTCAAAAATACCGAACGCCGGCAGGCCTTCTCGCTGGGCGATGCTGTCCACCAGCAGGTTGGTGGACGTGCCAACCAGCGTGCAGGTTCCGCCCAGGATGCTGGCGAAAGACAAGGGGATCAGGTATTTCGACGACGCATTACCCTGCTGCTTGGCCAGCGCAATAAAAACCGGGGTGAGCACCACCACCATTGGCGTGTTATTGATAAAAGCCGACAGGAAAATCACCGGCAGCAACATGATCACCATGGCGCGCAGCCAGGACTGTCCGGCCAGGCGCGAAGCGTGGGCACCCAGGCTGGCAATAACGCCAGTGTTTTCCAGCGCCTTGCTGAGGATAAACATCGCACCGATGGTGATGGGTGCGCTGTTGGCGAAAACGCTGAGAAACTGGTT
>JBFIHZ010000462.1:0-2324 GCA_041601535.1 Lysobacterales bacterium | reverse complement strand
CCCCCGATGGCATTTCCAGGCTGGCGGAAAACAACGGCATCAGGGCATCTTCATCGCGGTTCGACAGGTCGGCGCGCAGGCCGGCACGCAAGGCCAGGGTATTGCCGTTATCCAGCTGCCAGGCATGCCCCGGTGCCAGGCTGAACGACAGGTAGGAGCGTGAATTGAAATGCCCATTGGTCAGGTCGGTGGAGTACACCAGCTCATCCGCGGCCAGTTGCGCGGCGAAATGCCAGTCCAGGCCGCCGGCCCGCTGCTCGCCGGCCAGCCCCAGCGTGACACTGCGGGTTTTGTGGTCGAACGAGCCGGGCGTGCCGGATTCGGTGGTGCGGCGGTCGAAATCGTAATCATCTTTCAGCCAGCGGTAGGATGCACCCAGTTGCCACCAGCCCTGGCCGTGGTCGCGGCGGTGATCCAGCAACAGCAGGCCCTGCTTGATGTGGTCGGTTTCGGGCAGGGAAGCAAACCCGGTGTAAGCTCCAGGCCAGCCGAAGAACTTGTCCTGGTAGCCGATGATGGCATTGGTCTCACTGTGCGCCGTGGCGTACTGGGCGTGGGCCGAAAAGCGCTTGAAGTCGTGATCGCCGTTGGGCAGGCTGCCATCTCCCGCTGAGCCGGACGCCGAGGCCGTAAGGCCAAAGCGGCCGCCATTGGCCCAGTCTGCAGCCTGGCCGACGCGGGCGCTGGCATAGCGCAGATCATCCGACCCCAGGCCGACGATAACGCTGCCACCGGTGGCGATTTGGGCGAAGCCGTAGTCGATGGTGGCCACCGAGGCATTGAAAGCGCGCAGCGCATGATCCATGCCGGTGAGCACACGTGGTGCGGACAGCATGGCCGGGTCGACAGGTATTTCCACCGCGTAGTGGCCGGTTTGCGGGTCCAGGATGGCTGCGGCGCCCAGGGTGAACCCGGTGTTTTCGAACAGGCCGCCACGCACCGTCACATCTGCCTGTCCTTCCGCCAGGCCGCGGGATTGCAGGTCCACCTGCGGGTCATAGCGCAGAGCAGTGGCGATGGCCGGGTAGCTGGCGGCGGGTTGCAGGTTGGCAATGCGCTCGGCTTCAACGCGGATGGGCTCCAGTGCGGCATCATCCAGCAGCGGTTCCGATGGCTGTGCCACGGCGGTCATGGCCACCGCCTGTGACAATACGAACAGGCAAATGGAAGACACCGCCGTTACCGGCAGTTCGATGGCTTGCGTGATCATAAACGGCTTACTCTTGTGACAAGGACTGTGTCGTGAAGGCCATCAGTCTGTATCAGCGTTCGTTCCAGACGCAAGCGTATATTCAGAATCACCTATTCCGCACCCAGCCAATCCCGTGGCCGCAGGTAATCCCGGTACAGTTCCGCCTCGGGAGTAGCGGGCTCGGGCTGCCAGTCATATTCCCAGCGCACCAGCGGCGGCAGGGACATCAGGATGGATTCGGTGCGCCCACCCGACTGCAGGCCGAACAGGGTGCCGCGGTCGTACACCAGGTTGAATTCCACGTAGCGCCCGCGGCGGTACAGCTGGAACTGGCGTTGCTGTTCAGTCCACGGGGTGTGTTTGCGGCGCTGCACGATGGGCCGGTAGGCGCTGACAAACGAGTCACCCACAGCGCGCGTGAAGGCGAAGCTGCGCTCAAAACCCCATTCGTTGAGGTCATCATAAAACAGGCCGCCCACACCCCGGGTTTCACCGCGATGCTTCAGGTAAAAGTAACGGTCACACCATTCCTTGTAGCGCGGGTAAACACCTTCACCAAACGGCAGGCAAGCCGCCTGGGCGGTTTGATGCCAGTGCAGCACGTCGTCCAGCACCGGGTAATACGGCGTGAGGTCATAACCGCCGCCAAACCACCAAACAGCCGGTTCACCCTCTTTTTCGGCAAGAAAAAAGCGCACATTGGCGTGACTGGTGGGAATGTGAGGGTTTTTCGGGTGCATTACCAGCGAAACGCCGAGCGCCTCGAAACCGCGTCCGGCCAGTTCGGGACGGGCCGCGGTGGCTGACGGCGGCAATTGCTGGCCACTGACGTGGGAGAAATTCACACCGGCCTGTTCAAACACCTGGCCGTCGCGCAGCACCTTGCTGCGGCCGCCACCACCCTGCACCACACTGCCGTCTTCCGGCTGACGTTGCCAGTTGTCCTCACGGAAGGCCGCCTGGCCGTCTTCCTCCTGCAGCGCGGTGCAGATCGAGGTTTGCAGGTTCAGCAGGTAGGACTTTACCGCCCCGAGGTCGGGCCGGTCGGCAGATGGGGCGTCAGCTGAGCTGGCATTCATGCTGATCAGGTCCTGATGATGGCGCCCGACTGAAGGTCGCGTATTTCGCTGGG
>JBFIHZ010000461.1:0-2333 GCA_041601535.1 Lysobacterales bacterium | reverse complement strand
ACCAGGATACGACTTCGAAGGCTGGAATGTGCGCCCCGTACGCCGGCAAGCGGCACGGCTGGAAGTGGACCAGGGGCACTGGTTGCCCTGTTACCCCGTCACGCAGCAGCGCTGAGCTGGCGGCCATCAAAAACGGAGATTAGCTGTGAAAGTGTGTTTGCTACAAATGAACTCGCGCGATGATAAAAACGCCAACCTCGCCGCAACGAAAAGTTTACTGAACAAAGCGATCACTGCAACGAACGCAGACCTGGTAAGCCTGCCGGAAGTGTTTACTTACCTGGGCGGTTGCGTTGCTGGCGCCCGCCAGGCAGCGGAGCAAATACCGGGCGGCGAAGCCTGCGAGATGTTGCGCAGCATGGCCCGTGAACACGGCGTCTACATCCACGGGGGCAGCATGGCGGAACGACAAGGAGACCGTCTGTTCAATACCACCATCATGATTGACCCGGCCGGCGAGATTATCGCGCGGTACCGCAAGATTCATATGTTTGACGTCATCACACCAGACGGAAAGGTGTTCAAGGAGTCAGCCACGTACGACAACGGCAAGGATATTGTCACTGTTGATATCAAGGGTATCCGCTTCGGGCTGACAATTTGTTATGACTTGCGCTTCAGCGAACTGTATACCGCATTGTCGAAGGCTGGTGTCCAGGTGCTGTTCGCGCCCGCTGCCTTCACGCTGATGACCGGCAAGGATCACTGGGAGGTTCTGTGCCGCGCCAGGGCCATTGAAACCCAGTGCTATGTGCTGGCGGCCAACCAGACGGGGGCTTATGTTGAGGACGGCATCCCCAGGGACTCGTTTGGCAACTCAATGATCGTAGACCCCTGGGGTACGGTGATCGCCCGCTGTCAGAACCAGGTGGGTTTCTGCACTGCCACGCTGGACTTTGAGTATCAACAATCGGTGCGGCAGAACCTGCCCGCATTACAGAACCGCGTACTCGCGGTCTAGCCACCGGTGACTGATTCCGTGTTTGTTCTCAACGCTGCTGCGCTAAGGGTTCCGGTGGAAAATTATCCTTCCGCCGTCACTGCTATGGCCCGAGAGGCGAATGTGGCCCGCGCCGCTATCAGCCAGTGGCCTGGCTATGCACCAACACCGCTTTTGGACCTGGACAGGGTCGCTGCAGAACTCGGTGTTGAGCGCGTGCTGTACAAGGATGAGGCCAGCCGGTTCGGGCTGGGCAGTTTCAAGGCATTGGGCGGGGCCTACGCGGTATACCGCTTGGTGTGTGAGGTATTGCAAGACCAGGGCGTGGTTGCGGCCGACATTACTGTCGGTAACTTACTGAAAGGGCACTATGCCTCAATAATCAGCGGCCTCACGGTAACTTCGGCCACGGCCGGAAATCACGGCCGCTCGGTGGCCTGGGGCGCCAGCATGTTTGGCTGCAAGTCGGTGATCTTCATTCATGCAGGCGTCAGTGAGGATCGTGCGAATGCCATCGCGCGCTACGGCGCGGAGGTCAAACGGGTACATGGCGATTACGATGAGTCCGTCCGGGTCGCAGCCGCCACCGCCGCAGATCAGGGCTGGCATGTGGTGTCTGACACGTCCTACCCTGGCTACACGCATATACCCGCATGGGTAATGCAGGGTTACACCGTGCTGTTTGGCGAGATTGACTCGGAACTTTCAGAACCGCCCACGCATGTATTCGTGCAAGGTGGTGTCGGCGGACTGGCGGCCAGTGTGGCTGCCTGGTATGCCGCCCGGCTGGGAGAGGATCGTCCGGTAACCGTGGTGGTCGAGCCGGATGATGCGGCCTGCCTTTACCAAAGCGTGCTGCATGGGCAATTGCAATCCGCCCGGGGTCAGCTCAACACCATGATGCTGGGAATGGCCTGCGGTGAGCCTTCACTGCTGGCCTGGGACATTCTTCACGTAACCGTGGATGCAGTGATCACCATCACGGACCATGCTGCCATTGATGCCATGCGGACACTGAACCGCAGCACTCCAGACGGCAACACCATCGTGGCCGGAGAATGCGCGGGCGCAGGCCTGGCCGCACTGAAGCTGGCCATGGAAGATCCTCATCTGGCCGGCGAGTTACAACTGACCGGGTCATCGCGGGTGCTGCTGATTGGCACCGAAGGCGCAACCGACCCGGCCGCGTGGCAATCCATCATGGGTTTTGCCCCTCCCCGGCCAGCCTATCGTGGTTGACCTGACATGAAACTGTTGGTCAGCGGGGCGCGCAGCATCCTCGAGATACCGCAACTGGACAGGGCCGGCCCTGATTTGCATATCGAGTTTGCTCCCGGACCTGCAGAGCTGGCACAGCACCTGCCCGGAACCGATATCCTGCTGGGCTGGAATT
>JBFIHZ010000460.1:0-2364 GCA_041601535.1 Lysobacterales bacterium | reverse complement strand
CTGCAGTTGCCCGGCCTGGGCGGCGCAGCCCGTGCGGCAGACCTCGGCACCGGCAGCGGTGCCATCGCACTGGCGCTGGCCCGCGAGCGGCCCGGCTGGGAAATACACGCCACCGACTGCAGTGCCGCAGCACTGGCCGTGGCACAGGCCAATGCAACGCGCAATGGGCTATCCAGGGTACGTTTCCACCTGGGTTCCTGGACCGCTGCGCTGTCCGGACGGTTTGACTTGCTGGTCAGCAACCCGCCCTACGTGGCCGGGGGTGATCCACACCTGAGCCAGGGCGACTTGCGCTTTGAACCCCAGGTGGCGCTGACGCCGGGTGGCGATGGCTTGCAGGCATTACGGCAAATATGCGCAGAAGCGCGAGACGTTTTGCGCCCCGCCGGCTGGCTCGTACTGGAGCACGGTTATGACCAGGCAGAGAGCGTGCGTGAATTACTGCGCCTGAATGGCTTTACGGACGTGCGCAGCCTGCAGGACCTGGCCGGCCATGAACGGGTCAGCCTGGGACGTGCACCGGATCCAGCCGATGCCCTGCCCTGAAACAGTTCAGCCGGAAGTTCGCAAGATTAATGTCAATTGAAGGCTATGGCGGGATTCAGGAGCCGGATACCAAAACAGACCAGCATCCTGCCGGTCTGTTGGTTTAAAGCGCCCTGTGTGTTCTGGGATAAATACTACGACAACTGTAAATAATTGTCAATTTTCGTCAACCCAGCCTACGTCACTGTTCCGAATTTTCGCGTCGCCAGCAAACCCGCGGCCAGCATCACCAGGATCATCAGGATACGGCCATAGCGGTTCAGCATGTCAATGCGTTTGACCAGCTTGGTATTTACCAGGGTACATTCCGCCTGGTCACCGGGGAATATTCTCAGTTCAAGGCAATCGTCTGTGTCAGCGATAAAGCTTTCTTCTTCGGTTTCGTGCACCGAGCACAGCATGCCTTGCGGTGGCACGGCGGCCAGCGGCCACTGCACGACTTTGCCGGTATTGACCCACTGCGGTTCAAACGTCTCAGCGCCTTCACATTGCAAGCGTGCCAGCACATCCGCTTCCTTGCCCCCGCTGGCGCCAATCCATTTCTTGTAGACCAGGATTTCCGCCGCCGGGCCGGCTACGGCCGGTTGCTGCGCGGATGCGCTGCCGGCCACCCACAGTGCGAGCAGGCACAACAACAGTACCTTGGAGCAGCGCGAAAGATTCATGTGGCTGATTTCGCCATCGGCATTCCAGTATAGGCGTTTTCCGGGGACAAAAAAAATCCCCGCGGCGCACAAGCTGCCGCGGGGATTTTCATGCTATTACCGTCGTGCGTTGTCTGCAGTCAAATCAGACAAAGCGGCGGAAGCCCACCAGGCCTGCGCCCAGCATCAACAGCGCCATGATAGCCATACCGTACTGGCTCAGCGTCGGGATGCCTTCGAAGAACACGGTGTTGGTCACGGTGCAGCTGTCGCCGGAACCGATGCTGACCTGCAGATCCTGGCAGTCAGAGGTATCGCCCTCAACGGCGCTGTCATCCAGGCTTTCGGTGATGTAGCAGCTACCGCCTTCCCAGGTCGGCTGAACTGGAACCGTAAAGGTGGTGTCACCTTCGCCGTCCAGGTCTGCGTCGTGGTTGCGGGATTCGTCATACAGCACGGTGACGTTGTCGTCACAGTACAGGTTCAGGTAGAAATCCAGGTCGATGTCATCGCTGCCTTCGTCACCATTGACGAATACGAATTCCTTGCTGATCACCAGGTCAACCGGAGCCGGCTCGTTGTAAACGTCGCAGGTGTATTCATCGCCATCTTCCACGTTTTCGAACGTGCAGGGGTCAGAACTGAAGGTATCACCACCGTTGGTGCTGTAGGTGGTGATGTAACCGGCAACCGGGGTTTCGGTAACGGTGCAGTCCATGGTGCCGCTGTCGAAATCCACTTCCACGAATTCGACGTATTCCGGCTGTTCAACAATCATCTTGGACTGGTCAAGCGGCAAACCGGTGTTACAGCTGATGTTCATTTCAACTGCGGCCGGGTTGTCGTCATCAAAGTCTTTTTTCACGAGGAACGTTGCACGGGTTTCTGTCTGTGCCCAGGCCAGGCCGGGAACCATCAGAACCGCGATCAACGTCAACAGTGCGCGTTTCATAGTCATTTATATCTCCAAAAGTTGGGTCATCGTTGGTTCGGCTGCCTTAAGCTTGGCTGGCTCCACCATTTTTATTCCTGCAAACACAAGCACATGCGAGCTCTTATGACTTTTCTGCGCTTGAACTATTGCGAGCCGGGAAACCTTGGGAAGCCGCTGCTGCAACATCCCGGGCGCAATTTCCTGACTCGTTGGCGGTGATTATCCGTTAACTGTCAATAT
>JBFIHZ010000459.1:0-2387 GCA_041601535.1 Lysobacterales bacterium | reverse complement strand
ACATGATTTCGCCACTTGGCGGCTTTATCGAAGTGTATGTTTCCACCGCCATTGAAGTGTGCGAGGCGCGCGACCGCAAGGGCCTGTACGCCAAGGCCCGTGCCGGCATTCTAAAGGGTTTCACTGGTATCGATGACCCGTACGAGGAGCCGCGCAATGCCGAGGTCATAATCGACACCGGTGAACTCACGCCGGATCTTGCCGCCCACCGCATCCTGATCACCCTGGAGAAGCTGGGTTACATCAAGTAAGGCTGATTGGGCTTGAACCTGCGGCCGGGTCCTGTTGGGGTCCGGCCGTTTTCATTGGTGCTGCCGGGTCCTGTCACGGCGTGCATTTGGGCAGCGACGGGCAGGGTACTGTTACGTACAATATCGCCCATGGAGATCAGAAACACGTTCCTGCTGATCGGTCCCAACCGGCGCAGCAATCAAACCCAGGTCGAGATGCAGTTGGTGCCAACCGAACAGGAGTTGGCGGCGTTTCGGGCGCACTGGCCGCAGCTGGTGGAGGCGCTTGTCTCGGAGCTGGAATCCTATGGCATTCCGGTGGACGAACTGCGTTCGCTCAGCGGGCATCGGCCGGACGATACCTTGTCTGCGTTTTCCTGTTTGCTCACCACCGCCGCTCTCGCCATTCAGCAATCGGCCGGTCACCTGGTCAGCCAGCAGGGCTTTAGCCTGGACACGGCGGGCAATGGTGTATGGCTTTGGTACGAATACGAGCACGATGAAGTCGGCGAGCGTGCGGCAGAGCTGGTCTTCCGGTTGCTGACAGAACTCGAACCGGCTTTTTCCTGGTCACTGGAAGGCTCAGACCCGGCAACAAGCTTTGCCGAAGCCTATCCGGATTATCTCGCGAAAGCGCTCGATTGTGTGTTGCCGGCGGATGCCCAGGCACTGATTGACGCTGCTGACCGTAAGAATATCCCCTGGTTCAAGCTGGAACGTGACCCGTACAAGGGCGTTGCCGGTGAGTTCAGGATACGCCCCCACTCTTTACTGAAATTGGGACATTGTGGCTACCAGCACATTATTGATGGAACCCTGAGCATCACGCGCAATGCGCACCTGGTGGGCCTGTACCACGATCGCGAAAAGCTGAGGGCTTATCTTCACTCACAGGCAATTCCGCTGCCGCATACAGATTCCCAGTCACCCCGCTTGTTGATGACCCGCAAGGCGCTGCGCGCCGCCGGGGTTATCGGTTACCCGGTGACCATCAGGCCGGGTTTGCGCAGTCACCGCATGGGGCTGACGGTGAACGTGCAGTCTGAAGCGGAAGCCAGGGCAGCCGTGGAGCGCGCTCACCGGGTGAGTGCTCATGTGTTGGTAGAGCAAATGGTCCCCGGCCGGTCACACCGTTTGCTTTGGGTTAACGGTCGGTTGCTGTGCGTGATGGCGTCCGGGAAGCTAGTGTCAATCGATTCGGTTCATGCCACAACCCGGCACATGGTGCAGCAATTGGCCGGGCAGTTGGGCACCGGAATGTTGCTGGTGGATATCGTTTGCCTGAATATTTCCGAACCGCTTCAGGGTGCTGGCGGGAGCGCCGGCAACGGCTGCGTGGTCGACGTGGATATTGCTCCACGGCTGGACCAGTTGTTTGAAGCCATGCCCGAGCAGATGGAAATCGCGGCTGAGGAGTTTGTTGACTGGATTTTTCCTGAGGGCACGGGCAGCAGGGTTCCGGTGGTCGCCATCACCGGTACCAATGGCAAGACCACAACCACCCGCATGACCAGCAGGATTCTGAGTAAAGCCGGGCGTTGTCCTGCAATGGCATGTTCCGGCGGCGTGTATATCAACGAGGTGTTCCAGCAGCACCGGCATGAAATCGGCCTGGGCGAGCACCATCGCGTCTTTGAGTATCCGGAAGTGGATGCCGTGGTTCTGGAAGAGTACTTCGGTCGCATCGGCGGGGCCGGCTTTTCGTTCAATTGGGCCGATGTCGCGATGTGCACCAATGTCACTGAAGATCACCTGGGCCGCAAGGGAGTGCACACCGTGGCCGAAATTGCAGATTTTAAAATGGCCGTGGTGGAACGGGGACGATTCGGTGCGGTGTTGAATGCGGACGATCCGTATGGCCTGTCGATGGCTTTACGGACCCGGGCACGCAAAGTCTGTCTGACGTCCCGGCAGCAGAGCATGGGGCAATTACGGGACCGGGTGAAAGACACGGCGCTTGAAACACCCTGTTTCGTGGTGGTTGAAACCGTGCGTGGCGAAGACTGGATGGTGTTCCAGGACGGTGACCGCCATGAAGAGATCATGCGCATCAGCGACATACCGGCCGCTTTTAATGGCGCGGCGGTTCACAATATCTGCAACGCTTTACAGGCTGCTGCCGCCTGCCTTCTGCTGGGCATCAGCATTGGGCACATT
>JBFIHZ010000458.1:0-2390 GCA_041601535.1 Lysobacterales bacterium | reverse complement strand
TTTGAGAAAGTGCGCAACGATGCCGTGCTGTACGCGCACGCCAGCCGGGTGCTGCACCTGGAAACCAACCCACACAATGCCCGCGCGCTGGTGCAGGCGCACGGCGGCCGGGAGTTGTGGTTGAACCCACCGGCGCTGCCACTGACGACCGAGGAGATGGATTACATCTTCGGCCTGCCGTTTAAGCGGGTGCCACACCCAAACTATGGTGATGCCCGCATCCCGGCCTACGAGATGATCCGTTTCTCGGTAAACATCATGCGGGGCTGTTTCGGCGGCTGTACATTTTGCTCGATCACCGAGCATGAGGGCCGCATCATCCAGAACCGCTCAGAAGAATCGATACTCGAGGAGATCGAGAAAATCCGCGACACCGTTCCGGGCTTCACCGGCGTAATCTCCGACCTGGGCGGACCGACCGCGAACATGTACCGGCTGGCCTGCAAAAGCCGCAAGATCGAGGCGGCCTGCCGGCTGCCGAGCTGCGTCTACCCGGGCATCTGCAAAAACCTGAACACGGACCACTCGTCACTGACCGGGCTGTACCGCAAGGCGCGCGCGCTGCCCGGGGTGAAGAAGGTGCTGATCGCCTCCGGGCTGCGTTATGACCTTGCCGTGGAGGATCCGGAATACGTCAGGGAACTGGTCACTCACCATGTCGGCGGTTATCTGAAGATTGCCCCGGAGCACACCGAGCAGGGCCCGCTCGACAAGATGATGAAGCCCGGCATCGGCAGCTACGACCGCTTCAAGGAGCTGTTCGAGAAGTTCTCCAAAGAAGCGGGCAAAAAACAATATCTGATCCCCTACTTTATTGCCGCGCACCCGGGCACCACCGATGCGGACATGGTCAATCTGGCGCTGTGGCTGAAGACCAACGGCTTCAAAGCCGACCAGGTGCAGGGTTTTTACCCGTCACCGATGGCGACGGCAACAGCCATGTACCACTCCGGCAAAAACCCGCTGCGCAAAATTACCTACAAGAGCGACGGCGTGGATATCGTCAAGAGCCCAAGCCAGCGCAAGCTGCACAAGGCCTTCCTGCGCTACCACGATCCCGAAAACTGGCCACTGATTCGCCAGGCGCTCAAGGACATGAAACTGCACCACCTGATCGGCCCCGGGCCCGAACAACTGGTGCCCGCCCAGCAGCCGCGCGACAGCCAATACCATGCGCCACGACGGAAGAACAGCAAAGAGGCCAATGAAAAACGCAAGCGGCGCGGCAAACTGCTTACCCAGCATACCGGGCTGCCGCCACGCAAACAGTCCTAGCTCAAACGGACTGGGTCAGGGCTTCAGGGCCGACACCATCAGCCCCGGCACCGGGGTGCCAACTTCCTTGCGAGTCGAGTCGTGCCGGATAACCAGCTGTGAATAGCCACAGTCCGTCATAGTCTTGGCGACGTAGCATTCAGCATGGCTGTAGCGGCCGGTGGGGTGCAGGGTGAAGTCCGCCTTACTGGCTGAAGAGGATGCTTCCAGTGTGAACAGCGCGATGCCGCCGCTGCGCAGTGCCGCAAAGGTCGCCTGCAGAATTTCCTGGAGGTCTCCAAAATAGCACAGGGTATCGGCGTATACCGCCAGGTCGAATGCCGTCGGGCGGTGCTTCACAAAATCCGTCAATTCGGCTTCATGCAATTGATCGTACAGGTTCTTGGCACTCGCCTTTGCCAGCATGGCAGAGGAAATATCCACGCCGGTCAGCCCGCTGGCCCAGGGCTTGAGTGCGGCCGTGCAAAGCCCGGTGCCGCAGCCTCCATCCAGTATCTGAAACTGCCTGTTGGCAGGGCCCAGCAGCTCTGGCAGCCAGCGACTCAACCGTTGCGGCAGCTGGTACTCAAGGCTGTGCAGGTGCAACCAATTTCCATGATCAAGAATGCTTCGGCAATCGCAACGATATTTCGCCATTAAACGGCTCAAAGGAAGATTGGAGAACAGCTATTCAATCACCGGGAATTGTCGCTCAGTGACCCTCTGCGTCAGAAATTCTGGCGTGCAACTTTTAATGTTACCTCATAACATATTGTATTTACTTTATTTTAATCATTTCTGTTTGATTGGTATGTTAATTGCATTTAAATAACCAGGTTAGTGAATTGAGCCCGGAACCCATGCCTCCAGGAAGGACGCATCCGGCAACTCAACCACCACCGACTACAAGCATGATCCAAGGAGGAAATATGCGCAGTCCAATCTTCAACTCATTCAAAGCACTGCTCGCTACCGGCTTCGGCATCAGCCTGTTGCTGTTCGCTGGCGGCCTTCAGGCTGATACCCTGGTGGTCCAGCCCTCCAAACTGGAGCTGTCCGCGGTTAAGCCTGTTACAAGTCTTACGGTGCGGAACAACGCGTCAGAGGAACGCACCATCCACATGAACATCAGCGCC
>JBFIHZ010000457.1:0-2423 GCA_041601535.1 Lysobacterales bacterium | reverse complement strand
CCTGCAGCATGGCGGCAAACATTTGCGGCGGAATGCGCAGTTGCCGCGCCACCTTGACCAGAACCTCCTGCTCGGCCTGGGTGACGGTGCCGCTGGTAAAGGCGGCTTCTACCAGGATTTCCAGGAACATATGGCGCAGATCCATGCGCACTGATGAATGCCTGGCGAAATCGCGCAACACCTGTTCCAGGTCGAATCCCGGCTGCTTGCCCTGGTTGAAGAAACGGATGGCGCGCTGCCGGTCCTCACCGTGAATCTGCATGCGCTGCATCAACGATTCCGCCATGCGGATTTCCACGTCGGTTACCTGGCCATCGGCCTTGCTGAGGTGGCCCAGCGAGCAGAACAGCGCCTGGAAAAAGGCATCGCGGGTGCTGCCGACACTGGCCAGCCCGGCAAAGAACCGGTCAATAAAATGACCGATCAGGGCACCCACCAGGGCGCCACTCAAACCACCACGCAACAGGCCCAGCACGCCGCCGATGAGTTTGCCCCACCAGTGCCTGGGAAAGCTGAATGTTTGGGTATTTGCCATATCGTGTTGTGCCTTGCCTGTTGTGCCTTGCCTGTTGTGCCTTGCCTGCCGGGCCGTGCGCGCCGGGCCCTGCGTGTCTGACGTTGTGTGCTGGGCTTTTCAGTGGCCCACGCGTGCGCATTATCCATGTTTGCCACGGGTTTGCACCCGCAGCCACTGTTTTACCACGGAAAAACCATGGTTTACGGGTCGCAATCCGGCCCCTGCGCCACGTACAATACGCGCATCTCTTTCCACACCAGATTGCACGGGGACCCGTTTTCACCATGCCAGCCAGCCTGTACCACGCTGACCAGATCAGCCAGTTTCCCCTGATTCACCAGGGCAAGGTGCGCGACAGTTTCGCACTCAGCGACGACCTGATGATGATCGTCGCCTCCGACCGCCTTTCCGCCTTCGACGTGGTGCTGCCCGACCCGATTCCCGGCAAAGGAGAGATTCTGACCCAGATTTCCGCCTTCTGGTTCAATAAAACCGGCCACCTGGTGCCCAACCACCTGGCCGGCCATCAGCTCAGCGACTTCATCAGCGAACCGGATCTGCTGCAACAATTGCAATCCCGCGCGGTGGTTGTGCAGCGCCTCAAACCGCTGCCGCTGGAAGCCATCGTGCGTGGCTACCTGATCGGTTCCGGCTGGGCCGATTACCAGCGCAGCGGCTCCGTCAGCGGGGTCAGCCTGCCGGCCGGCCTGCGCCAGGCCGACCGCCTGCCGGAGGTTATTTTCACGCCGTCCAGCAAGGCCGCCGCCGGCGAGCACGACGAGAACATCACGTTTGACCAGGTACGCCAGGACATCGGCGATGACCTGGCCAACCAGGTACGTGACGCCAGCATCGCGCTGTATGAATTCGCGGTGGAACATGCCGCCCGCCGCGGCATCATCATCGCCGACACCAAGTTTGAGTTTGGCCTGGATGCCGCTGGCAAGCTGCGCGTGATGGACGAGATGCTCACCCCCGATTCGTCGCGCTTCTGGCCGATGGAAACCTATGCGCCGGGCACCAGCCCACCCAGTTTTGATAAACAGTTTGTGCGTGATTACCTGGAAACCCTGGACTGGAACAAGCGCCCGCCCGGGCCCAAGGTGCCAGCCCATGTGATCGCGGCCACCGCCGCCAAGTACCAGGAAGCATTGACCCGGCTGACCGGGCCGGAACTCGAGGAGAACCCAGGAGTGTAGCCATGCAAGCTCTGCAATCCCTGCTGGCCGAATACGGCGACAGCCACCGCAACCGCGTCAACAAGCTGGTGCACTGGCTGTGCGTGCCACCCATCGTATGGAGCGTGATCGCGCTGCTGTGGTCCATCCCGTTTCCGTCCGCCTGGCAGAGCGATCTCGTGCCGGTCAACTGGGCAACCTTGAGCCTGTTGCTGGTACAGATTTACTACTACCGCCTGTCCGTCAGCCTGGGCACCGGCCTGTTCATGTTCCTGATTTTGCTGACCTGGCTGACCGTGATCATCGAAGCAGCCGCCCCCTGGCCGCTGTGGAGTATCGCGCTGGCCGTTTTCGTGCTGGCCTGGATCGGCCAGTTTATCGGCCATATGGTGGAAGGCAAACGCCCGTCCTTTATGAAAGACCTGCAGTTTCTGCTGATCGGCCCGGCCTGGCTGATGTCCGCCATTTACCGCGAACTGGGGCTGAAATACTGACCCTGCGCCCCGCGCCAGGGGCCCGGCAGCCCCGCTGCAGGCCTGATTTTCCACGGTGAAAGATTTACCCTTGTAGACCGGTCTTCGTAGGGGACACCCGTAAAGGGTGCATACTTGCTGTTGTCTGAACCAACATTGAGGCTGCCCAAAATGACTGCCAACAGGACTTCCGAACTCCGCGGCAACACGCCCCGCCACCTGCCCACCGGCAAACCGCTCCTGAAATTGCTGCTG
>JBFIHZ010000456.1:0-2431 GCA_041601535.1 Lysobacterales bacterium | reverse complement strand
CGGCATCTCGCCGATGTCGTTTCCCGGTACCCGCAATGCGATGAACCTGGTGACCGGCAACGAACGCGATGAATGGGGCCGGGTATCCACCGAGCCGGTCAACCGCGTGCGCATGATGGACAAACGCAGCCGCAAGATCGAAACGATCACGCCGGATTTGCCCAAAGGCATGGAATGGGGTGACCCGGACGCGCCAACAGGCGTTATCGTCACGGGCATACTTGGCGGCGTGGTCGCAGAAGCCGTCCAGCGCCTGGAGCGCAAAGGCCTGAAATTTCATTGCCATCGGCCAAGAACACTTTGGCCGGTACTGGCGGATACGCTGGAATTCATTCGCAAGCATGAGCGCGTGCTTGTTATTGAGCAGAGCGAAGGAGCACAGCTGGCGGCCCTGCTCAAGAGTGAAGGCGCCTGCAGTGATCACATTATCAGCATTCTCCGCTATGACGGACTGCAGTTTTCAGCCGGGGAAATTACCGAAATTCTTGAATCCGGGGAGCAACAAGCATGACCCAAACCTACCCGACGGGACAACCCATCTGGTGCGCCGGTTGCGGCCATTTCGGCGTGCAGGGCGCGATCAAGCATGCGCTGGCCACGGCCGGCATCGAGCCACATGAAACCCTGGTATTGGCCGGCATCGGCTGTTCCGGCACGGTGCAAAACAACATCGGCGCCTACGGCTACCATTCAATGCATGGACGGGTTCTGCCCACCGCCATCGGTGCTTCGCTGGCCAACCCCGACATTACCGTGATCGCCGCCGGCGGCGACGGTGACGGCTACGCCATTGGCGGCGGCCATTTGCTTCACGGGCTGAAGCGCAATGCCAACCTGCTGTACATCATCATGAACAATGGCGTGTATGGACTGACCAAGGGACAGGACTCACCCACCAAGGAGGTTTTACTGACGGCCCCGGAGGAAGATCCGTTCGATGCCATGCTGTTCGGGCTATCCATTCAGACCACATCGTTTCTGGCCCGAGCCATCACCACCCGCTCAGAGCAGCTCAATGACTTGATGGTGAAAGGCCTGCGCCATGCCCGCGCGGGCAAGGGCATGGCATTTATCGAAGTGCTGTCGCCGTGCGTGACCTATCACGACACTTACCCGCAATGGATGAATCGTGTGCACGATCTTGACACCGATGACCAGTACAACAACAGCCACCGGGGAAAGGCCTTTGCCACCCTGTTCGACCTGGTGCAACAAAACCGCATGCCGGTTGGTTTGATTTATAACGGCGACCACGCCAGTCTGCAGTCTGCACTGGTTAAAGACATTCCGCCGTTTCATGCGCTGGAGGCACAGTACGCTGAGCGCGTCTCCTCACATATGAACTCAGTGCTGTCTGGTTATGCGGTGTAAGAGGATTGAAACGATTATACGCAGCGGAGCCCGGTGAGTCAGTGTCACAAGACATTTCTCCCTTGGTAAGTGAAATGGTTAATCCGGGCAGATCCAGGCAAGAAACTGAAAATCCGGAAAAAATGCTGTGGGCACTGGTCCCGGTAAAAAAGCTCTCGGATGCCAAACAGCGACTTGAACCGTTTCTGGGTGCCGAGCGCGAGGGGCTGTCACGGGCCATGCTGACCGATGTTCTGGACGCGCTGTGCCTATGCGAACTGATTGACCGGGTTATGGTGGTCACCGCTGACGATCAGGTGGCCGACATCGCCAGGCAACGCGGCATATCGGTGACGGCGGAACCAGCTGGTGCCGAAATGAACACAGCCATTGACCACGGCGTATGGGCCATTAAACGACGCCAGGGCAGACGCGTGTTGATCGTGCCCTCCGATATCCCGTTGCTTACTGCTGATGAAATCGATCGGCTGATCAGGGACTTTACGCGCCAGGCCATCAATTACAGAGCAGCCATTGGTATCACACCCTCAGCCGACCGTGGCGGTACCAATTGCCTTCTTATCGACACTCATCAGACCTTTCTGTTTCAATACGGTCCCAAAAGCTTCAACCTGCACTGCAGTGTGGCACGGGTATTCAGCACCAATATAGTAATTCTGGACTCTGATACGGTATCCATGGATATTGATGAGCCTTGCGATATTCTGGATTTGCTTGAATTTTGCCACCAGCATCCGGAATTCCAGAAAACCCACACCTGGAACTTCCTTGAACAAAGCAGTCTGGGCCGGACAGCGGACCAACCCAGGACTCAACAGTTATGACTTATCCGGAAAAGCAGCCAAGCCCTTATCTGCATCCCAGCCGCAGCGAAGCCGGGGAAATGGCTCAAGACCAATCCGTGGCAGATCTGTGCCGTCGCGCAGCCGCGCTGCGTGACGAGGGCCACGGCCAGCTGGTGACCTATTCGCGCAAGGTATTCATTCCGCTGACCCGGCTGTGCCGGGATTTCTGCCATTACTGCACCTTTGCCACCGTGCCCAAACACCTTCCGGCAGCG
>JBFIHZ010000455.1:0-2439 GCA_041601535.1 Lysobacterales bacterium | reverse complement strand
CCATTTCTTGCCTGGGGTGCCTATCGGATAGTCCTGATCAATCGTCATTTATTCACCTTTTATTTCCAGGCCGTGCCTGCGAGCTTACAGATTAACCTTGGCTAACAGGGCGTCAAGAGGCGCTTAAAAACGCGCAGTTAGCGCGGGTTATCTTCTTGACCGGACCACCATATACAGCTAGTCTACGGACCCTACAGGATTGAACTTGCAGCCTGGCAGTCAATCTTTCTGGTGCGCGAACTCCCGCAGGCATGGCAGTCAATGTAACGGCTGACAACGCGGTTTCCCGCATCCAACTACAAGCCGCGCCTGGCGCAGCAGTATAGCGTCCGTGCCAGGCAGACGCGACCGAGGGATAGATGAACCTGAACCGTTTGACGGTACAACTGCATCGCTGGATTGGCGTGGTGCTCTGCCTGCTTTTTGCGGCGTGGTTTTTCAGTGGCGTGGTACTGATGTATGTACCGTTTCCTTCCCTCGGCCAGGCCGACCGCTTAAGTAACAGCACGGCGGTGGACGCCAGCCGCATTGCGGTGGCGCCCGGGCAAGCCCTGCAGGCGGCAAACGCTGTAACTGTTTCACGGCTTCGACTGATCGACCGCGACGGGCAAGCGGTCTATGTGGTTCACCCGGAGCAGGGTCCGGTTAAAGCAATCGGCGCTGATGATGGCCAACCCGTATCTCACTTGTCCGCAGATGCTGCCGAGCGCATCGCCCGGAACTTCTCCGGCTCGGAAATTTCAGCCATCCAGGGCCCGCTGGACTATGACCAGTGGGTGGTCAGCAACGATTTCGATGCATACCGGCCCTTCTACCGGGTTCGCCTTGATGACGGCCAGGCCACGGAAATTTATATTGCGCAAACTTCCGGCGAGGTCGTCCAGCGCACCAACCGCAGTCAGCGCGGCTGGAACTACCTCGGTGCCGTGGTGCACTGGATTTACCCCACTCTGCTGCGCAAAAACTGGGCTGCCTGGGACCAGGTCGTCTGGTGGTTGTCGCTGGCCGGTATCATTGGCGCACTGCTGGGCGCCTGGCTGGGCATTATAAGAATGCGCGACGCGTTACGGTTCAGAGGCCGCAGCGCCAGCCCGTTCCGTGGCTGGTTACGCTGGCATCACATACTGGGCCTGTTCGCTGGCGTTTTTGTAATTACCTGGATATTCAGTGGTTGGCTGTCAATGGACCATGGCCGACTGTTTTCGGTGCCCTATCCAACGGCTCAACTGAAACATAAAGTCCGTGGCATGACATTAAAAGAGGTGGCCGATCGCGTTGCACCACACCAACTACAGGCCTTGGGGCACTTCCGGGAAGCGGAACTTACTGCCATCGGCTCCAAGCCACTACTGATTTCCCGTCAGGCCAGCGGTCAGCAAATTCACCTGGTTGCGGATCAGTCCGCGCCAGCCTCGGAACAATTATCCATTGAACTGATTGGCTCGGCACTGCGTTCCGCCTGGCCTGAAGCAGAAGTTCAGTCCATTGGCTGGCTGGAACCGGCCGATGCCTATACCCAGTTGCGAGCGGGCTCTCTGCCTGCCAGCACGGTACAGATCAAACTTGATGACCCGGCCGAAAGCTGGGTACATATCGATGCAAGCTCCGCTGAAATACTGTCTGTTATCGACCGCAGCCGGCGGACCTACCGCTGGTTGTTCAACGGATTGCACAGTCTGGACTTTCCCGGCCTGGTCAACCGCCGACCGCTGTGGGATGGAGTGATGCTGGTTTTGCTCACCCTGGGCCTGGTATTCAGCCTGACCGGAGTCGTGATTGGCCTGAAACGCATTAAAACCACCTGGAAGAAAAGCCGGTCCCGCCAGGCGGCCTGACCGCGCATAAGCCGGCCAAGCCCGCCACCCGGACTCAGGGGCGGTAGCGGCTGCCAAACTGAAAGCGCGAGCCCGGGTGGTACAGCGTGCTCTTGGTTACCACACGCTGTTTCACCCAGGTGCGCCGGAACAGCACCAGGCAGGGCTCACCCGGGGCCATCTTCAACAGCTTGGCAATATTCTTGTTCGGCACTTCGGCAAAAATGTTCTGTTCAATCTCGTCGATGGCACGTGAGATGCCCATCAGGTATTCGTTGGTGGTAATGGCGGTAAAATCGGCCTCAATAAAGTCCGGCGCGAACTGGGGCAAAACGTAACGCTCCTCGTATTGAATGGGCACGCCGCTTTCCAGGTGCAATATCAACGAGTGAAACAGGCGTGAACCCACCGCGATATTGAACAATATGGCAATTTCGGCAGTGGCCCGGGTTTCCTCCAGAGACAGCACCCGGCTTTCATGCACATGCCCCCGGTCTTCGATTTCCTTGGCAATGTTCTGGATGGTCAGTGGGTGCGATTCCAGCCGTTTGTTCGCAATAAATGTCCCAACACCGGACACCCGCTCAACATAGCCTTCCTTGGTGAGCTCCCGCAGCGCGCGGTT
>JBFIHZ010000454.1:0-2451 GCA_041601535.1 Lysobacterales bacterium | reverse complement strand
CGGCATCTCGCCGATGTCGTTTCCCGGTACCCGCAATGCGATGAACCTGGTGACCGGCAACGAACGCGATGAATGGGGCCGGGTATCCACCGAGCCGGTCAACCGCGTGCGCATGATGGACAAACGCAGCCGCAAGATCGAGACGATAACGCCGGATTTGCCCAAAGCGGTGGAATGGGGAGATGAGCGCGCCCGCCTGGGAATAATCGGTGTGGGCGTCGTGGGTGGCGTGATCGAAGAGGCGGTTGAGCGGCTGGCAAGGCAAGGCCACAGTTTCCATTGCCACCGCCCCCGTACGCTGTGGCCGGTTTTGCCAGACACCATCGAATTTATCAATGCCCACGAACGCGTCTTGGTGGTGGAACAAAGCCAAAGCGGCCAGCTGGCGGACCTGTTGCGCAGCGCCGGGGCACGTCACGACCACATCGTCAGCATATTGCGCTATGACGGTTTGCAATTTACTGCCGGAGAAATGGTCCAACGTATTATGCAGGAGGGCGTCAACGCATGAGTACCGCAACAGCAGTGAACAAACCAGCTACCCGGACCTATGCCACCGGCCACCCGATCTGGTGCGCCGGTTGCGGCCATTTCGGCGTGCAGGGCGCGATCAAGCATGCGCTGGCCACGGCCGGAATCGAGCCCCATGAAACCCTGGTGCTGGCCGGCATCGGCTGTTCCGGCACGGTGCAAAACAATATCGGTGCCTACGGCTACCATTCAATGCATGGACGGGTTCTGCCCACCGCCATCGGCGCTGCGCTGGCCAACCCCGACATTACCGTGATTGCCGCCGGCGGCGACGGTGACGGCTACGCCATTGGCGGCGGCCATTTGCTGCATGGGCTGAAACGCAATGCCAACCTGCTGTACATCATCATGAACAATGGCGTGTATGGCCTGACCAAGGGACAGGACTCACCCACCAAGGAAGTTTCACTGACAGCACCCGAGGAGGACCCGTTCGATGCCATGCTGTTCGGCTTGTCGATCCGCAGCACTTCATTCCTGGCGCGGGCCATCACCACGCGGTCGGAACAGCTTAATGAACTGATGGTGCAGGGCCTGCACCACGCCCGCGCGGGCAAGGGTATGGCATTTATCGAAGTGTTGTCACCGTGCGTGACCTACAACGACACCTATCCTGAATGGATGAACAAGGTGCACGATGTGGATACGGACCCGGACTACTGCAATTCCCACCGCGGCCAGGCCTTCGCGCACCTGCACGAACTGGTGGAGCAATCACGTATACCGGTCGGCTTGATTTATTCTGGAAAACACGCCAGTCTGCAGTCAGCGCTGGTGGGTGAAATAAGCCCGTTCCACGCGCTGGACGCGGAATTTTCCGCGCAAACCGGGCAGCATCTTGATAAGGTCTTATCCGCTTATTCTGTATAGTCTTGAGTTGAAATGACCACGCCAAAGCCAGCGCCATCCCAGTCAGGCTCCGCACCCTCGAGTAACGCTTGCGGCGAAGCCGTATGGGCGCTGGTTCCGGTGAAGTCACTGGATCAGGCCAAGCAGCGTCTGGTCAGCCTGACACAGGCACAGCGCCAGGCATTGGCGCGTGCCATGTTGCAGGATGTGCTGTCGGCGCTGGGCAGCAGCCGGGTGATAGAGCACATCGCGGTGGTAACGGCCGATCAGGATGTCGCCAGCTGGGTGGCCAGGTTTGCCAATGTACAGGTGATTACCGAACGGCAAGCGGGCGGAGGCATGAATGCAGCCATCACGCAGGGTATCGACGCGATTCGCGAGCATGGAGGCCGGCTGGCATGGATTATCCCGGCAGATGTCCCGCTGGTCAGTGGCCGCGGGATGGATCGCCTGCTCAGCCGCTTGACGCAGCAACTGCAACAAGCCGGTGGTGCCGCTGTGGGAATCTGTCCCTCCTTCGACCGTGGCGGCACCAACGGTTTGCTGCTGGATGTGTATCAGCCGTTCCGTTTCCGTTACGGTAAAAACAGTTTCCTGCTGCACCAGTTGCAGGCCCGGAAACACGCTGTCAACGTAATCACTGGCGAGTCACAAACCCTGGCAATGGACATTGATGAGCCCGCCGATGTCAGGCGGGTTCTGGACTATGGTCGGCAGCACGCTGCATCCCGCAGCAGTGCAACCTGGAGGTTGATCAACGAAATGGACCTGATGCACAACGCGGAAATGACCGAGGCAGACTTCCGCGACGAGGCCGGACCACCGTTCGACGCGGCGAGGGCAAGGACTAACGCTGCGCACGGCTCGTGCCCGGCCAGCCTGGAGCAGTATTCCGAGCTGGGCGACGCACCGGCAGACGAGGTGATGCGGCGCGCAGCCGCGCTGCGTGACGAGGGCCACGGCCAGCTGGTGACCTATTCGCGCAAGGTATTCATTCCGCTGACCCGGCTGTGCCGGGATTTCTGCCATTACTGCACCTTTGCCACCGTGCCCAAACACCTTCCGGCAGCG
>JBFIHZ010000453.1:0-2461 GCA_041601535.1 Lysobacterales bacterium | reverse complement strand
GAGGCGACCTACGGAAACCTGAATGCCAACGAACTTCGTGGCTATGCCAGTGGCGAACTGGCTGAAAACCTGTACGGGAAAGTTGCTTTTTCAAGCCGCAAACGCGATGGCTATATGAAGTCTGTCGTTAACGAGTTTCCCGAGTTCTTTCCCACTACTCAACCCGAATTGCTTGATGAGATCGATCAGCTGGGGATTGATACCCAGGGTGTTCGTGGCGCAATAAGGTGGCTGGCATCAGACGATCTTGAGTTCAATTTCACCGCGGATTACGTGACTGTCAATGAAAACGGTACGGCACGTTATTACCTGCCCGGTCCTGGTAATGGCGGCGACTTCTATCGCACTGATTCAGCTGCTATCAACAACTACGAAAACCGCATAAGGACCGGACTGTTTGATGATCCGGGCATTTACAAACTGGACTCATGGGGTGTCACCGGGCGGATTGATTACTCACTGAAATCGGACTTGCGTTTCACCTCACTGTCATCATTTCGCGAAGTTGACTCCGTGGCATCAGATATTTTGGGAACCCGTGGCGTTGCCCGTGTGAGGCTGTCAACCGGCGCTGCCCCGTTCACCTTCGTGGGAGACAATCCGGCCTGGGAATCTTCTACCACCATCACGCAGGAATTTCGCTTGATGTCGGATAGCGACGGACCGCTGGAGTGGGTGGCGGGCTTGTACTATCTGTATGAAGAGGTGGACCGTAACGAAACCTCAAATCTTGGGCTGGTCGTTTCAGATGGTGCCGGTGGATTGATTGATATCCTGCCCCAGGTGCTGGGTGGTGATCTGCAACATAACGAAACCAACAGTTATGCTGCATTCGCTCAGGCGACGTACAGCATTAACGACAAATTGAGGGTCACGGCAGGCGCGCGCTACACCTACGAGAAAAAGGACCTGAATCGGGTGGGAACTGCTGGTGGCTTGGTGGTTACTGAGAATTATCTGGTTGACACCGGTGACTCATGGAAACAGTTTACGCCCAAAGCAACCATCGACTACCAGTTGACTGATGACAAGTTCATTTTCTTTTCCGTGTCAAAAGGATTCAAATCCGGTGGTTACCAGGGACTCGCGCCAACGGCATTTGTTGCAGCGCAGCCATTCGACCCGGAGACCGCCTGGTTGTATGAGTTGGGCCTGAAGTCGGAGTGGCTGGAAAACCGTTTACGCATTAATGCTTCGGCCTTTTATATGGACTACGTGGATCTGCAAGTGGTGCAGTCCTTGATTCCTGAAGCAAGCACCACAGGTACGCCGGTGCTGTTCACCTCAAACGCGGCCGATGCCGAAATCAAGGGCGTCGAACTGGAGTTCACCTTTGCGCCAGTTGACACTTTCGCCCTGAGTGGCACTTATGCCTATCTCGACACCGCGTATTCAAACTTTTTCGTGCCTGATGGGTTCCTGCTGCCGGTAGGGTCACCACCCCTGGGCAGCCGGGAAGGCAATCGTTTACGCCGGGCTCCCAAACATTCTTACACTCTTTTGGCGGATTACTCCAATGGCCTGAGCAATGGTGGCTTGTTCAATCTGCAGGCCAATGTCCGCCATAGCGGCAGAAATTATGGCGATGCAGATAACCTGGAATATGGCGCCATCCCGGCACATACCGTCGTCGGCGCGCGCATTGCCTACGAGTTTCCAGGCAATGCATGGGAAGTCGCTTTGTGGGCCGATAATTTGCTCGACAAGGACTACTTTCTGAACAACTTTCCCAATGTTGGGTCTGGCTGGACGGTACCCGCAGCCCCTCGTACATATGGCATCACAGTGAGCTGGCGGATGTAAGATGAATCGGCGTTTTCAACCAAAAGAGTATGGGGCAGGTTAAATCCTCTTTAATTTGAATTGTTGAGGCTTGCTTTGTCCCTTTATTCTGACCCCAAATGTTTTTCCGGCCACAAGCGCTCCACCCCCTGGCGGCGCAGCCACAGCAACCACAGCACCACGGCCATGCCCAGTGCAGCTGTGGCGGCCAGAAACAGGAAGTAGTTCTGGTGTCCGACCACGCCCGGGTTGGCGTCGAGGATGCGGCCGGTGATGGGTCCGAAGAATACCTCCGGCGTAAAACCGACCAGGGAGACCATGCCCACGGTGGCGCCGGTTAAATGCACCGGCGTGCGGTTTTCTTCCAGCAACGCGAAATAAATGCCGCGCAGCGCGTAGACACCCATAAAGGTCACCAGCATGTTCAGGTAAATCATGTAAATGCCGGTGCCGGATGGCACCAGCACGGACAGGGGTGCATAGGTGGCCAGCAGCAACAAAAACGTCACGCCGATGGAGCGTGTGGCATCGAAGCGGTCGGCAATCAGTCCGGCCGCCAGCGCAGCAAAGGGCCGGGTATAGGCGCCCCAGGTAGCAAAGCGGGCACCATCGACTTCATCCATGCCCAGCACCTGCACCGCATACAGGGAATAATTATCCAGCCCCTTGTAGCCACAAT
>JBFIHZ010000452.1:0-2593 GCA_041601535.1 Lysobacterales bacterium | reverse complement strand
CTGCATCCAGGCCGAGCTGTCAGGCTACCTGGCGATGGTAACCATCATCAACATCATGCTGGGCGCCGCCACCGCGCTTGCGATGTACCTGCTGAACGTGCCCAATCCGGTGCTATGGGGTGCCATCGTGGCCTTGTTCAATTTCGCCCCTTATGTCGGCGCGCTGGCATCGCTGTTGGTGCTGACCCTGGTGGGTCTGACCACCTTTGACGGGCTGGCTGACGCACTGCTGGTCCCTGGCGTATTCCTGCTGCTGACCACGCTGGAGGGTCAGCTGATCACACCTACGATGCTGGGCAAACGCATGGCGCTCAGCCCCCTGGTCCTGTTCATCTCGGTGGTGGTATGGGGCTGGTTATGGGGTGTCGCCGGTGCCTTGATCGCCGTGCCACTGGTAGCCTGCCTCAAGGCGGTCTGTGAGCATTACCCGCCGCTGAGATATGTCGGCACATTCCTGACGCGCGAAGGCGATGGCCCGGAGTGTCCGCCGCCTGACAGCACAAGTACCGCCAAGGCAAACCAGCAGGACTCGGACCGGAAACAGGCCATGGAGGGTGCATGAGCCGGGCCACACCCTTCACCATCCTGTACCGGGCGGCGCAAGGTTTTGTCGCCGACAACGTGCTGTCGCTGTCCGCCGCCCTTTCGTTCTACACGCTGTTGTCGTTCGCGCCGTTGATCGTACTGGCCATCTGGACCGGCTCCACCATGGGGCCGAATGCTCAGCTGGCCCTGTTCGGTCAGATCGAGCAGTTGCTGGGCGACAGTGCGCGCGATGTAGCACAGATTATTGTGGAGAATGCCGAGGAACGGCCGGCGCTGGGCAGCGCAGCCGGCCTCACCGGCATTGCCATGTCGGTGCTGGGCGCCACCACCGTATTTGCGCAGTTACAGAATTCACTCAACCGTATCTGGCACATCAAGGCCCATCCCGGTGCGGCGGTGGCCCACTGGTTGCGCCGCCGGGTGCTGTCGGTCGGTGTGATTGCGGCCATCACCTTTGTACTGATGGTGTCGCTGATCATCAGCACTTTACTGGGCCTGGTGTTTACCCGCACCGGCCACTACTGGGACGTCCTTAACGAATTGCTGACCTTGCCGGTATTTGCCGGACTGTTTGCCCTGCTGTTTCGCTATTTGCCTGATGCGCGCCTGGACTGGAAACGCGCCCTGCGTGGCGGCTTCATTACCGCCGTGATGTTTACCATTGGCAAGTGGGCCATCGGCTTTTACCTGTCTCATGGCAGTGTCGGCGGAGCCTATGGTGCCGCGGGTTCTCTGGCCATCCTGCTGGTGTGGATTTACTACTCCAGCGCGATCTTTTTCTTTGGGGCGGAAATCATCCAGGCCTCGGTTGAAAGTAGCGGTGAAGAAATTCCGCTGGCCCGGCACGCTGTGCGGCTGGAGTTCCAGGGTGAATCTTAAGCGCATCAACAAGCGCGTGGCCTGGGGCCTGGCGTTGCTGATCACTGCGCTGATTGCGCTGCGTCTGGCGCTGCCCGGCTGGCTGATGAACCGGGTCAATGAAGAACTGGCTGAAATGGGCGACTACAGCGGCCAGATCGAAGACCTGGACATGCAGCTCTGGGCGGGTGCGTATACGCTGGAGAACCTGCAAGTGGTCAAAACCACCGGCGAAGTTCCGCTGCCATTTATTTACGCACCGATTACCCGGATTTCCATCAGTTGGTCCGCGCTGTGGCACGGCAGCATTGTCGCTATGGTGGATATGGAAGGCGCCGAACTTAACTTTGTCGATGATGAAAACGGCGCCACGCAAAGCGGCCTGGGCGTGAACTGGCACAGCAAACTGGAAAGCCTGGCACCGTTCAGGCTGGACGAAGTGCGCATTCACGACGGACTGGTGCGCTTCAGCAACTTTTCCACTGAACCGGCCGTCAGCCTGGAGGCAAGCCAGGTGGAGGCCCGGGTGAATAACCTGACCAATATCCGTGACACCGGCAGTGCGCGCGCCGCCGACTGTGAACTGACCGCTACGGTGCTGGAACAGGCCAGCTTGCTGGTCGAATGCGTGGCGGACCCGTACCGTGTTTTGCAGGACTTCAGGCTGAAACTGAAACTGACCAGCCTGGAACTGAAAAACCTGAATGAGTTTTTGAAGGCTTATGCTCACCTTGACGTTCAATCCGGCCAGGGGGAGTTCATCATGGAACTGGAAGCCCGGGACGGCCAGCTGAATGGTTATGCCAAACCCTTGTTCCGGGACATCCAGGTATTCAGCTGGGAACAGGATATTGAACAACAGGATGACAACCTGTTCGAAGCCGCCTGGGAAGCGATTGTCGGCGGCGTCGAAAACCCGTTCAAGAATCAGCAGGAAAATCAGCTGGCCACGCGCGTGGAAATCAGCGGCAGTATCAATGACGCCGATACCGATACCCTGGAAGTAATTGCCGGTATCCTGAAAAACGCATTTATCGAGGCCTATCGTCCCCAGTTTGAAGGGCTTCCCGCCCGTGATACAACCGACACAGAGACCTGACGGGATCGGCAACTGCCGGCCCCGTTCGCAACCGTGCCCGTCAACGGGCAATTCTTACAAGCTGCTTGCAAATCACACACGGCAACAGCG
>JBFIHZ010000451.1:0-2595 GCA_041601535.1 Lysobacterales bacterium | reverse complement strand
GCCTTGATGAAATCCTTCTTGCGCAGTGACTTGTCACTGGCTGACAAGCGGCCCTTGTAATACAGCTTCTGCCACTGCTTGACCATGCCGTCGCCGTAGTTGTTGAGCACCACGATTTTCACCGGCAGTTCGTAGGTGGTTGCGGTTTCCAGTTCGCCCAGATTCATGCGCACGCTGGCATCGCCATCGACGTCAATGACCAGTGCGTCGGGACGGGCGAACTGCGCACCAATGGCGGCCGGCAGGCCAAAGCCCATGGTGCCCATGCTGCCCGAGGTCAGCCACAGCCGCGGCTCGCGGAAATCAAAATACTGCGCGGCCCACATCTGGTGCTGGCCCACGCCGGTGGAAATAATGGCTCTGCCATCAGTGAGTTCATTGATGGCTTCAATCACCGCATAGGGCTGGATCAACTCGCTGTTGCGGTCGTAATTCTGCCCGTAGGTTTCCTTCAAGGCGGCGACTTCCTGGTGCCAGGCGCTGAAATCGGGTGCGACGCCATGGCTGCGGCCATAGTCGGTGAGCTTTTCCAGGTCGTCCTTCATCACGCCAACGTGGAACCAGTCCACCGCTTTGACCTTGCCGATTTCGGAAGAATCAATATCAAACTGGGCGATCTTGCGGGCCTGCGGGGCGAATCGTTTCGGGTCGCCGGCCACGCGGTCATCAAAACGCGCGCCCACGGCAATCAGGAAGTCGCAATCATCCACCGCGTAATTGGCGCAGGCCGCACCGTGCATGCCCAGCATGTTCAGTGACAGCGGATCGGTGGTGTCAACCGCGCCAATGCCCATCAGCGTGGTGGTCACCGGAATGCGGAACTGGTGCGCGAAAGCGCGCAATGCATCGCTGCTGTTGCCATTAATCACCCCGCCGCCGGCGTAGATCAGCGGCCGCTCACTGGCTTTCAGCATCTCAAAAAACGCTGCACAGGCTTCATCACCCAGGCGGTTGTTGATCACCGCCTGCATGCGCTGGCGGTAACCCCGCACCGGCAAGACTCCTTCACCGCGGAAAGTGCCCACCGAATTCTGTACATCCTTGGGCAGATCCACCACCACCGGGCCAGGCCGGCCGGTGCGCGCCACTTCAAACGCCGTGCGCATGGTGGCTTCAAGCTTGTCCGCATCCGTTACCAGGAACGTGTGCTTGGCCACCGGGCCCAGGCAACTCGATACCGGCGCTTCCTGAAACGCGTCGGTGCCAATGGCGCCGGTCGGCACCTGGCCGCAAATCACCACAATGGGGATGGAATCAGCCATGCAGTCGCGGATCGGGGTTACGGTATTGGTGGCACCCGGACCTGAAGTCACCATCACCACACCTACTTCGCCCTTGGCGCGGGCATAACCGGCAGCCATAAAACCGGCACCCTGTTCGTTGGCGGGTACGATAAGAGGTATCGGTTCGCGCCCCTCGGCCGTGCGGTGTTCACGGTTGAACCGGAACACGGCATCATAGGTGGGCAGAATCGCACCACCGCTGTATCCGAAAATGGTATCAACGCCTTCATCGGCCAGTACCTGGACGATCATTTCGGCGCCGGTCATCTGCTTGCCTGCCAGCGGGTGATGGGTTGGCATCTCTGCCTTGTGCGGGTGGTTCATGACGCTAAAACTGCCTGTATTGCCGTGTGTAAATGAAAAAGATGAAGTTAGCAGTGTCGGGGAATCAATCGCGCATTGCAATAGCCCAGTTTCTGGGCCAACATTGCCGATCTCGTCTTATTTTTTAATCACCTTCCATACAGCGTTCAAATTCCGTCATGCGACATATTATTTCCATACTGCTTTCCAATGAATCCGGTGCCCTGGCGCGGGTTGCCGCCCTGTTCTCATCACGCGGCTATAACATCGAGTCACTCAGCGTGGCGCCAACAGAACACCAGGAGCTGTCACGATTGACCCTGGTTACCACCGGCTCGGATGACGTAATAGAGCAGATCAACAAACAACTGCAGAAGCTGGTGGACGTGGTCAGCACCGCCGACATGACCATGGATGATCACATCGAGCGCGAGTTGCTGCTGATGAAGGTCAAAATCACTGACCATGATGGCAGCCGCTTACCGGATATCGTTGCCAGCGCCGGCGCCCGCGTGCTGGACGATAGCCCGGAGTCCTACACGCTGGAGCTGACCGGCGCCAACAACCGCATGGATGAGTTCATCGAGAAAGTCGGCAGCTGCGCCGACATCATTTCGGTGGTGCGCAGCGGCGCCATGGCCATCGGCCGCGGCCAGCAGGTGTTGAAGTAGCTGCCAAAGCCTGCCCGTGCCCCAGCTTGATGGTGCACTCACCGGCTCCTGACAATTCTGTCGGCCATCATTTGTGCCGCCCGCACGCTATCAGGTGATTGCTCAAGGCTGTTTATCGCCCGGCATATTTCATCGTCAGGGATTTTTCCGGCAAGCCGATGAAGGATCAATTGCCGCGTAAACTGGTTGGAAAATTCCGGATGGGCCTGGAAGGACAGCGCCCTGTCACCGTAGCCCAGAACCGCAAAACGGCACGTCTCGGAACCGGCCAGTAGTTTTGCTGATGGCGGGCATGCACTGACCTGATCCTGGTGGAAGGCATTGAGCTCGAGGGTCTG
>JBFIHZ010000450.1:0-2626 GCA_041601535.1 Lysobacterales bacterium | reverse complement strand
TCTATTTCAGCTTCGCTGCCACAATTGTCGAACTCAACTTCGGTTTCGCACAATGCCAGGCTGGAGTCCAGACCATCGACGCTGCAGTCATCTGCATCGCGCACCCACAGTTCATAAACCGGCTCTTCGCTTTCATTCAAACCAGCGAAGCACAGGCTGTCTGACTCGACCAGGTGATTGCGGTGTCCTTTTGAGTTTCCTGAAACCAGCACATCATGGAAAACCATGTCCGTGCCGGTCAGGCTGTCATACACACAGCCACAATGACGAATCTGTTTGGCATTTTTTCCGGCCATTGCGGTGCTGGCGAAAACGATGAGGAACAGGCTGAATACTACGAGTGATACGTGCTTCATAAGTAATCTCCTTATTACACAGAAGTATTTCGAACGATAGGTAACCGACCTGACCATTCCTTGGTCATATCAGGTTTCCCGTAATGTGGCAGCAAGCACTTCAAACGCCTGCCATCTTTGCCCACACTAATACTATAGAACGAAATCCGGAGAATTACGAACCTGCACTTTTGGGGACAAAGTAAAAACTTCAGAGAAAAAACTTCAAAGCGGCACCACAAGAGTTTTTACTCTGACCCCAATTATTTTTCCAGCCAGGCTGGTATGGGGAGGTTTTTACTGCGCAGAAATTCCGGATTGAACAGCTTGGACTGATAGCGGGTGCCAAAATCACACAGCACGGTAACGATGGTGTGGCCGGGGCCCAGATGCCGAGCCAGTTGGATGGCGCCGGCCACGTTGATACCGCTGGAACTGCCCAGGCACAGGCCCTCTTCCTTCAGCAGGTCGAAAATCACCGGCAGGGCTTCTTCATCCGGCACGCGGAAGGCATCGTCGACCGGCGCGCTGGCGATGTTGGCGGTGATGCGGCCCTGGCCTATGCCTTCGGTGATGGAATTGCCCTCGGCGCGCAGTTCGCCGTGTTTGTAATGGTTGTACATGCACGAGCCCATCGGGTCGGTCAGCGCGATGACGATGTTGGGGTTTTGCTCCTTCAGGTAACGCCCCACGCCGGAGATCGTTCCGCCGGTGCCAATCGCGCAGCAAAAAGCATCCACCGTGCCGTCGGTCTGCTGCCAGATTTCCGGGCCGGTGGAGCGGTAATGCCCGTCGCCATTAGCCGTGTTTTCCCACTGGTCGGCGTACAGCACGCCTTTGGATTCGCTGGCGGCGAGATCAGCAGCCAGCCTGGCGGCCACGTGCACATAGTTTTGCGGGTTTTTGAACGGCACGGCCGGCACTTCGTGCAACTCGGCGCCGAGCAGGCGCAGCGTGTCTTTTTTCTCTTTCGTCTGGGTTTCCGGAATGGTGATGACGGTGCGGTAGCCGCGCGCATTGCCCACCAGCGCCAGGCCAATGCCGGTATTGCCGGCCGTGCCTTCAACGATCACCCCGCCCGGCTGGATAGCGCCGCGCTGTTCCGCATCCAGAATAATGTACTTGGCCGCGCGGTCCTTGATGGAACCGCCCGGGTTCATAAACTCGGCTTTGCCCAGGATGGTGCAACCGGTGATCTCCGATGCCTTGCGCAGGCGGATCAGCGGGGTGTTGCCGATAACATCGATCAGTGAGGCGTGGATATTCATGCAGCCTTCCCCGCCACACACCCGAAGGCCCTGCCCTGTGCCTGCCGGCGACAGGAATTTCCCATATTGCTCTTTTGATCAATTGGCATCAGCATTGGTACTCCATTGTTGGGGTAAATGTTTTCATCACGGGCTCATCGGCACATTTCTGCTGCAAACAGTCACGCCTCAGCCCAGCCGATAGCCAAAAGCTTCCAGGTCGCAGTCCAGCATGTTGGTCAGCCGCTGGTTGGAACGGCCATAGAGCGCACCCAGCCGTTCGGCCAGCGCAGCCGGCGCCTCCATATTCAGTGGAGGCACATGGCCATCGGCCAGTTTGTCGCGGGCGATTTCACCCAGCGGGCCACGCATATAATCGTCAATACTGCGTTCATGCGGCACGCGCACCCCCAGCTCGTCCTCGAACCAGGCCTGCAGGCGGCTGCTCTGGAATGGGGAGAAAAACGCGCCGCCCAGTTCGTGCGGCCATTTCTCATTGAAACGCCGCAGCAGTTCCAGTTCGGCGGGGTCCGCGGCCACGTTACGGGCCTTTAATGGTGCGGCCGGCTGGCTGAGACCCAGCGCGGAACAGATTCTGGCCATAAAGCCGGCTTCGTCAGCCTGCAACTGCTCCAGTGGCAGCATCAATACATTTTCCCTGCCAAACAAGCCCTGGTAGCAATCCAGCAGCCGGTCATAGCAGAAATCCAGGCACCAGTTGCGGTCCTGGTACAGATAGGTGTACTCAAGGAAATTTTTGTAGCTGCCGGCATAGCCCCCCTTGATCAGTTCGCGGTACAACGATTCAAGCAGCGCCATTTGTTCGCGAATGATGATAATCACGCAGGTGTCCTTACCCAGCACTTGCGCACACCGCCTGGCCTTTTCCACCACGTCGATTTCATTGCCCAGGGTAAACCCGAGGAATTCACAGGAAAGCCCCACCGCGCGCACCCCGGGCATCGTGGCGGCGGTCTGAAGGTGCTGACCGAATACGGCGGCGACGCGCTCGGGCTGCCACAGAAAAGATTTTTTGAAACGCAG
>JBFIHZ010000449.1:0-2636 GCA_041601535.1 Lysobacterales bacterium | reverse complement strand
GTTGGCGAAAATGGACTCCAAGCGGCGAAAGATCATGCCATGGATGACTGATTACTACGGTCGGGAGGAGGCATCAAAGTGGTTCCAACGCTGGCGTATTTTCTTTATGGCCTGTGCCGAACTGTTCGGCCACGATGAAGGCCGTGAATGGCTGATTGGCCACTACCTGTTCCAGCGGCCACAAGATCCCACCCCATGAACCGGCTGACCCACTACAAGGTAATTAACTACCTGATGTTCCAGCTGGGCTGGCTGGCCTGTGTATGGGGCGCGGGGCAGGGTCTGCCCTGGCTGGGCCCCGTAGCGGTGCTGCCGATGGTGGCGCTGCATCTGCGCTGGGCCGCCCGCCCTCAAGCTGAGACCCGCTTGTTGCTGCTGTGCGCGGTGTCCGGGCTGGCGTTTGATTCCCTGTTGCTGGCTACCGGCTGGTTGAGTTATCCCAGCGGCAGCTGGCTGCCGGGTCTGGCACCTTACTGGCTGGTGGCCATGTGGTTGCTGTTTGGCAGCACGCTGAACCTGTCCATGGGGTGGATGCGTGGCCGCCCCATCGCCGCACTGCTATTGGGGGCAACGGGTGGCCCGCTGGCCTATTTCGCCGGTCAGAAACTGGGCGCCATCGAAATTTCGCAACCCTGGCAAGCAGGTCTGGCTCTGGCATTGGGCTGGGGCGTGCTGATGCCGGCCCTGGCCACTGTGGCCACGCGGCTGGATGGATTTGCCACCCGCTCATCAACCGACTTTATCCAATTGCCTGACGTACCTGCAGGAGCAAGTAACCATGTTTAACCTCTGTCAATTCAAGTGGCTGGGCGGCCTGCTGTTGATCAGCAGTATCGCACTGGCCGGTGCCCTGCCAGTGAGCGCTGCGGACAGCGCCGAGCAATGGCATTTCGAAGTGTTTATCGATGACAAGGCCGTCGGCAGCCATACATTTTCTGTGCAGGAGGAAGGCGACACCCGCACCGTGGAAAGCATGGCGGATTTCAAATACCGGCTGCTTTTCCTGACGCTCTACAACTATGAGCACGACAACCGCGAAGTATGGGATGGTCCGTGCTTACAGCGCATTGAATCCAGTACCAATGCCAATGGCAAGCGCTATTCGGTTGAGGGCTGGCAGCGGGAAGACGCGTTCGTGGTGGACAGCGGCAAAGGCCGTGAAGACCTGCCCGAATGCATCATGACATTCGCTTACTGGAACCCGGATTTCCTGCAACAGTCACGCCTGCTGAACACCCAAAACGGCGAGTTCCTGAAGGTAAGCGTCAGCGAGCCGGTGACGGAGACGGTTCAGGTCAAGGGCACCGACACACCGGTGCAGAGCTACCGCCTGGCGGCCGGCGAGCTGGAACTGGACTTGTGGTACACCGCGGATCAGCAATGGGTTGGCCTGCAAACCGAAGCCAAAGGAGGGCGCATCATGCGCTACGAACTGCGATGAAACCGATACTGCTAACCAGCGCGCTGAGCCTGGCACTGACGGGCTGTACCGCCCAGCATCCGCCCATGGAAACGGTTGATTATGTGGACCTGGAACGGTTTATGGGTGACTGGTATGTGATTGCCCACATTCCCACGTTTGTTGAGGATGAAGCCTACAACGCGATAGAAAACTATCGCCTGAACGACGACGGCACCATTGCCACCACTTTCACGTTTCGTCAGGGCGGGTTCGATGGCAAGCGCAAGCGCTACACGCCCAAAGGGTTTGTCCGCGACGAGCAGACCCAGGCGGAATGGGGCATGCAGTTTATCTGGCCGATCAAGGGTGATTACCGCGTGATCTACCTGGACGATGACTATCGCATCACCATTATTGGCCGCAATAAACGCGACTATGTCTGGCTGATGGCCCGCCAACCGCAGATCAGTGAGGCCGAGTACAGTGCCGCACTGAAGGTGATGACGGATGCCGGTTACGACTTGTCCGGCCTGCGCAAGGTCCCGCAGCAGTGGTAAACCAGCGGCAGAAGATCGCCATCGTTGGCACCGGCATCGCCGGCAATCTGGCGGCCCATCGCCTGGCACCGCAGCACGACATCACCGTGTATGAAGCCGACAGCCGGGTGGGTGGGCACAGCCACACCGTGGAAGTGGAAGAAAACGGTCAGCGGCATGCCATCGATACCGGTTTTATCGTGTACAACGACCTCACCTACCCCCACTTCATGGCCCTGCTGGATGAACTGGGTGTTGCAACCCAGCCCAGCGAAATGAGCTTCAGCGTGCGCGCCAAGCGCGCACCGCGCGGTACGGGTGAACTGGAGTACAACGGCGCCGGCCTGAACGCGCTGTTCGCCCAGCGCAGCAATATTCTGC
The DNA here is from genome assembly GCA_041601535.1 of Lysobacterales bacterium. Lineage (GTDB taxonomy): Bacteria > Pseudomonadota > Gammaproteobacteria > Xanthomonadales > SZUA-36 > JBFIHZ01. The sequence continues at coordinate 317 of JBFIHZ010000449.1, read as the reverse complement.
GCCCTGCGTTCTGGGGCATGCTGCGTGACATCCTGCGGTTCAACCGCCAGGCACCGGAATTGCTGACACAGCACGACAACGGGCTTACGCTGGATGAGTATCTGCGAACCAACGGCTATTCCTCCGCTTTTATCCGCCATTACATTATTCCGATGGGTGCGGCCATCTGGTCCGCATCACCGCAGGGTATGGGCTCGGTACCGGCCGCGTTTTTCGTGCGGTTTTTCTACAACCACGGCCTGTTGAACATCAATGACCGGCCGCAGTGGCGGGTGATCAAGGGCGGTTCGGCACGCTATGTGGACAAGCTGACCGCC
>JBFIHZ010000448.1:0-2643 GCA_041601535.1 Lysobacterales bacterium | reverse complement strand
GGCGTTGGCTACCGAACCGCTTTGATCGTACATATCCGTCACACTCCATATCTGTGAACATATGTTTTATAAAATAGTTACCAATATGTCAAGCAATATATGCAACTCAGTGTGCGGGTTGGTTTAATGGTGGTTGCCAAGGTCTGCGATGCCCCTGGTGCTGCGGCTGGTCGCGCCGGGTGGATCAGGTGTTTGCAGCGGCGTATGACATTTCTGACTTTTACCAGGAAATGGTATGCCGACCGGGGAATGGGCCAGGAACGGAGCCGCACTAAGGCTCAGCGCCAGGAACACTGCCGATGCAACAAAGGAGCCGTTCGGTTGTTGCGGGAGCGAAATCAGTCGGGCGGGGGAACGCGAGCGGTGCCGCGTGTCGGGCCCTAATGGTCAGTTGGTTTGGGAGCTGTGCTGCTTCAGCAGCTTCTCAAGGGCCCTGGCGTCGCGGGCCTTGAGTAACTTGATGATCTGGTAATGCTCACGGCTGCTGGCTTTCAGTCCGTCGAAGGTCGTGTAGCGCTCAAACGGGCCACTCACGCAGCATTCGCGCAGGTGACGGATGGTCTGAGCCATCAGGCGGTTGCCGCACAGTGAGTTGAGCTTGTCGTGAAAACGGTAGTTGGTCAGGCGTAATTCAGCGTGACTGCCGGTAGTGATGAGATTCTCGAACTGGTCGGCCAGGTTCTTCAGTGCAGCAATGTCGTCTTTCGTCGCGGTTTCAACAATGGTGTGGGCTGCCACACCTTCGAGCACGGTAATCATTTCCACGATTTCGCGGATTTCCTCCGGGGTGCGGTTGAACACCCGGAATCCACGGTTTTTCACGTATTCGACGATGCCGCGCTCGGACAGGCTGCTCAGGGCGGCCCGGACTTCGGATCGGCTGGCCTGGTAGAACGTCTCCAGCTCGGCCTGCTTCAACCATTGACCGGGAAAATAGTGCCCTTGCAGAATGTGTTCCCGGATATGGTCGAACAGGTCCTTGGATTTTGGACGTGTGTGTACTTCCAGCATTCCAAACCTCTCGTTGGTAAAAGTTGTACGCAAATACAACCGTGCTAACACAATAGACGGAATTGAAGCGGATTTGCCAGATCAATTTTACCGCTGATTCCAAAGGCCGGGTACTTTGTTGCGCCGGAGTCGGGTATCACGACCCCAAACTCGTCCATAATACTGAAAGGGAAACAGGGTTCCATTCAATGACTGTTACTGCACCAAACAGCGAGACAGCCGACACTGAACTGCTAAGCCTGGATACGGTTTCCATCGCTTTCAGAACACGGGGTCACTTGCGTACGGCCGTTGACCAGGCCAGTCTGCGCATCCGCCCAGGTGAGACCATGGCCCTGGTGGGAGAATCCGGTTCTGGAAAAACCCTGCTGGCCCGTGCCATGGTGGGGCTAATGCCGGCCGGTGCGGAAATTACCTCGGGGCATATTCGCTTCCGCGGTCATGACATCGTGGCCGGCGGCGAACAGGCGTTCCGCGCATTGCGTGGCAAGGACATCAGTTTTGTATTCCAGGAACCTTTATCCAGCCTGAACCCGTCCCTGCGCGTGGGCCTGCAGCTTACCGAGGGGCTGGCGTTTCACTGCGGCGTCAGCCCGTCGCAATGCCGTGAGCAGGCCCTGCATATGCTGGATCGGGTGAAAATCAACAATCCAGCGGAAGTAATGAGCCGCTATCCGCATGAGTTATCCGGCGGCATGCGCCAACGGGTAATGATTGCCACCGCATTGATAATGAAACCGGCGCTGATGGTCGCAGACGAGCCCACCACGGCGCTGGACATGATCGTGCAGGAAGAAGTGCTGCTGCTGATGAGAGAGGTGGCGCAGGAACTCAGTGCGGCCATGCTGCTGATTACCCACGATCTGAGTGCTGTGGCGGCCCTGGCGCAGTCGGTCAGCGTGATGAAGGAAGGCAGGATGGTGGAGGTGGGCAGCGTTGAGAAAATACTGCGTGATGCGCGCGACCCGTACACGCAGAAGTTGTTGGCAGCCACTCCACAGGCCCTGGACCATCCGGAATCGTCGCCGGTAGAAGCAGCTGCGCCAAACTCGCCGGTTCTGCAGGTAAATCAGTTGCGCGTTTCGTTCCCGGCTAAAGCCCAAAAGTTTGGCCAATCCAGCATCAAGCGGCGACCTGTGAATCAGGTACTGGAAAATGTCTCTTTCAGCATCGCGGCAGGGGAAACCCTGGCAATTATCGGTGAGTCGGGTTCCGGTAAAACCACGCTGAGCCGCAGCATAGCAGGGCTGCAGACAGCCAGTGCGGGCACGGTCCTGTTTAAGGGTGAACCGGTAAGTGGCCTGAATCAGGCCACTGGCTCTTCCATGCAATTTATTTTCCAGGATCCGTTTGGTTCACTGGATCCCAGAATGAAAGTGGCTGACATCATTACCGAGGGTTTGATGTTCCGCTCGGGTCTGACGCGCGAGCAGCGTCGGCGCAAGGCTATCCTGGCGCTGGCTGAAGTGGAGTTGGACGAGAGTTTTATCCACCGTTTTCCGCACCAGCTATCGGGTGGACAGCGCCAGCGGGTCAGCATTGCCCGCGCCATCATCATGCACCCGGAGTTTATCCTCGCGGATGAACCGGTGTCGGCGCTTGATTTGACGGTGCAGAAACAAATCATCGACT
>JBFIHZ010000447.1:0-2680 GCA_041601535.1 Lysobacterales bacterium | reverse complement strand
CCCATGCAGGCAGATGACCGGAGCAACACTATAATCGCGGCATGACTGCGCCATTGGCCGCTTCAGCAACGTGCTCGGCATAGAATTTCAGATAGCCGCGCTTTACCCTGGGTTCGGGAGCGATGTAGGCGCTGAAGCGCCGAGCCATTTCAGCTTCGGTCACTGCAATGTCAAGCCGGCGGTTTTTCAGGTCGAGAATAATGTTGTCACCGTCCTGCACTATCGCAATGGGTCCGCCACGGGCGGCTTCCGGTGTGACATAGCCAATGGCCGGTCCGTGCGTGGCACCTGAAAAGCGCCCATCGGTAACCAGGGCACAACTTTCGCCCAGACCCGCTCCCATCAAGGCAGATGTTGCGCCCAGCATTTCACGCATTCCCGGCCCGCCCCGGGTACCTTCGTTGCGGATAACAATGCAGCTGCCCGCGTTAATTGAACCTGAACGCAGGGCGTCAATGGCGGATTCTTCATCTTCGAATACCCGCGCATGCAAGGTGGTGTTCCACATGGATTCAGCTACGCCGGATACCTTGACTACTGCGCCGCCAGGGGCCAGCGACCCACGCAGGATATACAGCGACCCCTCCTCGGCAACGGGGTTGTCCGCTGGTTGAATACAGCCTGTTTCGGAGGGTTCCAGCGTGGACAGGATTTCACCAATGGTTTGGCCGCAAACGGTAAGACAGGAACCGTCTATGCTGTTGCCCAGCGCCCGCATGATCGCTGGTACGCCCCCGTCCGCCGCCAGATCGCTTATTCCCCATGGTCCCGAAGGGGCCAGCTTGATCAGCGTGGGCGTATCACGGGAAAGGCGGTCCCATGTATCGAAATCGATGTCCAGCCCGGCCTCAACAGCCATGGCAATAAAATGCAGCACCATATTGGTAGAGCCGCCAACAGCCAGCCCGACTCGCATGGCATTTTCAAAGGCTTGCGGGGTAAGAATCTGTGACGGACGGATATCCTGTTCAAGCAACTCCATGATGCGCATTCCGGTGTACTTGGCCGCCCTTAGCTGGTAGTTGGAGCCCGCCGGTAATGTTCCACTGTGTGGCAGTGATAAGCCCAGTGCTTCGGTGTAAATTCCGGCTGTGTTTCCGGACGTCGCCGTGTCACATGCGCCGGCAAAGGGGAAGTGGTTGTCCTCCAGACCTTTGAGATCCTTTGCGGATACCGTGCCGCGTAAATGCTCACCAACGGCATCGTAAACCGTTTCCAGAAATACTTTCTGGCCCTTATACACGCCCGCCCGGGTCGGCCCGCCATAAAGCATGATGGCAGGGATATCCAGCCTGGAAGCCGCCATCACCATGCCGGGGACAACTTTGTCTCCGGAACCGATCAGCACCATCGCGTCAAACCGGTGGCCTTCCACCATGAGCTCTATCATGTCGGCTACAAGGTCCCTGCTGGGCAGCACGTAGCGCATGCCAACAGAAGCAAAGGTTTCGGAATCCGTCACATGAAACGTATTGAATTCGCAAGGTGTGCCACCGGCCATTCTGATTCCGGCTTTGATCGCATCAGCCACTTGCCTGAGATGGATGTTTTCGGGAGAAAAATCCTGGTAGGTATTTACAACCGCAATCATTGGCCGGTCGAATTCTTCATCAATCAGCCCGGCGCCTTTGGCCCAGGCGCGCTGCAAAGAGCGCTCTACACCGGTGAATTGTTTGGTACTGCGCATCATTTACTCCATGGGTCAGGCTGTGACGACCTGGCTTGTAAACTAATCTGCCTGGACATAGCCCAAAGCCTTATTGACAACATTCTTCAGGGGCAAACCGGCACGAAACCGCTGCAGGTTGGTCAGGAACTGATTTGCCAGATCTGCTTCATGGCCGAGGTAGTCGCCGGACATGTGTGGGGAAACAATCAGGTTTGGTGCGCCCCATAGCGGGTGTTGTTTGTCCAAAGGTTCTGACTGGAAGACGTCCAGGGCTGCTCCTGCAATTTCCTGCGTCTCAAGTGCTGCCAGCAAGGCGGCTTCATCAACAGCTGATCCCCGTCCCACGTTGATAAAAAACGCGGACGGCTTCATGGCAGTGAAGAATGGTTCATTGAAGAGGTTTGCCGTGGCTGGAGTATGCGGCATGCAGCCCACCACCCAATCCGCATCGCGTATCAGCCTGATGGCATCATCCGCACTGCTCACCTTGCCAAAAACGGTGGGGGTGTCCCTGGCTGTACGGGCGACTCCTGTAACCTCGACGCCCACGGCTTGCAGCAATGCAGCGATCTCCTGCCCGATGCTGCCCACGCCGAAAACAATGGCCTTTGTTCCTGTAATTTGACCAGTTACGCGATGTTTCCAGTACCGCCTTTGCTGCTGTTCGACAGTCAATGGCAGGTGTTTGGCTTGTGCCAGGATCAGCGTGAGCACGTACTCGGCGATGGCCCGATCGAAAATGCCGCGTGCATTGGTCAACGCCACATCACTGTGGATCAGCTCTGCAAACAACACGCCGTCCACGCCGGCCCCGCACCAATGTATCCACTTGAGGGAGTCAGCGGCGTGCCAGTTGTCTGCCAGCGGGCAACCGCGAAAATTCCAGCCCAGCAGGATATCGGTTCCGGGCAGGTGCTGTGCCAGCTCTGCAGGTCCGGGAGCAAACTCGATATGCAAATCAGGGCCGGCCCTGTCCAGTTGCGGTATCTCGAGGATGCTGCGCGCCCCGCT
>JBFIHZ010000446.1:0-2690 GCA_041601535.1 Lysobacterales bacterium | reverse complement strand
TGGTGTATTGCTGCAGGTCGGTGAAGATGCCGTTGGCGGAGTACCAGAAGTCGGCAAACCGGATGTGCTGCTGCAGCCGTGATCTCTGGTTGTCGTTGTAGTGTTGCAGCAGCCATTTCTCATCGTGTTCGCCGCGCAGGATGGCCATCAGGCTGTAGGCGGCTTCGCGCGCTCCGCTTTGCGTCAGGGTAAGTCCAGCCGCCAGGATGGGATCGGCAAAACCAGCGGACTCGCCCACCAGCAACCAGTTGTCGCCACACACCCGGTCAGCCACGAAGGACCAGTCCCTGGTTGCGCTGACATTGCCGTCACGCTGCGCCCTGGCGGTGAGTTCGGCTATCAGTGGTTCCTGTTGCAATGCCCACTGGTAAATTTCTTCCGGCTTCATACCCGACTGCTTGTAGTAATCCTTGGGGCACACAAAACCAATGGAGGTGCGGGTCGGGCCCAGTGGAATAAACCAGATCCAGCCGGTGCCAATGCTCAGAACCAGCACCCGGGTTGCGCCACCGGGGAAGTGGCTGGCCCATTCGGTGTTTTCCCAGTAATCCCAGAACGCGATATTTTGCAGCCGGGTGGGACTGTGCACCTCCACCCCCATGGCACGCCGCAGGGTCGCGGCGGCACCGGATGCATCGACGTACCAGCGGGCTGTCAGCTGCCGGCCATCCGCCAGCTCCACCGCGTTTATGGTATCGCCCTGCCGCAGCACTTTACGCACCTGGCTGGCTTGCTCTACCTGGCAGCCCAGCTGGGCGGCATGGTTCAGCAGAATGTCATCGTAGCGCGCGCGGTCCACCTGCAGGGCCAGTTGTTTGGCCTGCTCGCCCCAGGCGCGTGGGCGCGCTTCCTCGCGGTAACTGGCCATGGGCATGAATTCAAAGTCCCACAGTTTTTCTGAATTACCCCAGCGGTAGGTGGCGCCGATCTTGATCGGGAAGTTCGCCGCTTCAACCGCATCCCAGCAACCCAGCTCGTTCAGGATGCGGCTGATGGGCGGCAGCTGGCTTTCACCCACGTGGTCGCGTGGAAAGGTTTCACGTTCGAAAATAGCCACGGATAGTTCCGCAGCGTACTTGCGCAAAAGGCCACCACAGGTGCTGCCGCCGGGGCCGCCACCAATAATGATCACGTCGAAATCGCAGGGCGTGTGGTTTTTAGTGGTCATGGATTCCCGGAAAGCGGCAGGGCTTTGATGTCAGATGGGTTTGCGCGCAATGATGCCCAGCATGGGTGGCGGAAAGAAGAATGCCGCCGGATCGGTACTGGCCTGTTGCCAGGCGGCCCTGAATTCGTCACATTCCGGCGCGCTCATCAGGCCCTGCTGCTGCAGTTGCGGCAGGTAGTTGTTGTTGAACAGTTCCACCCACTGCCAGATCAGCGAGCCCGGGCGAGCGGCGCGGTTGATCGGGTGCAGGTGCTCGACTTGCAGACCCTGGTCGACCATCAGGCGGGGCAGGTGTTGCGCGATATCGTAGCTACCCTGGTGGGCAAGCGCGCTGTGGTGGTAGCAGTCAAACAGGCGGGCAATGGCGGGATGTTCCGGATACACCTTGACGGACAGATAGTTAAAGTAGTCCCAGGCCACGAACACCCCGCCGGGCCGCAGTACACGGGCGGCTTCGGCGCATATTCCTGCCGGGTTTTCCACGAAACACAGCAGCCAGCGGGCAAATACTCCATCAACCGATTCATCCGCCAGTGGGATGGCATGGACATCACCCACCTGCGGCGTCACATTACTGACCCGTTCCGCCTTTAGGCGGCCCTGTAAATGGTCGACGAACCGTTGCGAGGCGTCCAGCGCATGCACGTGGCCATCCGGCCCGGTCAGGCGCGCCAGTTCCAGGGTGGCAAAACCGGGTCCGCAACCCAGGTCCAGCAGGTGTTGCCGGTAGTTGAATCCGGCCAGGTGCCAGAGCTTCAGGGTTTCTTCCTGCCACGCCTGGTGCTGAAAGCCCAGGCGGTAAAGTTCCTGGTCGGTTGTTCCCAGATGGTATGCCTGCTCTTCTGCCATGCCGAGTCCCGCTGCTGAGAGCGTTCATTGTCATGCATAGTCATGGAAATGCAAGCCCCGGATTGCTCCGTTCTCAGCCTTGCAAAGAATTTTCAGCGCAAGGGTGCCCTGCCACGAGAGCGGGGACCTGCCGTACAGGCCTGACATGACATGGTCACCGGCCGTGCGGCTTGAGCCTCGGTTGGTGGTCAAGCGGGGCTGCAATCCAATGCTCGGCGTGATCAGAGAATCGCGCTGAATTTCAGTACGCTGGTCAGATAGGAAGCGATCAACAATACCGCGGTGACAATCTGCATGGCGCGTATGGTGTATCTCTCAAACATCATTTTCTCCTGGTGAGGTATCCGGCCGGCTGGCCTGTTCCTGAACATCAGGGGCGTATTGTGGGAGCGTAAAATGACGCCGCAGTGAAGATAATTTGACAGTATTGTTAAGCTTTGAGCGGGTGCGGGCAGCGACCAGGACTGCAGTACGAACACGGACCGCTACCGTGATGGCAGATGGTTTCGCCCGTGGGCACTGCGGTTGCGCGTGTGGTGCTTGGGGTATGGCGCCAAAGGCGGGCCCGTCACGGGGTTGTCGATGGAACCGGCGGCGGGAACTCACGCGGAGTGCCTGCCAGATCCCGTGATTGCTGTAGCAGATCCATGGCCGGTGAATAAACGCCTGTTGT
>JBFIHZ010000445.1:0-2731 GCA_041601535.1 Lysobacterales bacterium | reverse complement strand
GCAGCAGCGCCGCAAACGCGAGGTGCAGTTTGCGCGTGAAACTGGTGCGCAGGCGCTGGTGGCTGGTTATCATTGCCGCGTTCCGGAAGTCGCCAGAACATTCCAGTTGATGATGGCATTCCACACCAGCCGGTGATCACCACGGTTCATGTCACGGTGAATGCCATTGAAGTTGTAAGCCACCACCACGCCATCACCTTTCGGGCTGGCGATAATGGCGGGGTGGCCGGTCAGCTGATCTTCACCGCGCATGCCACCGCTGACCACCATATTGCCGCTGCCGCCCCAGCTCATCACCACGTGCCGGGTGTCCACCGGTCCGGTCAGACAGGATGTGCAATAGGCCATGGTCAGCCAGCGCCGTGGCGTTTCATACACCGGCAGATTGGTACGGAATACGGCGGTTTCGGTACCGTAACCATAGGCAATGGGATGCCCGGGGCGCGCAAAACGGGCGCGTAGTTCAGCCCCCGGGGTAAATACCTCTGGCGTCTCCGCCCGCGCAACACCCGCGACCAGGCCGCCTTCCAGGGCCAGCGCGGTGCCGCTGCCCAGCGTCAGCAATACCCCACCCTGTTCGACAAACTGCTGCAACTGCGCCAGCCCGGCATAGCCGGGACCGCCGGTAATGTCGGTGGATGACACGGGCACACCCAGATGTGGAAATTCCTCACTGGCCGCGAACGACATCGGCCCGTCGACCGCGGAGATGCCATGTATCTGGCCAGCCAGCTGCAGCCGCGAAAACGGTCCGTAGACAATCACGTCGACTTTGTCGTTCAGTCCGCCCGCACGCAGGTCTTCATCGCGCAGATAGGTATAGGGAATGTTCTGGCGGTCCAGGATCAGGCGCAGCCAGCCCATCATGTCGGTATCTGCCCAAGGCACCCACAGCCCCAGGCGAGGCAGCCTGGCGACATGCTTTTTCACTTTGGGAACCGAACTGGCGGAATGAACATCCAGTGCCAGTTCCTGGCTGATGCTGCTGATTGAATCTTTCAGGTCATTGGACGCCTGCCCGTCTGCCGCCGTAATCACCCATGAACCAGCGGGAAATTCCCGGTTGCCGTACATAAACCGGGTCTCGGCAATTTCAACCTGATAATCCGCCAGGCGGTAGCGCGCAGCCAGCAAGGACTCCTGCCCATTGTCCCGCAGCAAGTAGACCGGCCCGCTGCCCTGCACACTGCCGTCGACCCGTGCCAGCCCGTCCAGCGGTTTACTGCGGGCGTTCTTGACCCGCTCGTCCGCAATGGCCACGGCCGTGACATCAAAGCCGACCGGGTAAGCCCAGGAAACATCATCGTAAGGCAGCTCTTCGTAATCAGCAGGGAAATGCTGTGGCTGCAGCACGTCCAGGGCGTAGTTACGGTAAGGCTGATCCATGCGTACGATGTAATCGCCCTTGGAGAACTCACCCTCGGCAATCGACAGATCGGTTTGCAACTGGCTGACTTCAATGCGCTGGTCCTGCAAGCGGTTGACCATTTCAGCCACGCGCAAACGGTCTGGCTGGTCAGCTGGAATAATAAATGCCCACGGTGCCTGGCTGACACCTTTTTGCCAGGAGTTGTAGCCAGTGCGGTAAAAGTCACGCAACAGTTCCTGCGCGTGCTTGGCTGACCAATCCAGAATCGCCAGCGCAGCCGTTTGCTGATAATTGACGTTGTCCCGCATTGACCAGCTGAACCTTTCATCCGGTGGCCACGGACGGTACCACTCACGCGTGGTGCTGCCCTCATCGGCATGGCGGATAACGGTTTCAGCTGTGGCATTACCAAAGGTTTCATAGCCCCGGCCGATGCCGTTGTGATTGATGGCCACGGAATCGAGGAAATGGTGGCCGAAGCCTTCGCCGAAATTCCAGGTCCACACACCCGGCATGCCCAATGCGCTGAGGGTGCTTACCTCGTGGAAACTCATTTCCAGCCACTTGGACGTGACGATGGGGTCCAGGTGCGGGTTGTACGGACCCGTACCATTCCAGCTCAGCAGCAGGGAGATGGCCTCGTGCAGGTCATGCACCACCACCGGGTAGTAATCGAAATACATCTTGCTGACCGCCCGGGTCGCCGCAAATGCTTTCTGGTGGGCGTCGCGGTTGATGTCCACGAACACGTAGCGGCTCCAGTAAGGCGGGCTTTGACGCGGCAAGGCGTCGAAATCGGTTTTGCCTTTCAGGTACTGATAGAACCAGTCGGTGACCTTGTCCCGGCCGTCAGGTTCGGACACCGGGTTGATCAGTACCAGCAGGTTTTCCCGGATGGCCTTGATCATCGGCTGCTCGGACACCGCCAGGCGATAAATCAGTTCCATGCACATTTCGCCGCTGCCGGTTTCATCGGCGTGCAGATTGCAGTTGAAATAGTACGCGGGGCGGGCGCTGCTGATGATTTCTTCAGCCTGCGCCGGGGTCGTGGTGCGCGGGTCCGCCAACCGACGCGCCGCCGCTTTCAGCTCGTCCAGCTGGCTGATGCCCTGCTCGTCCGCAATCACCGCCAGGATAATGTCCCGGCCCTCTTCTGACACGCCCAGCGTTTCCACGTGCACCCGTGGCGAGGCGGTGCCGATGCGGCGGACATAGTCCACGATTTTCGCTGAGTGCGTCAGCTCACCGGGCGCGCCAACAATATGCCCCAGCACTTCGGTCGGGGATGGAACCGTTGCGGATGCCGGTACGTAAGCAACCCAAGGACTGAGAAAACGCGCTTCGGTAGTGGCTTGCGCGATG
>JBFIHZ010000444.1:0-2734 GCA_041601535.1 Lysobacterales bacterium | reverse complement strand
TCCAGCATGGCTGCCATCCATTGGGCCGGACCGAGCTGGATGGAACCGGCCGCGGAAGCGAACAGCACGGCAGCTACCGACAACAGCAGCAAGGCGGCTAGCAGCACTCGTTTAAACGCTGTTGGCATCATGGTCTGGAAAAGATTAACATTTCAGGATAGAGGCCCAGCAAAGTAACATCACGCATACGGGCAGGCAAGGCTCGGCCGGAAGGGTCGCAGCCCTCAAAAAGTTGAGCACAAATGATCGATCCGGATGGTTATCGGCCCAATGTTGGGATTGTATTACTGAACCACAATCGCAAAGTGTTCTGGGCCCAGAGGGTAAACAACGACGGCTGGCAGTTCCCGCAGGGCGGTATGCGCACTGACGAAACGCCGGTCGAGGCGATGTATCGCGAGTTGCGCGAAGAAACCGGCTTGCTGCCCAATCACGTAGACTTGTTGGGCAGCACGCCCGGCTGGTTGCGTTATCGATTACCGCGCCGCTACCAGCGGCACTTCAGCAAACCGCTGTGCATCGGCCAGAAGCAGGTATGGTTCCTGCTGCGCTTCCTGGCCGACGATTCGGTATTCAGTTTCAATAACGCAGCGGAACCCGAGTTCTGCGATTACCGCTGGGTAGATTTCTGGTATCCGGCTGAAAACGTCATCACCTTCAAACGGCGTGTGTACAAAAAGGCTCTGGGCCTGCTTGAGCCCATGGTGGACGCCACCACGGGCTGAAGCAGCGCCGCTGTTCAAAAGACAAATCGCGCGCCTGCCATAAAGGTGCGGGGTTTGTTGGGGCGGGCACCGTAGGGCTCCCGCGCCGCCAGATAAATATCATCAGCGATATTTTCCACCACCGCGTATAAAGTCAGTTGCGGATTAACGGCATAGTGCGCGGATGCATCAACGGTGAGCGAGTTTTCAGTTTTTTCATAGGCGCCACAACGTGCGGCGGTGCAAACCGACTCGATATAGCTGGCACTGATACGCAAGGCCCACGGACCCCCCATCAGGCCTGCCGAAACCCACAGCTGATTGTCGGGGATGTAGGGCACCGGGTCGCCGGCACTTACCTCGCCGAAAAACCCGGAATCAAAGTCGCTCTGGAATTCCGCCTTCATCCAGGTGTAGGCCAGCTCCAGTGGTATTTGCCATGTGTGGCTTTCAAAAGCGGTGAACCGGGCGCTGAGCTCCAGGCCTGGCACGTGCACGCCATTACCATTGAAGGCATCACCAGGCTCACAACTGCTGCCTGATGATTGGGTGCACAGGCCAACCAGGTTCTGGTAGTCGTTGAAAAATGCCATCAGTTCCAGACCCAGCCGGCCCTGTTGGTGGCGCAGCCCCAGCTCATAGTTAACACTCTTCTCAGGGTCCACGCCGGGTTCGTTACCGGGCACGGCGAAACCACGGTGAACTCCGGCTACCAGCCGTGTCGAGGCATTGACCTGGTACAGCGCCCCGATGCCGGGCAGCCAGACATCAAGGTGGTTTTCCCGCGTGTCGCGGAAATTGGCGGAAGTGCGGCTGGAAGGATCGTCACTGTTGCTCAGGTAGCGGGTGCGGGAGAGCTTGATGTTTTCGTAACGCAGCCCGGGGCTGAGTGTCCACGGTCCGAACTCTATGCGATCCTGCAGGTAGACGGCCCAGGCCTTGGCATCCTGGACCTGATTGCCGGCGTTGCCCTCCAGGCCGCGCTGGTTGAACACCAGTTTACCCGCCTGTTGCTGGTAGGTGTCGGCCCGTTGCAGGCGGTCTTCCTCATCCTCGTGATAGCGCAGTCCGGCCTGCAACTGATGCAGTACACCGCCGCTTTGCCAGTCGTGGTCGGCCACCAGCTGAACTCCACGCGAATAGTATTCCCGTGCGTTGTTTTTTACCTGGATGGAGCCAAAAGGCGTGTCCGCGCCGTTGACGATGGCCTGCAGCCCGGCGGCGTCCAGGCCGCCCAGGCTGGTGCCCTGGTTGATCGCATCGATGATGCTGGCCCAGCCGGTATTCTGAAAGGTTTCAGGGCTGCTGCTGCCATCAAAATCCACGCCCTCGGTTTTGTACCAGGCGCGTTCAAATTCATTATTGTAAGCCGACACGGTCAGCCCGGAGCCTTGCTGGTTTTCCAGCCGCCAGGTCAATACTGCCTGCTGGTGTTCGTTATGCATATTGTCCAGGCTGGACGCACGGTAGCGCCGCAGCGGATCCTTTGCGAAATCCGCGTCAGTCAGCCCCAGGTAACTTTGTTGCGAATCTTCTTCGGAAGACTGCAGCTTGATTTCAAATCGCTGGAATATTTCCGCCGACGGGTCCGAACTGAAAGCCAGCTTGGCCAGGTAGTCCTGCTTGTCCAGGCCGGTTTTGCTGTCGCTGGCATCCATCTGCTGATAACCATCCGACTGCCACTGGTGTGTTTCGACCAGGTAGCCAAAGCGGTCATTGCCGCCGCCATACCAGCCATGCACGCGCCAGGTTGAGTCCGAGCCGTACTCGGCCTGGATTGCTCCGCGGTCCCGTTCCGGTATGGGGGTGGTCATCAGGTTAACCGCGCCACCCACGGTATAAGGCCCCTGGGTGATAGATGCTGGCCCTTTCAGCACCTCCAGTGAGTGGATTCTGCCAAAGGTGGGAAAGTAATAGGCCGAGGGCGCTGCGTACGGCGCAGGTGCAATCAGGATGTTGTCTTCCATAAGCGTGATGCGGCTGCTGCGTTCACTGGCGGTGCCGCGGATGCTGATATTGGGACGCAGTCC
>JBFIHZ010000443.1:0-2749 GCA_041601535.1 Lysobacterales bacterium | reverse complement strand
GTTCATCGACGATGCCGGCCACTTTCTGTGCGATCGGCAGGTCCATCGGTGCGCGGTAGGCCGGGTAGCCAGCCTCGCTCCAGTCCAGCAGGGCGATACGCTCGTGACGGGCGCGCTGCTCGGCCGTAGGTGGCTTGTGCACGATAAAGTAGCCTTGCTGTTCGATGTGCAGCTCGATAATTTCGCGCAAATAGGTCGGCGTTTGCGCTGGCACCAGCCGCAAGCCAATCGACGCCGTGGCCGAGGTCTGGATGCTGTTGCGCGCTTCTGCCCCCACGTCGCCAGAGCGAATGCCGCGCAGGTTCAGCGCCGGCCGCATGATCGCCAGTTCCAGCCGGTCGTCGGTTTCCGGCCGGCCAATGCCCAGTTCACTGATCAGTCCCTGGCCCACGTCCGGCGCAGCAGCCACGGCTTCCAGTTCCAGCAGCGAGGGGGCAATCACCTGGTCGGAGTAACCTTCGATCAGGATGTTGCCTTCCGCATCGCGCATGCTTCTGATCAGTTCGACCAGCCGCATGATGGGGTTGGGTGCCCAGTTGCCGTAATGACCACTGTGCAACGGCCGGTTGGGTCCGTACACGGTCAGGCCAAAGCCGTAACTGCCGCGCACGCCGTAACTCAGCTGCCAGCGGCGGCTCTGATGCACCGGCCCGTCGCAGAACAGCCACAGATCGGCACCCAGCAGGTCACGGTGTTTCGCCAGCATGTCCGCCAGGTGCGGCGAACCGGCCTCTTCTTCACCTTCAAAAAACAGTTTCAGGTTGACCGACAACGGAACTCCAGCCGCATCCAGCGCGTCGATGGCAGCCATCAACGCAATAATGGGCGCCTTGTCGTCGCTGGCCGAGCGGGCAAACAGCCGGCTTTCCGGGTCAAATGGCGCTGTCGCCGGAATGATCTTGCCGCCCTGTTCCACCGGTGCATCACGCAATACCGGGGTCCATGGGTTGGACGCCCAGTCGGCCGGGTTGGCCGGCTGGCCGTCGTAGTGCACGTAAATCATCAGCGTGGTGTCGGCCCCGGGGCTGAGCCGCTGGGCAAACACGGCGGGTGGGCTGCCCTCCAGTTCCAGCAGGCGCACGTCAAACCGGCGCGGCGCGAGCTGCTGGCTGATGAATTCGGCATTGCGGCGGATGTTGGCGGCATCGCTGGCCACATTGGGAAGGCTCAGCAGCTCGATAAACCCATCGATAATGGCCTGCTCGTTCTGTACGCGCCAATCGCGGGCCAGGGCGGCGGCCTCTGCCGCTTGCCCGCCGTCGGGGATGTTTATGGCCGCGGCATTCGTCTGGTAAGGGAACAGCAGCGCAGCAACGGCAGTGAATATGAATACCGGTTTACACAACATATGAAGTTCATCCCGAAATTTGAACCAGCCAGTACCTTAGGGGCATTGGCGGCGGGCAGCAAGCAAACTGTCACGGTTTTAGTGCAGCCCGCAAACAAAACGGTTATCCTTGCGCCAGAGCCGACAGGGTTGATCTGTTGCGGCAGACTTCAAGCAGGAAAATGAAACATACGGACACCTCGAATCCGGACTACTACCACCAGGTCGTGGACTGCCAATGGGGCTGCCCGGCACACACCGACGTACCGGAGTATATCCGCCTTATCGCCCAGGGCCGTTTCAGCGATGCCTATATGGTCAATCGCGAAAGCAACGTGTTTCCTGGAATCCTTGGCCGTGTATGTGACCGCCCATGTGAGCCCGCCTGCAGGCGCGGCCGCATGGACGAAAAGCCGGTGGCCATCTGCCGCCTGAAACGCGTTGCGGCGGATCACAAAGATGACATCACGGACCGCCTGCCGGTGGTTCCGCAGCAGAAAAACGGCAAGAAAGTGGCGCTGATTGGCGCCGGCTGTGCATCGCTCACGGTAGCCAATGACCTGATGCCGCTGGGCTATGAGTGCACCATTTTCGAAGCCCAGTCGGTGGCTGGCGGCCTGATGCGCTACAACATCCCCGCCTTCCGTCTGCCCGCCGAAGTGTTGCAGGAAGAAATCGACTACATCGTCGACATGGGCGTCACCGTGCATTACAACCATCGCGTTGAAAGCATGAAGGCGCTGCTGGACGAGGGCTATGACGCGGTCTTTGTCGGTACCGGTGCGCCGCGCGGCAAAGAGCTGAAATTGCCCGGCCGTTACGACACCGAAAATATTTACATCGGCATTGACTGGCTGGAGTCGGTGGCGTTTGGCCACATCGATTCCATCGGCGAGAACGTGCTGATTATCGGTGTGGGCAACACCGCCATGGATTGCTGCCGCACCTCGCTGCGCCTTGGCGCCAAAAGCGTCAAGGTGATGGCGCGCAAGCCGCGCAATTTCTTCAAGGCCTCAGCCTGGGAACTGGAAGACGCCGAAGAGGAAAACGTCGAAATCATCGTCAATCACTCGCCCAAGGAATTTGTCGTGGAAAACGGCAAACTCAAGGGCATGACGTTTGAAGTGATGGAATACACCATCGAAAACGGTGACATCACGGAAACGCGGGTCAGTGGCGAAACCTTTATCCCCTGTGACGATGTGGTGCTGGCCATTGGCCAGGAAAACGCCTTCCCCTGGATCGAACGTGACCTGGGCATCGAGCTGAACAAATGGGAAGAACCGCTGGTGGACAAGACCACCTTCGAGTCCACCCGCAAAGGTGTGTTTTTTGGTGGCGACTCCGCCTTCGGCCCGAAAAACATCATTTGGGCTGTTGAGCACGGGCACCAGGCTGCTATTTCCATTCACAAACACTGCC
>JBFIHZ010000442.1:0-2783 GCA_041601535.1 Lysobacterales bacterium | reverse complement strand
GCACGGCTGGCGCCGGACGGCATCTGGGTGGGTGCAATGATGTCCGCGCCATCGTCCCGCACGTGGGCAAAACAGTTCTGTGGTTCCAGCGGTGCGTGGTTTACATAGGGCTGTTCGTAGCGGGCCGTAACGGTCTTGTCAGCCGTCTGCATGGCAGCAGTGAAATCACCATCGTCGCGTACCACCTGGCCTTCGCCATCCAGCAGTTCACGGCATTGGGCCCAGAATGTTGCCGTGCTTTCGCCGGTATGCGGGCCCTTGTTCCACTCAATCTTCAACGCCTTGCGCCCTTGCAGGGCGGCCCAGGTGGAATCGGCGATAACCGCCACGCCACTGGCCAGTATCAGGTAGGGTTCGCCTGCCTTGGGCCCGTCGAGGGTAAACACATCCAGCACGCCCGGTACGGCCCGCGCCGCGGCATCGTCCAGGCTGGCCACGCTGCCGTCCAGGTAAGGGCTGCGCTCGATGGAGGCGTAGCGCATGCCAGGCACATCGGTATCCAGTCCATAGCGGGCCTTGCCGGTTACGATGTCGCGCGCATCCACCACGTTGGTGGGCTGGCCGATGACGCGAAAGTTTTTCGGGTCTTTCAGCGCCGGGGCGATTTCGGGCATGGGCAGTTGCGCGGCGGCCGCTGCCAGTTCGGCATAGGCCAGACGCCGGCCGCTTGCAGCATGCACCACCGCGCCGGTGTTGGTATCGCATTGCGCCGGGTCGACCCCCCAGCGCTCAGCGGCGGCGGCGATCAACTGGTGCCTGGCCGTGGCCCCGACTTCGCGCAAGAATTGCCAGTTATCCGTGATGCTGGTGCTGCCGCCGGCACCCTGGCCTCCGTATTTCCATTCATAGCCTTCGGCCGTGCGTACGATGCCGAGCGGCATCTGCTCAATGCTGACGCGTGACCAGTCCACGTCCAGTTCCTCCGCCACCAGCATGGGTAATGAGGTGCGTACCCCCTGGCCGATTTCGGGCTGGGCCACGCCGATTACCACGCTTCCGTCCGAGCGGATTTCAACAAAATAGCCGATTTTACCGGCATGTTCGCTATCACTTTCCCCGGCGCCCAGCAGCCGCGCTGTGGGCAGGCCCACCAGCAGTCCTCCGGCCGCGCTGATACCGCCCACCAGCAAGCGGCGGCGGCCCAGATTTACCATGTCTTGAGTTGCCGTGTTCATATCAGCTCTCCTGCGCCTGTTCAGTAGTGGGGTTTGCCACCGCCGGGCCGGAACCGGCCAGCGGCGCGGCACCGGCTGTCAGCTGAGCTGCCCGGCGGACCGCCTTGCGGATGCGCACATAGGTGCCGCAACGGCAGATATTGGTCATGCTGGCATCAATGTCCGCATCGCTGGGGTTGGCATTGCGTTGCAACAGATCCACCGCCGCCATGATCTGGCCGGCCTGGCAGTAGCCGCATTGCGGCACGTCTTCTTCCAGCCAGGCTTGCTGCACCGGATGCAGGGTGGTATCGCTGGGTGCCAGTCCTTCAATGGTGGTCACGCGGGCCCCGCCAATGGCGTTGACCGGCGTGATGCAGGATCGGCGCACCTCGCCATTCACATGCACGGAACAGGCGCCGCACTGGCCGATGCCACAACCAAACTTGCTGCCTTTCAATTTCAGGTGATCACGCAATACCCACAGCAGGGGAGTGTCACCATCGCCATCAAAGTTTGCGGGTTTGCCGTTTAACTGGAACACAATCATGATCGGCCCTCTGGTTGGTGTTGTGGGTTAGCCTGCCTGGCCTCCGGAAAGGCTTGCAGCAGCACTGCCTGCTGAGTATAGCGGTGCGGCCGGCCGCAGCCCGGCACGGTTCGGCTACCGGACGTTTACGCGGGATAAATGGAGTGGTCTGTTGGTGGCTTATCGGGTGAAAGTGCAGCAAGCAGTCATTCTGGACATGTCCACACGCCGGGATTCATGTTTGAATAGCGGCTCATGATGCCAGCGAACGCGGCCATTTGATGCAGGTTGGCGGAAATGCACGGCCCTCCTGGCCCACTGTATGGCCGCAGCCTCGAAGCGGGCAGTCAATACTCAAGGGACAAACACGCGATGAACACCGAACTGAAACCCGAACCGCCGTATGAAACCCTCGACCCGGAAAACTGGGACGAAATGCGCACGCTGGCCCATCGCATGGTCGATGATGCGGTGGATTACCTGCAGCACGTCGGCGATCGCCCGGTTTGGCAGCCGGTACCCGCCGAGGTCAAGCAACGGCTGAAGCAGCCGGCGCCGCAAGACCCGCAGGCTCCGCAGCAGGTTTATGAGGATTTCAAACGGGATATCCTGCCCTACCCGATGGGCAATATTCACCCGCGCTTCTGGGCCTGGTACATGGGCAATGGCACCCTGATGGGCGCGCTGGGTGATTTTATGGCCGCGGTGATGAACCCGAACGTGGGGGGCGCCAACCACGTGGCCAACCTGGTGGAACAGCAGGTGGTGGGCTGGATGAGGGATATGCTGGGCTTTCCGGCCGATGCCAGCGGCCTGCTGGTCAGCGGCGGCTCAATGGCGAATTTCATCGGCATCACGGTGGCGCGCAATACCCAGTGCGGGTTTGATGTGCGCCATGAAGGCGTGCAGGCAGCCGGCGGCCAGATGGTGGTCTACGCTTCGACCGAGGTGCACAGCTGTAACCGCAAGGCGGTGGAAACCCTGGGGCTGGGCAGTGCCGGCCTGTGCAATATTCCGGTAAACGATGACTACACCATTAACCTGGATGCACTGCAGCAACAGATCACGGCCGACCGGGCCGCAGGCAAGATACCGTTCTG
>JBFIHZ010000441.1:0-2809 GCA_041601535.1 Lysobacterales bacterium | reverse complement strand
ACCATCGGCAACCTGCAGGTTGCCCTGCGCGGCGTCAGCAATGACAGCTTCTTCCTGGCGGGTGATTCGCCGGTGGCCTTTAACGTGGACGGCGTGTTCCGCGGCCGCCAGACCGGCGGTAATGCCACGTTCCACGATGCCGAGCGTGTAGAGGTTCTGAAAGGGCCGCAGGGTACCCTGTACGGTCGTAATGCCACCGCCGGTGCAATCAACGTAATCACCAACAAGCCCACCAATGAGTTTGGCGGTTATGTTGAAGGTGAGGTGGGCAATTACAGCCTGTTTGGCGTACGCGGTGTGCTCAACGCCCCGATTGCGGATGATGTGTTCGCGCTGCGTGTTGCTTTTATGCACCGTGAGCGGGATGGCTTCTTCAAGAATGGCCCGGAAGTAAGCAAAAACTACAGCGACATGGATGAATCTTCCGTTCGCATTCATGGCCTGTACACACCCAATGACCGGCTCTCCATGCTGTTCACAGTGGATGGGCAGGAGCGCGGTGGCGTGGGTGATGGCACACAGATCCTGCCTGGACCGGGCGGGGTGCTCAGCGAAATAGAAGATCCGCTGAAGATCTACCTGAATACCGATGGCCGTCGCGACGATCGCTTCAGAACCTACAACACGGAAATCAACTACGATTTTGAAAACACCACCCTGACCTATATCGGTGCCTATCTGGACACCTCGGTTGACATGACCATCGATTTTGACCGCACCAATATTGCCCAGGACCCGCTGAGCGTGATCGTGGAAAGCCAGCAGTGGTCGCACGAAGTGCGCCTGGCCTCCAGTGGCAACAACAAGGTGGACTGGCTGTTGGGTGGGTTTTATTTTGACGAGGATGCGCAGCGCGCCACGGATATTTTCATCACGCTGGGCAGCGGCGCCAAACTGCATACCGAAACCGTGCAGCCCGACTTCAACGTGGTGTCCAAGGCGGTGTTCGGCCAGGCGACGCTGAACGTGTCAGATACCGTGGGAGTGACCGCCGGGGTGCGTTACACCAAGGACGAAAAATCCGAGGTTGGCACCTTCAATCGCCGGCAAATCGGCGCGGGCCCTATTACCATCACCGAGGGCACCAACAGCGCCGACTGGAGTTCATTTGACTGGTTGCTGGGCGTGGACTGGTATCCGGTACCCGATACCCTGGTCTATGGCAAGGTCAGCACCGGATACAAGTCCGGTGGTTTTAATAACGTACTGCAGGCGCAAATCGACGGTCCGGTGTTCAAACCCGAAGAAATCACCGCACTGCAGGCCGGCCACAAGAGCCAGTTTGCTGATCACACCGTGCAGATCAACTCCGAAGCATTCTACTACGACTACACCGATCTGCAGGTCAATCAGCTGATCGAAGCGGTCAATATCACCAAAAATGCGGCATCAGCCACCATTTATGGCGCTGAAACCGAGATCATCTGGTTGCCTTCTGATGCACTGCGGCTCGACCTGAACGTGGCCTACCTGAACGCCACGTATGATGAGTATTCCAACTTTTTCGTGATCACCCAGCGCGAAGAAGTGCTGGATGGCCTGCAAATGGCCAAGTCACCTGAGTGGTCCGGACGTTTTGGTATTGACTACACCTTTAACCTGGCCAATGACTGGCTGTTGATTCCGCGGGTTTCATTCTCATGGGCGAGCGACACCAAGCTGTCCGAGTTCAATGATCCCGGCCAGCTGGTGGAAAGCTGGACCCGCACTGATCTGTCGCTGGACCTGATTTCACCCACCGGTGCCTGGAACGTTCAGTTGTTCCTGAACAACCTCGAGGATGACATCATCTTCACCAACGGTGGTGTGAATGGCAACGGGGTACGTACCCTGACCGCCCGCCCGCCACGGATGTATGGCGCGCGCCTGCGCTACACCTTCGGTAACTGATCGTGCCGCAAGCGGCGGCCCGTGCCGCCGCTTCGGCCGCAGTGTAATACCCTGTGGCAATGCAGCGGCACGGCCACCGGCCGGGCCCTCTGCTGCACCAACGCCGGCCTGCCACCCCTGATAGGCCGGTTCCAACGGGAGTCTGTTCGTGATTGCAAGCGTAAACAAAATGCTGTTGGGCGGTGTGCTCTGGCTGTTCTGCACCTCGCTGGCATGTGCGGCAGCAGACCGAATATTCATCAACGGCCATATCATCACGGTTGACGACCGTTTCGCCATAGCGCAGGCCATCGCGGTAAAAGATGGCCGCATAATGCAGGTCGGTGACAACGCGGCGATCCAGGCACTGGCCGGCGCAAATTCGGAAATCGTCGACCTGGGCGGCAAAACGGTCATTCCCGGTCTGATCGACACCCATTCGCACGTGGTGCGGGCCTCGCAATTATGGACCTACGAGGTGCGGCTGGATGGCGTGACCAGCCGGGCTAAGGCGCTGGAACTGCTGGAAGCCAAGGCACAGCATTTGCAGCCGGGCGACTGGTTGATGAGCTTTGGCGGCTGGGTGGAAGAGCAATTCCTGGACGAACCGCGCGGCTTCTCGCTGGATGAACTGGATGCCATCGCGCCCGATCACCCGGTATTTCTGGACATCAACTACAGCCACCGCTACGTCAACAGCGTTTTCCTCGAGCGAGCCAATATTCCCGTTATCAACCGGAATGTCGCGCCATCGGAGACGGTGGACACAGGCCGGCTGATCAATACGCAAAATACGGGCATTACCGAGGCCATGGTTGAACGCGATGCGCAGGGCCGCGCAACCGGCCGCATCAATGGCGGAGGTTTCGCCTACAGCCAGGCTTTTCCGTTGTTTCCCAAGCTGGATGACGGGCAGAGCCGTGCCAGCCTCAAGGCGGTT
>JBFIHZ010000440.1:0-2819 GCA_041601535.1 Lysobacterales bacterium | reverse complement strand
TCTCTTCCACTGGACCAAGCGCAGGGCATGCCTGAGGCGAGTTTATTCCCCAAACCATACTTTCTTACCCGACAGTAAAGGCGGATCAGCCCCTGAGCGCGCTACTTATATAAGAAGCAGCGTGTGACCCGTCATAAAAACACACGGATGCATCCGGTAGCTGCCCACGTGTTTCGTCTTGAACATCATTAGCGGCTATCATCGATGCAGAGTGTTTCATGACAACAACAAAAACCACACCCCCTTTTCCACTGATTCATGTCAGTGGCGGTCCACATGAACGTGGACTGAGTTACGGCCGCCAGGCTGGTGAACGCATCCAGACTGGCCTGGATATCTATCGCGAAGCTTTTGGAAACGCCGGTATAGACTGGTCAGAGGCCATGATGTACGCCGACCGGTTTTGTCAACAGGTCAAGCTGTACGATACCGACATGTATAACGAAATCCAGGGCATTGCCGAAGGCAGTGAACAGCCGCTGGAAGCCATCATCGCACTGAACGCCCGTACTGAAATCATTTTTTGGCGTGACAATGAACTTGACCAGGTCAAGCAGGTTAATGCGCCAGCCATGCAGGAAGAGTGCACCGCGGCCTTGGCTTTGCCCGCGGCCACCGCGCACGGGCAGCTGATTCATGGGCAGAACTGGGACTGGAATCCACGTTGTGCCGACTCCTCTGTGGTATTGCGCGTGGAAAGCAATGATGACAAACAGCCCGACATACTCACGTTCGTGGAGGCCGGCCAGCTAGCGCGTCATGGCATGAACAGTGCAGGTATCGCCCTCACGGCAAATGGCCTGCAGTGCAACCTGGATTGCGGCCATGTGGGCGTACCCAATCCCCTGATACGGCGACGACTTCTGCAGTCTCCTACCATGGCCGGCGCGATTGACGCGGTTCTCAACACACGCATTTCCTTTTCGCACAGCCTGATACTCAGCCACCGTGACGGGGTAGCCGTTAATCTTGAAATAACGCCCGAAGAGGCATTCTGGCTGCAGCCCGAGCACGACATTCTGGTGCATGCCAACCATTTCAAATGCCCGGTGGCGCGCGGCAAGATCCAGGACATCGGCCTGCTGCGCTGCCCGGAATCACTGTACCGCGATCAGCGCACGCTGAACCTGATGAATGCAGCACATGGCCGCATTGATATCGACACCTTCAAGCGAGCGTTCTCCGATACGTTTGGTGCGCCGGATGCCGTTCTGCGCACCCCGAAGAAACGCCCAGGCGGCAATCTTTCCGGCACGGTGGCTTCACTGATCATGGATACCACGGCAGGCAAAATGTGGCTGGCGCCACGCCCCTACCAGGGCGTCGAATTTACCGAGTACAGCATCCGCGCCTGAAGCTGGGCTGCGTCCGCGCACTTGCGGACGCCCTGATTCAGCTGTCGCCGGGAAAAGCCCCGGTCAGCACATCGTAAAAGAATTCCCTGGTTTTCTGTGAAACCGGCACTACGTCATGGGTGGCACCCGAGACTTCGTCGTGACGTACCTTGGCCCCACACCGCGCGAACGAGTCCGCCAGGCTGCGAATCCGCTCACGGCGGTTTACACCGGAATCGTTGGCTCCAGGCTGATAATAGCGGTCGCCTTCCGCAAAAGTAATCTCCCAAGTTTCCAGGTCGGCCTCACCCACCACGAAATGCAACGGCAATCCATCGAAGTCCTCCGGGTTCACCTTCACTCCAAACTCCTGTTCACAGTTTTGCACGCCCACCCACCAGGGCTTTTCAAAATCGATCAGAGTAACTGAGCCGGGTGCGCCAATTGAAGCTGCCCGTATGCGCCGGGGATGCAGCAGGGTGAACCGATGAGTGAAATGCCCACCTCCGGAAAATCCAAACATCAGCACTCTTTCACCGCTCACTCCATAGCGCTCGGCCACTTCATCAATCATTCCAAGCATCACCTGATCGTAACGAATGTCGCCTTCACGCATGTATTTGTAACCGCTCATGTTGCCGTCCTGCAGCACATTGGCGGGAAACAGCGGCGCCAGCACGATGCAGTTGTTGTACTCGGCGAACTCGGCAAACAATTGCCGGTATAGCGACTGCATGCGGCCGGTGCCATGCACAGAAACCAGGATGGTCGTCTGGGAGCTATCCATATCTTTGAAACGATGAGGCACAAACAGTGCATACGGAAAGCGCGCATCTGCCCGTGACGAATAAATGGTGGTTTCGCCGGTGTGGTACATAGCATTCAGGCGGGCAGCCTGGTCCTGTTCCTTACTTGATGACATTTTGATAAAACTTCCTCAAAAAATTACGCAAGACGTAGAGGTCGGTGCTGACTCACCTTGCACAGCAACAAAATGGCCGGCTTCCAGTTGCTGGTAGTGAAATGGCGTGCTGCCGGCAGGTGGATCAAAACAGCGGATATCCGCGCAGGTATTTGCATTGGCGAAACTGCGACGGTGCAGGCGATAGCTTTGGCACTGATCCGTATCCTGTCCGGCTACAGGTTGCAGGTGCGGCGTGGCGGTCAGCAATTGCCGGGTATACGGATGGCGGGGACGAGCGAATATATCTGCGGTGGAACCAATTTCAACCAGACGGCCCCGATACAACACGCCTACTCGGTCGGCGAACTGCTCCACCACGCCCAGATCGTGTGATACGAACAGACAGGCAAAGCCTATACGTCGTTTCAGGTCCTGCAGTAAGTCGATGATTTGTTTCTGCACCGTCAAATCAAGCGCCGACACCGGTTCATCCGCGAGGATAAACTCCGGGTGCATGATGATGGCGCGGGCAATGCTGACCCGCTGGCGCTGTCCACCCGATAGCTGGTGCGGAAAACGGT
>JBFIHZ010000439.1:0-2836 GCA_041601535.1 Lysobacterales bacterium | reverse complement strand
CAGCTGGTGCGCGGCGATGCCAATTACACCCTGGTACAGGTTTCCATTAATGACCTGATCATGGTGGTGGCGTTTGCGCCACTGGCTGCGCTGTTGCTGGGTGTGACGCGAATTATCGTGCCGTGGGAAACCCTGTTACTGTCGGTTGTGCTGTACGTGGTCATTCCGCTGGCTGCGGGCTATGTCACGCGCAAACGCCTGGACGGTTCCGCGCAGCCGGATGGTATTGAGCGCTACTGTGCAAAGATCAAACCCTATTCCATCATCGGCTTGCTGGCCACCGTAGTACTGCTGTTTGGCTTCCAGGCGCAGACCATCGTTGCCAAACCGCTGGTGATTGCGCTGATTGCCATCCCCCTGCTGATCCAGAGTTATGGCATTTTCGTGATCGCCTACGGCTGGGCCTGGCTTTGGCGGGTGCCGTTCAGCACCGCGGCCCCGGCCGCTCTGATCGGTACCTCCAATTTCTTTGAACTGGCCGTGGCCGTTGCCATCAGCCTGTTTGGCCTGCATTCGGGTGCGGCTCTGGCCACCGTGGTTGGTGTGCTGGTGGAAGTGCCGGTAATGCTGTCGCTGGTGGCACTGGCCAACCGTACGCGGCGGCATTTTGCCTGAAGGCCGTGCAGGCCGTTTGTCTGGCCTGTCCACCGGCCGCCGGGTTCAGGCGCAGGCATCTAGCGGGCGGTCAGGGTGTTTTGACTCCGTTTGCTGATCGCCTGACTGCCAGGCCCCGGCGCGGATAAACAGACCCTCCACCCCGTCTGCCGTACTGAGGCCGTGTCCGGCGGCTGCCGCTTGCAGCCTTCGGCGAAACGTCTCCTCCAGCTCCAGCCAGTCGGCGAACAACACGGCATCGGCCGGGTAACGGCGGGTGATTTGCGGCCATTCCGGTGTGGTGCAAATCAGCACCCTGCAGTGAGCGGCTTCGGCTGGCGCGTTGGCGGGGCTAGCGGCGTGCATTTTTCGCCCGGCCACCCCCGGGCCGGCCGCCCGCATGCCGGCCGCGGCCAGCGAGACGGCATCGGGTTTGCTGACGGCCGCTGCGGTCACTGGTATGGCCCTGGCCGGTGCTTGCCCGGGAGCGTCCGCCAACTCTCTGAATACCTGTGTCAGCCTGGCCTTTTCGGCAATACGGTGGGCCTGGCTGCCCGCCGGCAGGTGGCAGTAAATGTTCAGCCGTGGCAGGTCGGCCAAGTCACAGCAGATGCGGATATCCCCCGTTTCGCTGCAGATGATGTCCATGCCGCTGAGCCGGCTATGTTGCTGCCGTGCCCACTGGTACAACCGCAGGCGGAAAAACAGGTGGGCGCTGGACGGGCTCTGGTAGGCACCCACACGGCCGTCAGCAGCAATTGAATTGATGGAGTCAATGCGCGCGTGGTTTAGCAGTTGGTCCAGCGCGTGCAGCCGGGCCGGCAGACTGAACTGGCGCTGCGCAGCTTCAGATCCGCCGCGGGCAATGTGGTTGCGCTGGTCTTCATGCTGCAGATAGTGGCGCGCATGGCCGATCAGCTCCTGCCGGCCGGAAAAGTCGACCCATGCCTCAGCGGCATCGAACAGCTGATACAGGCCGGAAAGCGGTGACAGCCGGTCGGTCAATAACAGGCCGCCGTGCGCCAGAATGTCGAACACCGGTTGTTCCAGTTCCGAGCCCTGACTGCAATGTATGACCAGCCGCGCCTGGTTATATCGTGTCGCGGCCGGGAGCCGTGTCAGCTTATCGGGGTTTACTGGCAGGCCGGCCTCACCCAGGGCGGTTATCAACCGCTGGCATCGTGGCTGGATCGGTTGGAGTGTCTGACTGAAGCTGATGGCGGCGTCCGTGCGTTGCACGGCCGGTAAAAAATCATCCGCCAGCAACAGGGCAGGCATCCATACGATATTCCTGACGCCCGCCTCGTAAAACCAGTGGGCCTGTTGCCGGCCGTGTTCCAGCAGCAGAAAATCGAAGCGCTCACGGAACACGTAATCGATCAGCCGTTCCAATGCGGCCGGCGCGCCGCATGTAGCGCCCACAACCGCAATTTTGGGCATGCCCACGCGTGACAGATTGACCGGCCGGCTGGACAGGGCCGCATCCAGGTGTACCAGCAGCAGCTCGGGCTGCTGATGCGCCGGCAAGCTGTTGATCAGCGAGGCGATATCGTAAGGCTGGCCCGACGGCGTATGCACACTGATCAGGTCACCATTGGCCGCCTGGCGGGTGGCGTGCTGCGGACCGCAGATGACGGTATGCGGGGCAAAGGCCGGCGGTGAGTCAGCCGGCCCGGTATGGGTACAAAAGAGTAAGTTCTTCCAGGGTGCTTGCATCAATCGGTAGGTCTGGGTGTGACAGTGGCGCGGTACATCAGGTTCGTATGGGTCAGCGAAATGTGGATGGGGACGCGGGCTGGGTACTACCTGTTGACAGCGGTGGGCCTGAACGGTTCGGAATGCGTGTTGCCGCCAGCCAGGGAATTCCCGGGCGTTGACTGGCGCGCTTGATTGTACGTGTTTCGTTGTTTCATTGCGCGCTTCGATCCGCTGTCTGGACGCCGCCCAGCCGGCCTGGAGGGACAGGCCGATGAATGACCATTACCTAGTACGGTGCGGCCGGGGTCGGCTATCTCCCGCAGCATTGCTTCGAGCAAGTTTCAGGCGGCTTGCCCGCAAAATAAAGTTCATATATACTTGATCGATCAACTATCAAAGAAGGATAAATCATGTCCACCATATCCCGCGAGACCGAGCTGGTGATGTCGCTGTCATCGCTGCAATCGCACCTGCAGAAGAACACCGATCGAAGCCTGAGCGTGCACGGAATCAGCAGCACGGAGTTCTTCGTGATGTTTCATTT
>JBFIHZ010000438.1:0-2843 GCA_041601535.1 Lysobacterales bacterium | reverse complement strand
GCTTTACCACCGGCATTGTATTGCAACTGATGCTGGCGCTGACCGTGGGGGCCTGTGCAAAGCCTGCCGATATCCAAACTGATAACGTGCAGCCGCAACCGGCTGCCAGCAGTTACCGCCATGCCGATGAACCCATCGGCACGGTGCGTGAAATCTATGACGGCCGGCTGTATCCGGACATACAGGTCAATACGTTCCGTAACATCGACCGCTTGTTCCCTACCCGCACCGTGGCCCGCGGAGACAGCATCAGGGCCCTGCCGGTCAATACCCGCTCACTGCATGACTTCCGTTATACGGTTGATGGTAAAACCTATGACCTGTACGACGTGCTGTCACTGAACCGGGTGTCTGGCCTGCTGATCCTGCAGCAGGGCGCCATCGTGTTTGAAAAATACCTGCTGGGCAATGATGAAAACACCCGCTGGATGTCCATGTCGGTGGTGAAATCCATGACCGCCGCCCTGATCGGTGCCGCCATACACGATGGACATATCAGCAGCATTGATGACCCCATTGTGGATTACCTGCCCCGTTTTGCAGGCAGCGCCTACGACGGGGTGACCGTGAGGCATGTATTGCAGATGACGTCCGGCGTGGCCTGGAATGAAACCTATACTGATCCGTCGTCTGACCGCCGGCAGATGCTGGAAGCCCAGATTGGCCAACAGCCAGGCGCCATACTGGACCTGATGGCGTCACTGCCCCGCGCCGCGGAACCCGGCACGGTGTGGAACTACAGCACCGGCGAAACCCATGTGGCGGGTGCGCTGGTGCAGGCCGCCACTGGCCAGCATGTGGCCGATTACCTGGCGGAGAAAATCTGGTCCCGGGCCGGCATGGAAGCGGACGCCAACTGGTGGCTGGAGGCCCCCGACGGGCTGGAAGTTGGCGGCAGCGGTTTGTCGGCGACCTTGCGTGATTACGCGCGCTTCGGCCTGTTCCTGCTGAATGACGGCGTGATTGATGGCGAGCGGGTTCTGCCCGAGGGCTGGATGGCCACGGCCAGCCAGCCCAAGGAAGTCGATGGCAAAGAGGTGGAGTACGGCTACATGCTGTGGCCACTGCACGGCAACAGCTACGCCGCCATCGGTATTTTCGGCCAGTTTGTATTTGTTGACCCCGACATTAACCTGGTTGTGGCGATGTGGGGCGCACAGCCCAAGCCCACCAGGCGGCAAGGCGTTGATGAATACCAATTCCTGCAAGCACTATCGGAGTACTTTGGCCCGGCACCGCAGCCCGAATTGGCCACAGAGAGCGCTGCGGCCGCATCGGACTGATCAATCCACACGTGCTGGCTGGTCTGAATCGACTGGCCAGTACCAATTCATACCAGGAATCACGCCTGTTGCAAGCGCCAGCTGCCGCGCCGGAACACCAGCACGGCCAGCACCGTCAGCAAGGACTCGGAAATCACGATGGCCCAGAACACACCATTCGGTCCAAGCCCGGCCGCGGTTGCCAGCCAGTATGCCAATGGAATCTGCGTCAGCCAGAACACCATCAGGTTCATCAGCGACGGCGTGCGCGTATCCCCGGCACCGTTCAGCGCCTGCACAATGACCATGCCAACCGCGTACATCGGATAGCCCAGCCCGAGTATGCGCAGGCAATTGATGCCATGGCGCAGAATTTCCGGTTCAGCGGTAAACCACGAAACAATTACCGGTGCAAAGGCAAAAAATATTGCCCCCAGCGTGGTCATGAACAGCACGTTATAACGTGACGCGGTCCACACCGCCACTTCGGCCCGCTCGGGGTGTCCGGCCCCCAGGTTCTGCCCCACCATGGTGGCTGCGGCATTGCCCAATCCCCAGGCAGGCAGAAACACAAACTCGATCAGGCGGATCGCGATGGTGTAAGCGGCAACCGGCGCACTGCCGTACAGTGCAATGATGCGGATCACCGCAATCCAACTGGATGTAGCAATCAGAAACTGTCCCACGCCGCCCAGCGAAATACGCACCAGGCCACCCAGCAGTGTCGGCACCAACGCCAGGTTGGGCCAGCGGAACTGCAGCCGTCCTTTGCCCGCTAACAGGTAGTAGAACAGGTAGAGCACACCCACGCCGCGGCCGATTGTGGTGGCCACTGCCGCGCCCGTCACACCCCATTCCGGGAACGGCCCCAGGCCGAAGATCAGGCAGGGATCAAGCACGATGTTCAGTCCATTGGCCAGTATCAGGGCGCGCAGCGCCACCGGCGCATCACCGGCCCCGCGAAAGGCGGCATTCAACAGGAACAGAAACAGGATGCTGGCATTACCACCGATCAATACCGCGGTAAACCCGCTGCCTTCGGCAATGACCTCTTCGGCCGCTCCCATCATGCGCAATAAATCATCGGCCAGCATGACGCCACTGCTGCCGATCAGAACGGACAGGGCAATGCCCAGCCACACCGACTGACCGACCACGCTGGCCGCCTCATCCGGGTTACCGGCGCCGATACGCCGCGACACCATGGCGGTCACGCCCATACCGAGGCCGATGGCAATGGCATACAGCACCGTGATCAACGCCTCGGTCAGACCCACCGCGGCAATGGCATTGGTCCCCAGCCGTGACACGAAGGCGATATCCACCACGGCGAATATGGCCTCCATGCCCATTTCCAGCATCATCGGAATGGCCAGCAGGCCAAGACCGCGGCGGATGGAGCCGCGGGTGAAGTCGGCTTCGTTATCCCGCAGAGCCTCGCGCATGAATTGTGTTACACGCCGGGTAAGCGTTGGTTTGTTTGTTATGTAAGTCATTGTTCCAATCTCGTTGTTCTGGCTGTCCCGCGAATACAGCGGGAACGGCGGTTCGGTCCGGAATCAGCCCGCCGACCGACAAATT
>JBFIHZ010000437.1:0-2852 GCA_041601535.1 Lysobacterales bacterium | reverse complement strand
GCGTGCTGACGGTTGCTTATGTGTTCTCCTTTATCGACCGGCAGATCCTCAATCTGCTGGTGGTGCCAATTCAGCGTGACCTGGGCATAAATGACACCCAGATCGGCTTGCTACAGGGAATTGCATTTGCCTTTTTCTATACCCTGATGGGCATCCCCATCGGCCGCCTGGCGGACCGGTCAAGTCGGCGCATGATCATCGGTATCGGCTTTTTCTGCTGGAGCCTGATGACCATGTCCTGCGGGCTGGCGCGTTCCTTCCTCACCCTGTTCCTGGCGCGCATGGGTGTGGGCGTGGGTGAAGCTACGCTGTCGCCTTCGGCCTACTCCATGATCAGCGACTACTTTCCACCCGACCGGGTGGGTCGCGCTATTGGTGTATACGCCGGCGGCAGCTTTATTGGGGCAGGCCTGGCTTACATCGTCGGTGGTTTCGTGCTGCAATTGGTGGCCGCGATGGACACGGTGACCTTACCGTGGATCGGCGAGCTGCGCACCTGGCAGGCGGCTTTCATGATTGTCGGCTTTCCGGGCATATTGCTGGCCTTCCTTGTGCTGACGGTGCGTGAGCCCATGCGGCGGGGCCGACTGCAGCGTGGCGCAGAAGCCGGCAGAAAGTCTGTGCCAATCCGCGAAGGTTTGGCGTTTCTGGCACGCCATAAACAGACTTATACCTTCCACTTCCTGGGTTACTCCAGCATTACCTTGGTGGCCTACGCGGTACTTGCCTGGTTGCCTACCTACTTTATCCGCGCGCATGGCTGGGAAGCGGGCCAGGTTGGCCTGACCTATGGGGTAATTGTGCTGGTGTTTGGCACCGCCGGCTCCATTGGCGCTGGCTGGCTGGCAGACCGCCTGCGGCAACGCGGTGTGAAAGACGCAAACCTGCGTATTATCATGGTTGGCGCGTTGTTGATGACGCCGTTCGTTATCGGTGAGTCGCTGGTTGAAAACAGTTCATTGTCGATGGCGTTGGTCGCTATCGCCACGCTGGGCTGGAGCATGCCCATGGGGGTGGGGCCGGCGGCTTTAATGGCAATTACGCCAAACCAGTTTCGCAGCCAGGTATCTGCGATGTATTTGTTTATGCTGAACATGATCGGCTTGTCTGTTGGCCCACTGGCCGTGGGCCTGTTGACCGACTATTATTTCGAGGATCCGCTTCGCGTCGGGGCTTCCCTCGCCATTGTCACCGGTGTGGCTTCGCTGCTTTCCGCGCTGTTCCTGTTTCTGGGTCTGCGCCCGTATCGTGAAAGTGTACGCGCGGCTGAAACGGGTTGGGCCACGGCCTGAGCGGATGTTCGACGTTCGTCAAAATAGAACTTGCAGGGGGGAATGAAACGTGGCGAAAACGAATGAACACAACCGCCGCGACGAAATACTCGCCGCTGCGATCGAAATCATGATGGAGCACGGCCATGCGTCCCTGTCGATGGACAAGGTAGCTCGCAAGCTGGGTATTTCCAAGGGCAACATCACCTATCACTTCCCCAGCAAACAAATCTTCGTGCAAAGTGTGTTCGAGCGACTGCTGCAGGAGTCGCAGCAGGATCGGCAGGTACAACTAGACCCCTACGTTGGTTCACTGGAAGAGCGCCTGAGGCTGAAACTGCAGCGTGAGTTTGAAATTCTGTGCCAGCCTGATTACGACACGCGGGCCTGGGAAACTCTGGCTTACAGCACCCAGGATCCCAATGTGGGTCAGGCGTTCGAGGAGCTGTTCGGCTGGCTGATCGATGACGTAGTTGGCGTAATCGCGCCGCTGCGGCCCGACCTTTCCAAGCAGCAGTTGGCCGACCTGGGCCTGTATCTTATCGCCATTTCGCGTGGCATGATCGTGTTCGTCGGCAGTGCCCGAAACCACCCTCGGCGCGACGTTCTGGTACAGCAGGCGATTGAGCAGATGATGGATACGGTTCGCACCTGGCCCCCGGGCTCAAGGAGAAAGGGTGACAAGCCATAGTGTCAGCTTGCCCAGGTTAGACCGCTATTCGACTCAGCAATCGCGTAAACATAAAACCCTCCTCATGCTGCAAACACGATCCCATTGGTACTGAACGCGCTGCCAAAATGCCCACGGCGAGTGTGGCATCCCTTCATTTCATATCCGACGGCCATTCAGTCGCGCCAGTACCATCAGCTGGGTCTGCTGGCAAACGCCAGCCCGGCGCTGGTCAAAAAATGACCGTGCTGGTTAAAAGTTTGCCATTTGCTGAGAGAAATTGATCCTAACCTGCACTAAGACTATGATGAATAAAAATTAGACGACGAAAAAGTGCGCCGCCGGGGGAGTGGGAAAGCGGCGAAAGAAGAGGATATGCGAAGCGATACAGCGGTTATCTTTTGGGTATCCACGGTCATTACCGCCTGCGTGGTGGGAGGGGTGTACTACATGGCCGTGGTGCGCGGGCAGCAAACCGCTGCTCAGGGCAATGAAACCCATTGGACCACGCTCAAACCCGATTTTCACAGCACCGTGCGTGCCCCTGGTGCTACCGCCGGAACACTCGCCACCCGTCTCGATGGCGCCGGCGGTAGCACCAACCTAACGGGCGGCCTGAGTGATGGCCCAAATAGCGGCCAGAACGCCACGCAACACGTTTCCGCGGAACCGTCCGGGCAAACCACGCCGCTGCAGCGCACCGCCACCCCCATCAAGTGCTACGACCCCAACGTGGGCGAATTCTGGACCAATGCAGTGAGTTGCGAGGCCGCCGACCTGAACAACCGCCTCAGCTACGCCGCCCCCCTGGCCACCACCCCGTACGAAGACCGACACAGCGGAAAAAACTACTCGCCACCCGCAAGTCAAGCTGTGAACAGCCGCGCCGATTCCAAACGAAAACCCTCCTC
>JBFIHZ010000436.1:0-2856 GCA_041601535.1 Lysobacterales bacterium | reverse complement strand
GGCACGCTGAACGAAGATCAATCCAATGTGCTGGTTTTTCTTACCTGGTTTACCGGCAGCAGCGGTGGACTTGAGAATGCCGGACTGATCGGCCCGGGCAAGCTGGCCGACACGGAGCGCTATTACGTGATTGCCATTGATGCGCTGGGTAATGGTGTGTCCACCTCGCCATCCAACAGCCAGCGCCAGCCGGGCGGAGACTTCCCCGCCATCAGCATCGATGACATGGTGAATTCACAGCACATATTTCTTACCAGCCACCTCGGCATCAAGCACGTCAAGGCGGTGATGGGCATCTCCATGGGCGGCATGCAGACCTTCCAGTGGCTGGGCCAGTATCCCGATTTTATGGACCGTGCGGTGGCCATTGATGGTTCACCCAAACTGACCTCTTACGACCTGGTGCAATGGCAAACCCACGCAACCGCTATCGAGCTGATGCAGCAGGCCGGCGTGGCCAATGCGGATATCGCAAAGTTCCTCGCCCAGGCCCTGTTGATTACTTTGTGGACCCCGCAATGGTTTGTAGAGAATGTGTCAGCCGAGGCGTTTCCGGCTTACCTTGAAAACGCCGAGAAGGACTATGCCTCGCTTAACGCCAGCAACTACCTGGTGCAGCTGCGTGCCATGATGACGCACGACGTTTACGCCGACGCCACCCGCGCCGGCACCACCTACCCAGAGCAGGTCAAGGCCAGAGTACTGGTGGCCGGCGTGCCGCAAGACCATATGGTCAACCCCACCCCGGCCAGGGCCCTGGCACCGGATATCAACGCGGAGTATGTAAGCATCGACAGCAACTGCGGGCATTTGGGCAGCACCTGCGGCGCCGCTGAACTTATCCCCCGCGCGCATGCGTTTCTGGCCGATTGACCGGCCGGGGCAGACGGAGCGGGCGCGTTACAGGATGAGTTATTGTCGCGCTGGTCCCGCAGCGCTTCGGCTGCAGGCCCGTAATTTCCGCTTTAACCGCACCGAAGCGCCGGGCCACGCAGCCGCCCCCTGATCCACGTAAACCGCTAAACCGCGCGAGCTCTCAGTTGTCTGAAATACATCTTATGGCTCATGCGTGCCCCGGTAACCCGGCCCGCGCACCACGCGGCCGGCTGTCAGGCCGGTGTGCGCCCCGTTGCGCCACACGCCAACGCCATTGACCAGCACATGCTCCACACCGGTTGAGAGCTGGTGCGGCTCGGTAAAGGTGGCATGGTCCTGAATGCTGCCCGGGTCGAATACCACGACATCAGCAAAATACCCCGGCCGAAGCAGGCCACGGTCGCGTATCTTCAGGTTAGCGGCCGGCAGCGAAGTCAGCCGGCGCACCGCTTCTTCCAGGGGTATCACCTGTTGCTCGCGCACGTAGCGGGCAAAAATGCGGGCGAAGGTGCCGTACGCCCGCGGGTGCACGCTTTGCGCCCGGAACAGTCCCTCCGGTGCCAGCACCGGAGCATCGGATTGAATGCTTACCCACGGCTGGGACAATTGCCTGACCAGGTTATCCTCCGACATCATGAAATACACCGACTCCACCCGGCTACCGTCTTCAATCACCAGGTCCATAATGGTTTCAGCCGGGTCAGTGCCCCGCAGGCGGGCCACTTCGGCCAGGCTCATGCCGGATAAGGGCTGCAGTTCGGGGTTGCGAAAATCCACCAGCAGGATGTTGTCGGCACCCCCCGATGCCACATACATGTTTTCCCAGTCCTCCGCCGGGGAAACAATGGCCCGGGCCATCTGTGCGCGGATCTCCGGATCACGCAGCCGCTCCACCCAGGCTGCATAACCGCCTTCCTGCACCCACGGCGGCATGGTGGCATTCAGGCCGGTGCTGCCGCCCACATAGGGGTACATATTGGCCCGAATATCGATACCGTCCGCGCGCGCCGCGTTGATGCGTTCAATCACCTGCTGCATCTTGGGCCAGTTGTCACGGCCGGCCGCTTTCAGGTGATGAATCTCCACCGCTGCCCCGGTGGCGCGGGCGATGCGCAGCACTTCATCCACCCCCTCCAGCAGGCGCACGCCCTCGGAGCGCATGTGGGTGATGTAGGAACCGCCGTAATCCTCGGCGACATCCACCAGGGCGATCAGCTCATCGGTCTCGGCATAAAAACCCGGCGCATAGATCAACGCCGTGCTCACCCCCATGGCACCTTCTTCCATTGCCACCGCCACATCGGCTTGCATGCCCTGCAGCTCCGAGGCTGTCGGTGGCCGGTCTTCGAAACCGACGTGTTTGATGCGCAGCGTGGTGGCACCCACGTACGACGCGATGTTGGGGGACACGCCGCGGTCGGCCAGGTAGTCCAGGAATTCGCCCAGGGTGGACCACTCAATGGCGTACTTGATGGTGCCCTGCCGGGCTGCCAGGCCGGTTTTCATGCGCTCGTCCAGCGGCCCCATGGAGCCACCTTCACCGAACACCTCCAGGGTCACCCCCTGGGCAATATCCGACACGCCGCGGCCATCATGGATCAGTTGGTCGGCCCCGTGCGACAGCATATTGATAAACCCCGGGGTGACGGCTTTGCCGCTGGCATCGATGCGCTCGGACGCCTGCGCCCCGGATAAATCACCCACTGCGGCGATACGGTCGCCGCGGATGCCCACATCCGCGCGCACACCGGCTGCACCGGAGCCGTCGTAGACCGTGCCATTGGCGATAACCAGATCAAAGACTGGCGGTGCATCGGGGTCCGGTTCCGCACGGAAACGGATGCCACCGCCCGGACCGGGTGTTTGCAGCAAAACGGACTCCGCCCGGCCGTGCTGATCCAGGCTGAAACTCAGGCTGGGCGGTGCCGGCTGCGCCACGGCACGCGCGGCATCCTCCGGCACCAGGTCAAATACCAGCGG
>JBFIHZ010000435.1:0-2885 GCA_041601535.1 Lysobacterales bacterium | reverse complement strand
GCGTGCGCGGTGGCAGTGAAGCCAGCCACGCATGCGATAACCAGCGCCGCAGCCCGGAACATAGCGCCATCAATACGCCACAGGAATGTAGCAAAGGGAATTCAGCGTTGAACAAACCTGCATTGAAATGCCCCCAACGAGGCGGCAGACACGCCTTGACGGCCACCGATGCGGCTGAATCGGCCCAGCAGCGGGGCCACCAGCCTGTAACCTTGCGGCAGATTTTTCCATGAGCAGTGTGCTGCCCAGCAGCGCCAACGATGCGGCCAGCCGGCGCGAACGGCTAAGCGACGCACAACAGCAGGTCAACCGCATCCTGCTGGGTAAGAACGATCAGGTCACGCTGGCCTTCTGCTGTTTGTTGTCGCGCGGCCACTTGTTGATCGAAGACGTTCCCGGGGTAGGCAAAACCACCCTGGCCCACGCGCTGGCGCGGGTGATTGGTTCGGATTATCAACGCATCCAGTTCACCAGTGACATGCTGCCGGCAGACATCCTGGGCGTGTCCATTTACAAGCGCGAAAAAGAAGTATTCGAGTTTCACCCGGGACCGATTTTCTCGCAGCTGATCCTGGCCGATGAAATCAACCGGGCCACACCCAAGACCCAGAGCGCGCTGCTGGAAGGCATGGCCGAAGGCCAGGTGACCATCGAGAACACCACCCACCCCCTGCCACGGCCGTTTTTCGTGCTGGCCACGCAGAACCCGCTGGACCTGGTGGGCACCTTTCCGCTGCCCGACTCGCAACTGGACCGGTTTCTGCTGAGTATTACCCTGGGCTTCCCCGATCCGGCAGCCGAACGCGAACTGCTGACCACCGAAGACCGCTCCTCCATGCTCAAGAGCGTGGAAACGCGGCTGACACCGGAGGACGTGCTGTTGCTGCAGCAGGACTGCGAGCAGGTGCATGTGAGTGACAACCTGCTGGACTACATCCAGGCCCTGCTGGCCGAGACGCGCAACGAGCAATGGTTTGAAAGCGGACTGTCACCGCGCGCTGGCCTGGCGCTGTTACGTGCCAGCCGTGCCCGTGCATTTCTTGACCACCGCGACTTCGCTACCCCCGAGGATGTCAAGCAGGTATTCCCCGGGTTGGCGCGCCACCGGCTGACCGCCGTGGCTGGCTTCAGCCAGGCGCCCGATGAACAAATCACGGAGTTACTGAATCAGCTTCCGATTCCCTGAGGCAAAGCGGCATGGTGTCCCTGGCCCTTAGCGCAGACCGGTTCAAGTTCAGCCAGCGCATCGACCGCTGGCTGACCCAGCGGGTACGGCAACGCCGCGGCCTGCTGAAGCTGCCGTTCACGCTGGAATACCGCCATATTTACGTCATGCCAACACGGTTTGGCGCGTGGTTTGGCCTGCTGCTGGTCACTACCGCGCTGGGCGGGCTGAACTTCAACAACAACATGGCGCTGCTGCTGGGCTTCCTGCTGGCGGCCATTGCGCAATTGACCGCCTTGCTGGCCTACCGCAACCTGGTGGGCCTGAGCCTGACCAGCGTGCACGCCAGGCCGGTTTTCGCCGGCGAAATGGCGCGCTTCCGCATTTATATCAAGAACCAGGAAGCCCGGCCGCGCTTTTCCACCTCGGTAAAATCCGCCACAGACAGCGACAGCAAGGACATCGGCCCCGGAGAATCGGTGGCCTTCAGCCTGCGCCAGGCCAGCCAGCAGCGCGGCTGGCTGGAGATGGAACCCTTTCACCTGGAAAACCGTTACCCGCTGGGCCTGTTCCGCGCCTGGTCGGTGATGTTGCCGCACGTGCGCTGCCTGGTCTACCCGGCGCCGGCAGCCAACCCGCCACCGCTGCCACGCACCGGCCGCGGCGATGCCGGCACCCCGCAGCCGGGTGATGGCGAGCACTTCCACGGGCTGCGCGAATACCAGCCCGGCGATCCCTTGCGCCAGGTCGCCTGGCGCGCCAGTGCACGGCATGAAACGCTGTATTCCAAGGTAATGGAAACGCCGCGTGAAGAAGCCTGCGAGTTGAACTGGTACCTGATGGGCAACCGCGATGCGGAGGAAAAACTGTCCATTCTGACGGCCTGGATACTGCGCGCGGAGCACCGGCATATCCCGTACGCACTGGAACTGCCAACCGATGCCCTGCCGGCCGGCCTGGGTGATGAGCACCGCGATGCCTGTCTGAAAATACTGGCGCTGTACGGCACATGATCCGCCCGTCACGCAACAGCATTTTATGGATGATTGCCACGCTGGCGGTGGCGCTGGCACCGCAGTTGCCGCGCATGCCGCTGGCCGCGGCGCTGATCACCGTGCTGCCTCTGGCCTGGCGCCTGACGGCCGAGATCAAACGGTGGCAGCCTCTGCCGAAATTGCTGCGCTATATCGCCACCGCGCTGTCATTGCTCACGCTGGTGGTGGCGCACGGCGGCCAGTTTGGCCGGCGCGCCTCGGTTACCCTGCTGGCCGCCATGCTGGCACTGAAACTGCTGGAAACGGAACGCATCCGCGATGCCCGGCTGATTGTCAGCTTCAGCTTTTTCCTGTGCGCCACGCAGTTCCTGTTCGCCCAGGGGGTGTTCATGCCGGTGTATGGCCTGGCCACCACCGTGCTGGGACTGGTGGCGCTGACCCAGTTGCAGCGTGACGAAGCCTTTGCCCCGTGCGGCCCGGCACCGCCGTTACGCGCGTCCATCCTGGCGGAACTGCGTTTCAGCGGCCGTCTGCTGGCGCTGGCGGTACCGGCCGGCCTGGCCCTGTTCCTGCTTTTTCCGCGCTGGGGTACACCCATGTGGGGGGTGCCCGAGGCTACCCTGGATGCCAAGAGCGGCCTGTCGGACACGATGTCGCCCGGCTCCATCCAGAACCTGTTTATGGATGACAGCCCGGCGTTCCGGGTGGATTTTCATGGCCGCCTG
>JBFIHZ010000434.1:0-2916 GCA_041601535.1 Lysobacterales bacterium | reverse complement strand
GGAAGGCGAACGATGGGCGCAGCGCGATGCCAACCTCAGCTGGACTGCCACCTTGCAGGACGGCAACCGCATTGTGTCCGGCCGCTTCTGGCAAGACGGCGCAAGCCGGCCGGAAGTGTCAGTGGAGCAGGAGTTTGCCGCCGAACTCGGCCTTGAACTGGACGACGAACTGGACTTCGACATTGCCGGCGAATCTGTCGGCGCCACGGTCACCAGCTTCCGCAGCGTGGAGTGGGATACGTTCAGCCCGAATTTCTTCATGGTGTTTTCCCCCGGGGTTCTGGACGGTTATCCGGCTACCTATATCAGCAGCCTGCATGTGCCGGAGGCTCAGCGTGGCGTGGTGCTGGAAATGATGCGGCAATTCCCCAGCGTTACCGCCATCGACCTGGATGCAGTGCTCGGCCAGGTCCGCGGGGTTATGGACAAAGCAGCTCTGGCAGTTCAGGCGGTGTTTATTTTTACCGTGTTGGCGGGACTCACCGTGTTGTGGGCAGCGGTGCAAGCCACCCAGGATGATCGCCGCTATGAAAGCGCCATGTTGCGCACGCTGGGTGCGACGCGACAGCGGGTAATCCAGGGCGTGGCGGTTGAGTTTCTGTCCATCGGCGTGCTGGCTGGCGTGCTGGCCGCGGCCGGCGCCAGCCTGGCCGGCTGGTTGCTGGCCACACGGCTGTTTGAGCTGGATTATCATTTCAGCACCGTGTTATGGATGGCTGGCCCGCTGGCTGGCATGATACTGGTTGGGCTGAGCGGCCTGGCGGCCACCTGGAATGCCATCACCCATGCGCCGCTGAATGCCTTGCGCGGGCGCTGAGCGCCGCTTGCTGCATTACCGTTAAACGGCAGATTTTTTGGGCGAACCAATGCATGAATACATCACTGGCACAACGTTTTGAAGCCGATGGCTACCTGGTGTTGGAAAATGCAATCCCCGCGGCACAACTGCAGGCCATCCGCGGCGCGGCTCAGGCCATCGTGGCAGATTTTGACATTGACCGGCATCGCAGCGTGTTCAGCACCCGCGACCGTGACCGCGGACGCGACCGCTATTTCGCCGATTCAGCCGAGGCCATACACTGTTTCCTTGAAGAGGACGCTCTGGACACGAGCGGGCAACTGAAGTGTGAAAAAAGCCTGGCCATCAACAAGATAGGCCATGCCCTGCATGACCTGGACCCTGCATTTGAAGCGTTTTGCCGTCAGCCCCTGTTTGCCGATCTGTTGCGGCAACTGGGTTACCAGCGGCCGCGGCTGTGGCAAAGCATGTATATCTTCAAGCAACCCCGCATTGGCGGCGAGGTTCGCTGGCACCAGGACGCCAGCTACCTGATTTCGGAGCCCGCCTCGGTGACCGGTTTCTGGGTGGCGGTGGAAGATGCCCATCTGGGCAACGGCTGTTTGTGGGTGCAACCCGGCGGGCACCACAGCCCGCTGCGTGACCGCTTCGAATTCGATCACCAGGCCATGCAGGGCGAGCTGCTCTCGGTAGGTAATACACCCTGGCCGGGCGACAAGGAAGGCCTCGCCTTGCAGGTACCGGCCGGCAGCGTGGTGATCTTCAGTGATCACATGCCGCATTACAGTTCAGCCAACCATTCAGACGCCTCGCGGCATGCATTTACCATGCACTTCGCCGAAGCCAGCGCCCATTGGCCGGAAGTAAACTGGCTGCAACGGCGGCAGCTGCCGCCGTTTGACCTGTATTGAGCTGCCGCCCCGCGGCTTGGCGCTGCTGGCGCGATGCGCGGCCGATCAGCCGCTAGACCTGCCTGCTGGCATTCCAGCCGCCGATAATGCGCTGCAGCTCATGCAAGCCGTCGGTCAGCGCTGCCGGGCCTGGTTGCAGG
Organism: Lysobacterales bacterium; assembly: GCA_041601535.1. Taxonomy (GTDB): domain Bacteria; phylum Pseudomonadota; class Gammaproteobacteria; order Xanthomonadales; family SZUA-36; genus JBFIHZ01. The sequence goes on along the minus strand of JBFIHZ010000434.1, from coordinate 1,066 downwards.
ATCAATGCGGACTTGATCTCGTGAATTTGCTTGCTGAGCACCGCCGGCACCTGCTCCCAGCCCGGCCGTGCGGCCACCTTTTCAGGGCGAAACTTCTTGCCGCACCACGAGCCAATAATGATATCCGGTGAGCGCCGAACCACTTCCAGGGGATCGGCCACAATGCGGTTTTTACCCAGTGATTGCTGCGCGTTTTCCGGGAAACACTCGCGGCCGCCGGCCAGTTCAAGCAGTTCCGACACCCAGCGTATGCCAGTGATGATGGGCTCGTCCCATTCCTCGAAATATACCCACGGACGGGCGGATTCGACGGGCCGCTGCTGACGCCATTTATCGGCCTGCTGTTGCCAGGCACCGACCCAGTCGATGGCCTGTTGAGCTTCGCCCACCAGCGCGCCGAGTTGCACCATCATATTGAGGATTTCATCCACCGAGCGGTGGTTAAAAACATGTACTTCCACGCCGTGGCGGATCAGCTCGGCCGCGATATCGGCCTGCAGGTCTGAAAAACCCAGCACCAGATCGGGACGCAGCTCCAGGATTTTGCCGATCTTGGCGGAAGTAAAGGCGGAAACCCTGGGCTTGTCACGGCGCGCTTCGGGCGGCCGCACGGTGAAACCCGAAATGCCGACGATGCGGTGTTGCTGACCGAACAGGTAGAGCGTTTCGGTGGTTTCCTCGGTCAGGCAGACAATACGTTTCGGATAGCGGTCCATAAAAAGTTTTCCAGCCGGATCAGGCGTGATTCTGTGCTCCGGCCTGTAGTGATCTCAGGGTTTATAGCCCGCCCATTACATGCATAATATTACGTGCATCTTAATGCGTGTAACCATATTCTTGTAATTAAACTTAATTATTTGATTTAACGTGTTTTAATTGGCTTTTGCGCAGCAAATTATCGCGCTCCTCCGGCTGCAGAAAAGCCATTTCCACCGCGTTGGCCTGGATTTGCCGAAGCTCATCCGCTGCCAGCCCTGCGGCCGGTGCCGCCTGCTGATACTCATGCGGCAAATCGATGCCGGAAATGCCCGGGTCATCGGTATTGAGGTTGAGCAACACCCCGCGG
>JBFIHZ010000433.1:0-2938 GCA_041601535.1 Lysobacterales bacterium | reverse complement strand
GCCGACCTGGGTGCCGAGGTGATCAAGGTGGAACGTCCGGGCCAGGGCGACGATACCCGCCACTGGGGCCCGCCGTATATGACCGGCGCGGACGGCGAGCCCAGCAGTGAATCGGCCTATTTCCTGGCGGCCAACCGCGGCAAGAAATCACTGGCGCTGGACATCACCACGCCGGAAGGGCAGCAGGTGATCCGTGAACTGGTAAGCGATGCGGACATCCTGATTGAAAATTTCAAGACGGGCGGGCTGGAAAAATACGGCCTGGACTATGCCAGCCTGAAGGAGGTCAACCCGGGGCTGGTTTACTGCTCCATTACCGGTTTTGGCCAGACCGGCCCGTATGCGCACCGCCCCGGTTACGATGCCTTGATCCAGGCGGCCGGCGGTCTGATGAGCATTACCGGCGAGGCCGATGACAAGCCTGGCGGCGGCCCGCAGAAAATCGGCGTGGCGCTGAGCGACATCATGACCGGCCTGTACGCCACGGTCGGTATCCTGGCGGCCGTGTCGGAGCGTGAACAGACCGGGCTGGGCCAGCACGTCGACCTGGCACTGCTGGATGTGACGGCGGCAACGCTGGCCAACCAGGCGACCAATTACCTGGTGGGGGGCATGGTGCCTGGCCGGCTGGGCAGTGCCCATCCCAGTATCGTGCCGTACCAGAATTTTCCCACTGCCGATGGCTTTTGCGTGGTGGCCGTGGGAAATGATGACCAGTTTGCCCGCTTTGCCACCGTGCTGGGGCAGCCTGAGTGGAGCAAGGATCCGCATTATTCCAGTAACCGCCGCCGAGTGGAAAACCGCGACACGCTGTGCGCGCTGATCAGCGATATTCTCCGCACCCGGCCCACTGCCTGGTGGCTACAGCAGTTCGAAGCCAACGGCGTGCCGGCCGGACCGATCAACACCATTGACCAGGTGTTCAGCGACCAGCAGATCCTCGCTCGCGGCATGAGAATCAGCATGCAGCACAGCCTGGGCGCGACGGTTGAACTTCCAGGCAACCCGATCAAACTGTCGCGCACGCCGGTGCAATACAATCTGGCGCCGCCACTGCTGGGCGAGCACACGCAGGAAATCCTGCAAGCCCTGAAGCTTCGGGAGCCGTAAGGATGTACGCCGCATGACGGCGGCGGCCCGGCCCGGGAGCATTCTTGCAAGGTCGTTATCAACGCTGTGATTCTGGTATTCTGACGGCAAGGCCAACTGCCGGTTGTGCTACGCGGGTTTGCGGCCTGATGGCGGCCCGCCATGCTGCACATCCGCGGTTGTGCCGATGTGACAATCCTGCCTGCTTGTGCGACGGTACATCATATGAGTCAACCTGATTCCAGCAAGAAACCTGCCACATCACCACCCTCGCGGCGTTCCTTGCCGCCGTTTGAGGCCTTGCGCGCGTTCGATGCCATTGCCCGGCTGGGCGGTGTGCGCAAAGCGGCGCGCGAATTGCGCCGCAACCACGCGGTGGTCAGCCGGCATTTGCGCACGCTGGAAGACTGGACCGGCACCAAGCTGGTCAAGCGCACCGCCGGTGGTGCGGTGCTTACCGAAGAAGGCCGCAAATACCACCGCCAGGTTGCGCTGGCGATCGATGATATCGCCAATGCCACCATTGACCTGATGAAACGCGGCGATAACAGCTGCATTGATATCTGGTGCATGCCCGGCCTGGCCGTGCAGTGGCTGATCGAGCGGCTGCCGGCCTACGAGGCGTCCAATCCGGATATCGCCGTGGCCCTGCGCCCCACCGAAGACACCCCCGACTTTGACCGCCAGGAAGCGGATATCGATATCCGCTTCAATCCGACCTATGGCACGCCCCTGCACCTGGCCGGCAGCGTGCGCGCCATTGAACTGGCGCGACCGCCCATCATCGCGGTGGCCAGCCCGGACTATCTGAAAAAGTCACCGGAAATCCGCCAGGCCAGCGACCTGTTGCAGCACCAGTTGATTCACGAAGAAAATTACGATGACTGGGGTGCCTGGCTGAATGCTCACGGCGTGGACAGTGAATTCGAACTCACCGGCCTGCGCCTGTTCAATGGTCACCTGACCCTGGATGCAGCCCGCCGCGGCCGCGGCATCACCCTGTCCAACCGCTACGTGGTATCGCGCGACCTGAACGAAGGCAGCCTGGTGGAAATTGGCAGCAACGGCATCACCTTCGAACGCATGGACATGGGGGCCTACGTGTTTGTGGCCCGCAGCGACCGCTGGAATGTGCGTCCCATCCGCCGTTTCCGCGAATGGCTGGTCGATGAGATGGCCAAGGAACTGCCCAACTCCAACTGATCTGCAAGGCCGGCCCCGCAAAGAGGTGGTGCCCGGCGTGGTGTTCTGCGTGCACCCATGGTGCATTCCTCTCACCGTCAGTGCCGACATTGTCACCTATGTCTTGAACAGCGCCAAACTATACTGGTAACCGTTTTAGCAAGGCCGATACAGGTCAACAAACCGGTACCCAAAGATGGCAGAAAATATCAAGACTTCCGCGCAAGACCAGGGCGCTGCATCCGCCCCGGAACCCGTTGCCAGCGCGCACAGCGTGTACTCTGGCAAGGTGCAGCCCAGCCTGGCGGTGAGCACCTTCCGCAATATTGACCAGATGTTTCCCTCGCGGGTGGTTCCATGCGCCAAACAACCCGTAGCGCTGGAAAAAAGCCCGCTGCGGCTGGATGATGTGCGCTTTACGTCGAACGATACGCCATACAACCTCAATGACTACATCACGCTGAACCGCGTGGCAGGTTTGTTGATTCTCAAGGACAACAAAATCGTTTCGGAACAATACCACCTGGGCAATTCCGAACAGACCCGCTGGATGTCCATGTCGGTGGCAAAATCCATCAGTTCCACGCTGGTAGGCGCGGCCATACTGGATGGTCATATTGGCGGCATCGATGATCCACTGACCGACTACCTGCCGGAGCTCAAGGGC
>JBFIHZ010000432.1:0-2956 GCA_041601535.1 Lysobacterales bacterium | reverse complement strand
ACGTACGGCTCGGCAAGGACATCAAGGCGGCCAATGCGCTGACCTTTATGGCGCAGGAACGTGGCCATGTGGAAACCGCCTGGCCGGGTGACATTGTCGGACTGCACAACCACGGCACGATTGGCATCGGTGATACGTTTACCGAGGGTGAGTCCCTGCAGTTCACCGGCATCCCCAATTTCGCGCCGGAACTGTTCCGCCGGGCCCAGCTGCGTGACCCTCTCAAGCTGAAGGCGCTGCAGAAAGGCCTGGAACAGCTGTCGGAAGAAGGTGCAACCCAGTTTTTCCGCCCGCTGATGGGCAATGACCTGATCCTGGGCGCGGTCGGCATATTGCAGTTTGACGTGGTGGCCTATCGGCTGAAGAACGAATACAACGTGGATGCCATTTTCGAGGCGGTCAATATCCAGACGGCGCGCTGGGTGCGCGGCAAGGACAACAAGAAACTGGCCGATTTCCGCCGTCAGCTGAACAACAACCTGGCGGAAGATGCCGCCGGTCAGTTGGTCTATTTGGCACCGTCGCGTGTCAACCTGCAACTGACTGAAGAGCGCTGGCCGGATCTGAAGTTTGCTGCCACCCGTGAAACCCTGATCTTCGCGGAATGATCCTTTCGCCATGCTGCTGAGCCGTCTGCGCCATGCCTTTCCAGGCAAGGACAGACGCGCCAGCATCTGGCGCATCGCCCTGCCCATCATGGGTGGCATGATGTCGCAGAACATCCTCAACCTGGTCGACATCGGCATGGTGGGCCGGCTGGGGGACAAGGCGCTGGCGGCCACCGGCATCGGCAGTTTCACCAATTACCTGGCCATTGCCTTCATCATCGGGCTGTCGTCCGGCGTGCAGGCGCTGGCCGCGCGCCGGCTCGGTGAGGGACGTGAAACCGAAACCGCGGTGCCGCTGAACGGCGGCCTCAGCCTGGCACTGATGATCGGGCTGCCGCTGTGCATTGTGATGGTGCTGGCCACACCGTGGGCATTCGGCTTCCTGACCGAGGACGCGGAAGTGGCCGCCATCGGCATCCCCTACCTGGAAGTGCGCATGCTGGGCATGGTAGCCGTGGGCATGAATTTCTCGTTTCGGGGTTACTGGAGCGCGATCCATATGACCGGCATCTATCTGCGCACCATCCTGGTCATGCATGCGTGCAACATTTTCCTGAACTGGGTGCTGATTTTCGGCAATTTGGGCGCGCCGGAGCTCGGCGTGTACGGGGCCGGCCTGGCCACCACCGTGTCACTTTATATCGGCACCGCGCTGTACCTGATATTTGCCTGGCGGCACGCCCGCGACAAGGGGTTCCTGCGGCGCATACCCACCCGCGCCACCTTGTGGCAGCAATTGAAAATCTCCCTGCCGGCCAGTCTGCAGCAATTGTTTTTCTCTGCCGGGCTGGTCACGCTGGTGTGGATCGTTGGCCGCATTGGCACCGCCGAAGTGGCGGCGGTTAACGTGCTGATGACCTTTCACATCACCGCCGTGCTGCCTGCTATGGGTGTGGCGCTGGCTGCCACCACCCTGGTCGGCAATGCGCTGGGGCGCGGTGACACCGAAGACGCGGCCCGCTGGGGCTGGGAAGCCGCCGCGCTGTCGCTGGTGTATGGGGTTGCTGTCAGTGTCGTATTGATACCCCTGGCGCATCCCATTCTGTCCGTGTTCCTGACCAACCCGGAAACCCGTCAACTGGCTTACTGGCCGATGATTTTGTGGGCCTCGCTGATCGGCCTGGACACCATGGCCATGGTATTGATGAATGCGCTGATCGGTGCCGGTGACACCCGGCGCAGCATGTGGATCAGCCTGGTCTCGCAGTGGCTTTTTTTTCTGCCGGTGGCCTTTCTGGTCGGCCCGGTGCTGGGTTTCGGCTTGCTTGGCGTGTGGCTGGTCAATGGCGTATACCGCCTGCTGCAGTCCGCCGCGGCAACCCATCACTGGGCAGCGAGACGCTGGGTGGGCATTGAGGTCTGATCCACCCGGGGCCGCGAATCAGCCGCTGCAGCAACTGCCAACATCCCCATGCTGCCTGGCGTCATTTGCCTGTAGCGGGTAAAGCCGATACATTGCGGTGCAACGCTCCATACTCATAATCACAGCGGAGAGCATTGCATGATTGCCACCTTAGCCTTTGGCCTGTTTGGACTCAGTGTGCTGGTTGGTGCTGCCTGGTCACTTTCCAGCCACCGCAGGGACATCGACTGGCGGCTGGTGATTTCCGGCATTGCCCTGCAACTGACCTTTGCGATCATCGTCATCCTGGTGCCCGGCGGGCGCGAGTTTTTTGATTATTTCGCCAAATTTTTCGTCAAGATCGTGGAGTTCGCCATCGTCGGCTCAGCGTTTATTTTTGGCGACCTGGCACGGATTGAAAGCTTTGGTTTTGTATTCGCTTTCCAGGTGCTGCCCACGATTATCTTTTTTGCCTCGCTGATGGCCGTGTTGTATCACCTGGGTGTGATGCAGAAAGTTGTGCAGGGAATGGCCTGGGTGATGCTGAAGATCCTGCGCGCCAGCGGTGCGGAAAGCCTGTCGGTGGCCGCCAATGTGTTTGTTGGCCAGACCGAGGCGCCGCTGGTGGTGCGGCCGTACATCGCCCGCATGACCGAGTCCGAACTGTTCACCATGATGGTGGGTGGCATGGCGACCATCGCCGGTGCGGTACTGGCGGCCTATATCGCCATGCTGGGCGGCGGCGATGAAGCACAGCAACTGTTCTATGCGCGCCATTTGCTGGCCGCCAGTGTGATGGCGGCGCCTGCCACCATCGTGATTTCCAAGTTATTGCGCCCGGAAGTCGAAGAATCCCTGACCAAGGGCTCGGTGCGGCTCAACGTCGAAAAAACCGCCGAGAATGTCATCGAGGCGGCAGCCAATGGCGCGGGCGATGGTGTGCGCCTGGCGCTGAACGTTGGCGGCATGCTGCTGGCGTTTATCGCGCTGATTGCAATGATTGATT
>JBFIHZ010000431.1:0-2975 GCA_041601535.1 Lysobacterales bacterium | reverse complement strand
CCCATAAATGTACCGCAAATACCTAGAATATGAATGTGCATAACGACCCGTACTGATTGATTGCGCAAGAGCTTAGCACGCAGCGGCGGAAGCGTGCCAACCGTTTGCGCCCCGGGCAACAGCCTGCGGCCCGGGTGACGCCATAAAAAGCCGCCACCCGGCCAACGACTTGCCACCGGCCATGAAATTTTTGCGCCGCTGGCGTATCATTCTCCCCCAACGGCTCACCCCAACCAGCCCCCCTACCCCGAACAACAAGGCCCGACACCCATGGCAAAAAAGAACGTATTCTATGCCCAGTCCGGCGGCGTTACCGCCGTCATCAACGCCTCCGCTTGCGGCGTCATTGAAACTGCCCGCCAGCACAAGGACCGCATCGGCAAGGTCTACGCCGGCCACAACGGCATTATCGGTGCCTTGCGGGAAGAGCTGATTGATACCAGCAAGGAAACCCCCACCACCATCGCCGCCCTGCGCCACACCCCTTCCGGGGCCTTCGGCTCCTGCCGCTACAAGTTGAAAAGTGTGGAACAGAGCCGGGCGGAATACGAACGCCTGATCGAAGTGTTCCAGGCCCACAACATCGGCTACTTTTTCTACAACGGCGGTGGCGACAGCGCCGACACCTGCCTCAAGGTATCGCAGTTATCGGAGACCATGGGTTACCCGATCCAGGCCATCCATATCCCCAAGACGGTCGACAACGACCTGCCCATAACCGACAACTGCCCCGGGTTTGGCTCCGTGGCCAAGTACGTGGCGGTGTCCATCAAGGAGGCGGGCCTCGATGTCGCCTCCATGTGCGAGAGTTCCACCAAGGTGTTTATCCTGGAAGTCATGGGCCGCCACGCCGGCTGGATTGCCGGGGCCGGGGGCCTGGCCGCCGAGCAGGAAGGCGATGCGCCGCAGATTATCCTGTTCCCGGAAATTGCCTTTGATAAACCACGGTTTCTGGCCAAGGTAAAGGAGAGTGTCGAGCGCTACGGCTACTGCGCCATAGTCGCCTCGGAGGGCGCCCGCTATGCCGACGGCCGCTTCCTGGCCGACGCCGGCAGCGTCGATGCCTTTGGCCACACCCAACTCGGCGGTGTCGCCCCCACCCTGGCGCAGATGATCAAGACCGAACTGGGCTACAAGTACCACTGGGCGCTGGCGGATTATTTGCAGCGCGCCGCCCGCCACATTGCCTCCGCCACCGATGTGGAGCAGGCCTATGCCGTGGGCAAGGCGGCGGTGGAAATGGCGCTGGCGGGTAAAAATGCGATTATGCCGGCGATCATTCGCGGCAGCGGTAAAAAATACAGCTGGTCGATCAAGGAGGCGCCGCTGGAAGACGTTGCCAATGTTGAAAAGATGATGCCGCGGGATTTTATCAGCGCCGACGGCTTTGGCATTACTGACAAGGCCCGCAGCTATTTTGAGCCCCTGGTCCAGGGCGAGGACTACCCCCCCTACAAGAAAGGTATGCCCCAATACGCGCGCCTTAAAAAGGTTATGCTGCCAAAAGTGTTAAAAAACAGTTTTACTCTGTAGCAACATGCAGTAAGTTTTTCCGGGTAGAATTTTTCCGGTTATCAGCCAGCAGCCCAGGGACATTACGATTATTCCGCCCAAGCACACCGCTATTGCCCCTATCCTCACCGGCGCCCCATTAGCGGGCGCCAGACTCCCACTGTCCACTCCTGAGCGGGAACTGCGCCCATGACAGCAATCAGCAACTTTATCGGAACCGTCAACGGCATTGTGTGGGGGCCGCTGATGCTGGTCCTGATCCTCGGAGTCGGGCTCTACCTGATGATCGGCCTGAGGCTGATGCCACTGCTGAATATCGGCACCGGCTTTCGCCTCTTGTTCGGTGGTCGCAAAGTTGCCAGCAGCGAGCAACGGGAGGGCGAGATCTCGCCGTTTCAGGCCCTGATGACCGCACTCTCAGCCACCGTCGGCACTGGCAATATCGCCGGGGTGGCCACCGCAGTCTTCCTGGGCGGGCCCGGCGCACTGTTCTGGATGTGGTGCACGGCGCTGGTGGGCATGGCCACCAAATACGCGGAGGCAGTGCTGGCGGTAAACTACCGGGAAGTGGATGAACAGGGCAACCACGTCGGCGGGCCCATGTACTACATCAAAAACGGGCTCGGTAAAAATTGGGCCTGGCTCGGGATACTGTTCGCCGGCTTCGGCACGGTAGCCGCGTTTGGCATCGGCAATACCGTGCAGGCCAATTCCGTGGCCGACGTGCTGGAGGCGAATTTTGGCATCAACGTCTGGCTCACCGGTATTGTTATTATGCTGCTGGCCGGCGCGGTCCTGATCGGCGGCATCCGCCGTATCGGTCATGTGGCCAGCGCCCTGGTGCCCTTTATGGCCATCGCTTATATCAGCGCCGGGCTGGTGGTGCTGGCCCTCAACAGCGCCGCCATACCCCACGCCCTTGAACTGGTCTTTAGCCACGCATTCACCCCGATCGCCGCGGAGGGCGGCTTTGCCGGCGCCGCAGTCTGGGCCGCCATTCGCTTCGGTGTGGCACGGGGCATATTCTCCAATGAAGCCGGGCTGGGCTCCGCCCCCATCGCCCACGCTGCCGCGCAAACCAGAGACCCCATCAAGCAGGGCATGGTGGCGATGCTCGGCACGTTTATCGACACGCTTATCATCTGCACCATTACCGGGCTGGTGATTATCACCTCCGGCGCCTGGATGTCCGGGGAGTCCGGGGCGGCACTGACCTCGCTGGCATTTGCCGAAGCGCTGCCCAATTTCGGCAACTATGTGGTGGCCATCGCCCTGGCCATCTTCGCCTTCACCACCATCCTGGGCTGGTCGTTTTACGGTGAGCGCTGCGCCGAGTTCCTGTTTGGGGTCAAGGCCATTGTCCCGTTTCGCATCCTCTGGATTCTGTCGATACCGGTGGGCGCCGGGGTCAGCCTGAATTTGATCTGGCTGATTGCCGACACCCTCAACGCCTTGATGGCGGT
>JBFIHZ010000430.1:0-2996 GCA_041601535.1 Lysobacterales bacterium | reverse complement strand
GCTGGCCGCCACTTCGGCGATGCCGTTCTGGTTGAACTGGCCGCTGCGGAAGCCCTGGCCCCAGGTTGCGTACCAATTGGCATTATCGCTGGGCTGGTAACGGATGGTGGCCTTGGGTTGCCATTTGTCAAAGGTTTCCTGGTTGACCGCACCGGGTTCGCCGGCCGGAAACTGTAGCGGCGAGACATGCTGGACGCGTTTTTCCTCGTCGTAGCGCAGCGCAAAGGACAGCTCCACCTGTTCGGTGACATCAAAACTCATCTGGCCAAACACGGCCTTGGCGGTGTTGTCGTTGTCATCGGCCAGGAACGAGGTAGTGGGGTTCAGCGGGTCGGTGCTGGGTTCACGTTCGATGCGGATAATGCCGTTGCCGGTATCCACGCCGGTGGAAAGCGATACGAAACGCTCCCAATCCAGGTAATACGCGCCGACTTCCCAGCGCAGCCGTTGGTCAGCCGGCGAACTGAAGCGCACTTCCTGGCTGAAGGCCTGCAGGTCGAAAAATCCGGTTTGCGTGCCATCAAAACCAAACAGGGCGGGTGAGCTGCGGGCATTGGTATAGGGAAACTGGTCGGAGTCGGACCATTCTTCAAGGTCGGTATAGGCGGTGGTCGAAACCAGGCTGCCGTATGCGGTATCCCATGCCAGGCGCAATGCGAAATCCGCCATGTCACGCTCGCCCAGGTCAACGTTGTTGTCGCGCACCGGCAAAACATTATTGGCATCTATCGGTCCGGTGTCGGTACCGAATCCAATCGCAGTGATATTGTCCTCGGCCAGGTCCACCGCCTGGTACTGGAAGCCGATGCCACGGCCCTTGTGCTTGCCCAGGTTCACGCGGAAGTCAGCCTCAACATTATCGCTGGCCTGCCAGATCAGCCGGCCGCGCACCGTCAGGTCTTCAAACCGGTCAGCCTTCTCATTGCGGGTGATGTTATCCAGGTAACCTTCGCGGTCGATGTACTTGGCGGAGAAACGTCCGTACAGGGTGTTGGCTACCAGCGGACCGCCCACCGAGGTTTCTACCGAGTACTCATCGCCGTCACCAATACCCGCGGTGAAGTAGCCATCGGGCTCATCCCCGGGCCGCAGCGTGTTGATGATGATGGCGCCACCGGTGGCATTGCGGCCGTAAATGGCGCCTTGCGGGCCCTTCACCACCTCGATGCTTTCCACATCAAATAATTCCTGGCGAAACTGGATGCCACTGAACTGCAACACGCCGTCCACAATGGTGGCCACCGGCGACTCGCCATTGCGCACCTGGGTAATGCCGCGGATGCTCAGAAAGCTGGTGCCGATGCCCTGCGAGGTGGCCAACGTGACGTTGGAGGTCAGTCCCACAAAATCTTCCACCCGCTCGATGCCGGCATCACGGATGGCCTCTGCGGTGAATGCGGTGACTGCATAAGGTGCATCCAGAATGGACTCATCGCGGCGACGGGCGGTTACGATGATCTCCTCCAGCGCGCTGGATTCGGTGTCCGTTGAGGTCTGTGCCGTTACCGGCAGGCTGCTGACTGTACCGATACCGGCGGCCAGTATCATGGCCAGAGTGCTTAGCGGTTTTTGAAACGGAGATTGATTCGTGCCCATTTTTCGATCCTCTGGATGGCTGCCTGATGCAGCAACCGGGTTCCTGCCAATGAATTTCCCCGCGCATCAACGCGGAATCCGCCTGTCGGTGAAGCATCCGGCCGATAGGCTGGCCTGAATACAATGGCCGGCTGAACCGGGACCGTACTTGGGGGCCCGGACGCACGTCGGCCAATACCGTGTCGCTTCAGTTATTAACTTTACTTAATATTTTAATAATATCAACTTTTTTTTGACAATCGCCCATTTCGCGTTAGAATTGCCGCATCAGACGTGCCATTGACCGGCCCGGTCAGAACCCGGAAATCAGGCCCCAGACAGACATGAGCAAACCCAAAAAAAAGACCAACCCGGTGAAGCGCTCCATTGGCGGATTGCTGAAAGCCCGCCGCCTTGAACTGAAAATGACCTTGCAGGAGATAGCCAGCCTGTCGGAGCTTTCCGCGGCGTTTTTGTCACAGGTGGAAAATGGCAAGGCGACGCCTTCCATCGTGTCGCTGATCAATATTGCCAAGGCACTGCAGACCGACATCAACTATTTCATTACACCGCCAGCTGCCACCGCGATGGTGCGGCGGGCGGATGAACCCGAGTACATCGATATTGATTCCCCCGTGGTGTACAAGCGCCTGGATGCCAGCATCCGCAACCAGCAGATGAACGCGCTGATCATGGAAATCCCGCCAGACACCGCACTTCCCGTGGTGCACCGTGCAGAAGGCGAAGACTTTTTCTTCATGCTGGAAGGCGAGGTCGAACAGAGCATTGGCGGCGAAGTGTTCACATTAAAGGCCGGTGACAGTGCGCATCACAACACCCAGGTTGACCATGCCGTGGTCAACAAAAGCAACAAGCTGGCTCGCATGCTGTGGGTCGGCACACCGGTGCTGTTTCCGGCCAACCGCGACGATGAATCCTAGGCTGTTCATGCCGCCGCCAGCACGCCACGGGCGGCCATGAGGGCACTGGCAGTAAGCACCGCACTGGGAACGTTTACCATTGCACTGGACGATGCCCATGCGCCGCAAACCTGCGCGTATTTTGCCCGGCTGGCTGAGACCGGGGGGCTGGACAACAGCAGCGTTTTCCGCATCGTTACTGATGACAATCAGCCGCCGGAAGATGACTGCCCGATTCACATTGTGCAACTGGGTCCCCTGCAGCAGTTCGCCGGCGACCGCCATACCGTGCCGCATGAAAACACCGCCACAACCGGCCTGTGCCACCGCCAGTGGACCGTTTCAGCAGCCCGCTTTGACCTGAACGAACTGTACGGCAGTTTTTTTATCTGCATGCGCGACGAACCCGACCTCGACCATGGCGGGAAACGCCAGACTGATGGCCAGGGTTTCGCTGCCTTCGGGCGGGTGGTGAATGGGTTTCAGACGCTGAAGGATATT
>JBFIHZ010000429.1:0-3031 GCA_041601535.1 Lysobacterales bacterium | reverse complement strand
AGGCAACCACAGCGATGTGGAAATCCGCTGCCATTGGGCCCGTGCCCGCATCGAAAAGCAGGACACCGAGGGTTTGCTGCCAGTGGCCCAGCAATTATGGGCGGTAGGGCAATCCCAACCGGATGCCTGCGACCCGCTGTTTGACTGGATGCGCAAACAGGGTGGGCTGACCCCGGAGCTGGCCTGGTTACGTATCCGCCGCGCGATGGAAGCCCGCAACCCACGCCTGACCCTGTACCTGGCACGGTTTGTCAATGGCCAGGACCGCGTCTGGGTGGAGCGCTGGCAGCAGCAGGATCGCCAGGGCTATACCCGCATCGATCAGGCCAGGCACTGGCCGGACCAGCCCCAGGCCCGCGACATTACGCAGTTCGGCTTGCAGCATCTGGCGCGCAGTGATGCAGACCGCGCCTGGCACCAGTTTGGCCAGCTAGACGGCAGCATTCACTGGAGTGACGAAGAGCGCGGCAAAATCATGAGCGAAATTGCGCTGTGGTCCGCGGTGGCCCATGCGGCCGACACCTCCAGCCGCATGCACGCGGTGCCGGAAGCGGCGCGCAATGACCGCATGCTGGAGTGGTGGGCCCGTAATGGCCTGGCTACCGGCAACTGGGCCGACGTGATCCTGGCCGTGGCGGCCATGAGCGAGGAACTGAAAACCTCTGACCGCTGGACTTACTGGGATGCCCGGGCGCGGCTGGAAATGGGTGATCCGGAATATGCGCGCCAGCAACTGCTTGAGCTGTCAACGCAGGCCACTTATTACGGTTTCCTGGCGGCGGACCAGTTGGACCGGCCCTATGCCATCTGCTCGCTGGAATCGGGTGTTGATGCCGGCCAACTGGAACAATTCCGGCAGCGGCCAGGAACCCGGCGCGTGCTGGCGCTGGATCAGGCAGGCATGAAAAGCTGGTCGCGCAATGAATGGAGCCTGGCGGTGCGTGGCATGCAGCAGCAAGAGCTGCGTCTGGCCGCAGCGCTGGCGACGGAACAGAACTGGCCCGACCTGGCGATTATGGCGCTGGCCAGCAGCGGCGACCTGAAATGGTACGACTGGCGGTTTCCGCTGGCCTATGCGCCGCTGGTCACCGAGCAGGCAGCCAAACGCAACCTGGACCCGGCATGGGTGATGGGCCTGATGCGTTCGGAGAGCGCCATGGCGGCTGATGCCATTTCACCGGCCAACGCCCGTGGCCTGATGCAGGTCATGCCGGACACGGCCAGTGCGCTGGCACGGCGGCACTCCTATCCCTACCGTGGCAGCGAGCAGCTGTTGCAGGCTGAAATGAATATAGTGTTCGGTACCACCTTCCTGCGTGAACTGATGGACCGTTTTGATCAGAACCCGGTGCTGGTGTCCGGTGCCTATAACGCCGGGCCCGGCGCCGTGAAGCGCTGGCTGAAGTCACTGCCGCGCAGCGAGCCGGCCATCTGGGTGGAAATATTGCCGTATTTTGAAACGCGCGATTACATTCCGCGGGTGCTGGCCTTTGCCACCATTTACGATTGGCGCATGCAGCAGCCGGTACGCCGTATCAGTGCGCGCATGCCGTCGCTGGAAGAGGCGCCTGTGGACGTGGCCGCCAGGCCGTCGGAGTTTGCCGAAGTGGCCTGCCAGGCGCCCGCGGTAAGCGCAAACCATACCGTGTCCGGGGGCTGAACATGCGCATTGTGCTGTTGGGAGCTACCGGTTTTGTGGGTTCTTATCTGCTGCCCAGGCTGTCACGGCGTGGCCACCAGTGCGTGGTGCTTTGCCGTGATCTCCACCGCAGTCGTGCGCTGCGGCTGATTCCCGGGGTTGAGTTGCAGGCCATGCCAAAAATTTCTGCGGAAGCGCTGCAAAGTGCACTGGCAGGCGCAGATGCCGCCATCAATGCAGTAGGAATTCTGAACGAATCCGGGCGCAAGGGCCGCGGCTTTTTCAAGGCTCATGTCGGGGTGACCGACGATCTGATCAAAGCCTGTACGGCGGCAGGTGTAAAACACCTGGTGCAGATCAGCGCGTTGAATGCGGGCAAGGGTGAGAGCTACTACCTGGCCACCAAAGGTGAAGCCGAACGCCGTTTGCGGCAGGCCGAAGGCCTGCGCGCCACCATCATCCAGCCTTCGGTGATTTTTGGCCAGGGCGATTCCTTCTTTACCCGTTTTGCCGGTTTACTGCGCTTGACCCCGGTGTTGCCACTGGCCTGCCCGTACGCCTTGCTGCAACCGGTATGGGTGGGCGATGTCAGCGAAGCGGTGACACGGGTGCTGGAACGGCCGGACATGCAGGGAAAAACCCTGCCGCTGGTAGGTCCCAAGGTGTATACATTGCGCGAACTGGTACAGTACGCCGCGCGGGTTGCGGGGCTGCGGCGCTGGATTCCTGGCTTGCCGGACGGGTTGTCATTAGTGCAGGCCAAGATCATGGACTGGGTGCCTGGCAAACCCTTTTCCACCGACAACTACCGTTCCCTGCAGGTGCCCAATACCAGCAAATCCAACGCCTTGCCCGGCCTGGGCATCCGCCCCCGATCGATCAAGGCCGTCGTGCCTGCCTACCTGGCCGGGTCCAAACACCAGCGGCGACTGGACCTGTGGCGGGAAACCGGCGGCCGCTGATGGGCTGCCGGTGTGAGGTCTGCGCCGGGGCGGGCTGGCGATGAGTCAGGCCGTTTACCTGGTAGGTGGTGCGGTACGCGATGAACTGCTGGGGTTGCCGGTTCATGAACGCGACTGGGTGGTCACCGGCAGTACTCCGGAAGAATTACTGCGCCAGGGGTACCGTCAGGTGGGTGCGTCCTTTCCGGTTTTCCTTCACCCGGACAGTGGTGAAGAGTACGCGCTGGCCCGCACCGAGCGTAAACAGGGGCATGGGTATCATGGCTTCAGCGTGGATTTTCATCCCGGTGTCACGCTGGAACAGGACCTGGAGCGGCGCGACCTGACCATCAATGCGATGGCGCGCGGTACCGATGGCCGCCTGGTGGACCCGTACGGTGGCCAGCGCGATATCGAGCAGCGCGTGCTGCGGCATGTGTCTCCGGCTTTT
>JBFIHZ010000428.1:0-3033 GCA_041601535.1 Lysobacterales bacterium | reverse complement strand
GCAGGTGTCTTGCTGCGCTACGTACCGATGACCGCCAAACGCATGACCGGCATTGTATCGCGTGGCGGTTCCATCATGGCCAAGTGGTGCCTGGCACATCACCAGGAAAACTTCCTCTACACCCATTTTGAAGACATCTGCAAAATCTGCAAAGCCTACGATGTGTCGTTCTCGCTGGGTGACGGTCTGCGTCCTGGCTCCGTCTACGATGCCAACGACGAAGCCCAGTTCGGCGAGCTCGAAACCCTGGGTGAGCTCACCAAGATTGCCTGGAAGCACGATGTTCTGGTAATGATCGAAGGGCCGGGCCATGTGCCCATGCAGCTGATCAAGGAAAACATGGACAAGCAGCTGGAAGAGTGTCACGAAGCACCCTTCTATACCCTGGGGCCTTTGACCACGGACATTGCACCGGGGTACGACCACATCACTTCCGGTATCGGCGCGGCGATGATTGGCTGGTATGGCTGCGCCATGCTCTGCTACGTGACGCCCAAGGAACACCTCGGGCTGCCGAACAAGGACGACGTCAAGACCGGTATCATTACCTACAAGATCGCCGCGCACGCCGCTGATCTGGCCAAGGGGCATCCGGGTGCACAGATCCGCGACAATGCCATGTCCAAGGCAAGGTTCGAATTCCGCTGGGAAGACCAGTTCAACATCGGTCTGGATCCGGACACGGCCCGTGCCTACCACGACGAGACCCTGCCAAAGGAATCCGCCAAGGTTGCACACTTTTGCTCCATGTGCGGACCCAAGTTCTGTTCCATGAAAATCAGCCAGGAAGTACGTCAGCTTGATGCCACCCAGATAGCGGCGATCAACCTGGAAGCCGAGTCCGGCATGCAACAGAAGTCGGATGAGTTCCGCGATACCGGCGCCGAGATCTACCACAAGGTTTGATCTGACCTCTGCGCCTGACAAGGCCGGCAGTCTGACAAGGCTGTCGGCCTTTTTTCGTTGTGTCGAGTCTGCCAAGGTCCGGCTCGCTGAATTCAGCCAAAGCCAAAGCCGTAACGCGGCGCTCTGCAATATGCGGCGCTAAGCAGTGGCGTTACGAGAACCCGGCGAAGGCACTGAACCCGCGCCTGTAAAGGTGTTCAGCCCTGAACAACAGGAAATGTAACTCTCCCTGTAAAGGCCGGTCGTATCCTTCACGACCGGCCTTTTTTGCCGAATTTAGCGCGGGCTATACTGAGCTGATCGGTCATGCAGAAGATGGGGGCTGGGATGAAGAACATTTTCATAGGTTTTCTGCTCGGGGTGATTCTCGGTGCTACCGGGGGCTTTGCGCTGGGTATTTTCGCCTTTCCGTATCTTTTTCCACCGCCGCCGCTGAACGAAAGTCTGGCGGATCTGAATACCGGCGAGCGGGTGGCCAGTGGTCGCTTTATTCACGCTGACCCGTCGGATCCGGTGCATTATGGCGCCGGCGGGGTGAGTGTCTATGCACAATTACTGCATCTGGAAGCCGACTTTGAGGTCGGGCCGGGACCCAAATACCATGTGTATCTGGTGCCGGAGGCGGAGGTGACGGTAGACACGCCAGTGGCGCAAACGATGTTCGTTGATCTGGGGCGGCTGAAGGCCTTTGGCGGCGGGCAGAATTACCCGATTCCGGCGGGTGTGAATCTGAGCGACTACAAGAGTGTCGTGATCTGGTGCGAGCAGTTTGGTGTTCTGATTTCTCCAGCCGGCCTGGAACCGCGTTAGTTAACAGGCCGGCAGCACTCATGTCTGGCGGGCGGAGATTTTCAGGGTTTTAGCCAGGCATCGAATTGGGGAGATAGCTGAAGCTGGTCCAACGTGATGGTATAAGTGTCTTCGTTGTCGGTGTGACGCAGGCGAGCCAGCTGATAGCCGTTATCGGGGCTGAACCAGATGCGGGTGGTCTGGCTGGTCTTGTTGTCCTGCTTGCTCAGCAGCACCGTTTCGATGCTGCGTCCGTTTAATGTCAGGTTTTCACGACCGGTTACCTGAAACTGGTAGTCTTTCAGCTTCTTTCGACTCACAAACTGATAGCGGTACTCCCCTGCTTGTTGTGCCAGATCGTATTGCAGTCTGAGTTGGTACAGCAGAGGATCAAGCGTACCGGGTGGAGTCTGAATCTGCGTCTGGCCTTTTTTGTCACGGTAGGTCGCAGTCCCTTTGGCATCGTCAAACAGCAGTTCGTATTTTCTGGAAATACCCAGTACCTCCCGTGTATTACTATAATGCAGCGCAAACCAGCGCCCGGATGCATCACGGCTAAAGGTGCTGGTTTCCTCAATAACCGCCATAGGACTTTTGGCGTGCGACTCAAACACAAACCGGTTGTCGCCAATCGACCTGAGCGTGCGCTCCAGCTTGAGGTCAAATCCCAGGTATTTCGTGATGTAGACCGTCTTCATCAATGGCTCTGCCGCCTGTAAAGAGGTGGCACACAGCAGGATGACCCACAAACCCAGGGCAAGACGCTTGATCATTCAAATCTCCTTATAATTATCTCTGACAGCTATTGCCTGACCACAGTGTATGGCAAATGAACGTCACTGCGCAGACTTGCGTACTTGCCATCTTTCAGTCTGCTTTCAGACACTGAACATACACTGCGTTCAATGGCTGCCGGGCAGGCTGCCAGTATCGCTTGATGGCCAGGACACGGATACGAATATTATCGAGGTGACGTAAAATGAGCATACAGACTTTTTTATCTCCTTTGATGCGCACAGGCCTTTGCAGCCTGGTGCTGGCGATGCCGCTGGCTGCACTGGCGGCAGAGCCTGAAGTGATCATGTTGTCGCAGACCGGCTGCCAGTTTGTCGAAAGCGAGAATGGCGTCGATCACGAGTATACCAGCGGGACCAAGGCAGATTGCGAGGCGATCAACGCCCGGACAGGTGATGATCGCTTGTCGAAGGCGCAAACGCTGGAGCTGAAACCCGGTCGCTATATCTTCAGAGTCAGCAATGTGAACGTGCCCTATGAACTGGGTTTCTGGTTGCGCGGTGCCAGTTTGCTTGACCGTGCGCTGCTGCCCAGTGTTTCAGG
>JBFIHZ010000427.1:0-3040 GCA_041601535.1 Lysobacterales bacterium | reverse complement strand
GGCAAACACCGGGTGTGCGTCGGTGGGGTTGGCGCCCATCAACAGCACCACGTCCGTTTGCGCCACGGACTTGAAGGCCTGCGTGCCGGCTGATTCGCCCAGCGTGGTTTTCAGCCCGTAACCGGTCGGCGAATGGCACACACGGGCACAGGTGTCCACGTTATTGTTACCGAACGCGGCGCGCACCATTTTCTGCACCAGGTAGGTTTCCTCATTGGTGCAGCGCGAGGAAGTAATGCCGCCGATGCTGTCTGGCCCGTATTTCTGCTGTATGTCCTTTAACCGCTGCGCTGCATAGTCAATGGCCTCTTCCCAGCTGACCTCGCGCCATGGATCGTTGATGTTTTCGCGCACCATCGGCGTGGTGATGCGGTCCTTGTGCGTGGCGTAACCAAACGCGAAGCGGCCCTTGATGCAGGCATGGCCCTCGTTGGCCTGGCCCTGCTTGTCCGGCGTCATGCGCACCACTTCGCCGTTTTTCAGCTCGGCATGGAAAGAGCAGCCGACGCCGCAATAGGCACAGGTGGTGGTGACGCTGCGCTCCGGCAGACCTTTTTCAATAATCGATTTTTCCGTCAATGCAACGGTCGGGCAGGCATTGACGCAGGCGCCACAGGATACGCACTCCGACTCCATGAAATCCTCGGCCTGGCCGGCGCTTATGCGTGAGTCAAAACCACGACCCTCCACTGTCAGCGCAAAGGTGCCCTGGATGTCATCGCAGGCCCGCACGCAGCGGTAACAGACGATGCACTGGGTGGGATCGAAGGTGAAATAGGGGTTGGATTCGTCTTTGGCTTCCTGCAGGTGATTGGCGCCGGCCAGGCCATAGCGTGAACCGCTTACGCCCAGTGCCTCGGCCGTGTCCTGCAATTCACAGTCGCCGTTGGCGGCGCAACTGACACAGTCCAGCGGATGGTCTGATACGTACAACTCGACCATGTTGCGGCGCAGTTTGGCCAGGTGTTCCGTCTGGGTTTGCACCACCATGCCCTGTTCCACGATGGTGGTACAGGAGGCCGGATAGCCCTTGCGGCCTTCGATCTCAACCAGGCACACCCGGCAGGAGCCGAATGCATCCAGGCTATCGGTGGCACACAGCTTGGGCACCTTGACACCCGCCTCGGCCGCAGCACGCATGACCGAGGTGCCACTGGCCACGCTGACTTCACGGCCGTCGATGGTGAGTTTCACCGGCTGGCCCAGGGGTATCGGCCGCGGCGTGCCGAAATCGCTCTGCAAGGGAAAAGTGGGTGCGTCCATAATGTCAGTATCTCAAATAAAAGGGGTTTGACCCAAATTTCAACGTTCAAAATCTCCGGGAAAATGCTGCAGCGCGCTACGCACCGGGTAAGGTGTAAGACCCCCCATGGCACATAAAGATCCTTCTTCCAGGGTCATGCACAGGTCCTGCAGCAGCAGCTGGTGTTCCTCCCGGCGATCGTTGGCAATGATGCGGTCAATGACTTCCACGCCGCGTACCGAGCCCACCCGGCACGGCGTGCACTTGCCGCAGGATTCCACCGCGCAGAACTCCATGGCGAAGCGGGCCTGCTGTGCCATGTCCACGGTGTCGTCGAATACCACGATGCCACCGTGGCCGAGCATGGCCTTGATTTCCGCCAGGGCTTCGTAATCCAGCGCCACGTCCCATTGCGATTCCGGCAGGTAGGCGCCCAGCGGGCCACCCACCTGGATGGCGCGCACCGGGCGGCCACTGGCGGTGCCGCCGCCGTATTCCTCCACCAGCTCGCGCAGACTGTGGCCAAAAGCCAGTTCCACCAGCCCGCCACGGCGGATGTTGCCGGCCAGTTGTGCGGTCAGTGTGCCGCGCGAACGGCCACTGCCAAAATCCCGGTAATACGCCGCGCCCTTCTCCAGCACCGTTGTGGCGGCGGCGAACGACAGCACGTTATTGATCACGGTGGGCTGCCCCAGCAGGCCCTTGATGGCCGGCAAAGGTGGCTTGAAACGCACCAGCCCGCGCTTGCCTTCCAGGCTGTCCAGCAGAGACGTTTCTTCGCCGCAGATATACGCCCCGGCGCCAATGCGCAACTCCAGCCTGAAATCTTTGCCAGAGCCCTGCAGATTGTTCCCCAGCCAGCCCGCTGCTTGCGCCTTGTCAATGGCAGCGGCCAGCACCTTGCGCGCCTGCGGATATTCCGAGCGCAGGTAGATGAAACCTTCAGTGGCTCCCACCGCCAGCGCGCTAATGGTCATGCCCTCAATCAGCTGGAAGGGGTCGGCTTCCATCAGCAGGCGGTCTGCAAAGGTGCCGGAATCACCCTCGTCAGCATTGCACACGATGTATTTCTGTTGCGCCTCGGTATCCAGTACGGTCTGCCACTTGATGCCGGTGGGAAATGCCGCACCGCCACGGCCGCGCAGGCCGGACTCCTTGATGGCATCAACGATGGCCTGTGGCGACATGTTCAGGGCGTTTTCCAGGCCGGCAAATCCGCCGTTGGCACGGTAGTCCTCAATACTCAGCGGATCGATCACGCCGGCGCGCGCAAACGTCAGCCGCTGCTGCCGCGACAGCCAGTAAATGTCGTCGACATTGCCAAGGGCCAAAGGATGTTCACAGCGTGCCGGAAACCCTGCATCGAACAGACCCGCCACATCACCGGCACTTACCGGACCAAAAGCCAGGCGCCCGGAGTCGGTTACTACTTCAACCAGCGGTTCCAGCCAGAATGCGCCACGCGAACCATTGCGCACCAGCGTGATATCAATTCCCCGCTGCCGCGCTTGCGCGCTGATGGCACTGGCCACCTGGTCTGCCCCCAACGCCTTGGCGGTGGTATCCATCGGCACATACACACGAATACTCATGCCTGGTTCTCCTTCAGGCCGTCGATCAACTCATCGAAGCGCTGCGGCGTGACGCGGGCATAAATATCGTCATTAATGCGTACGGTCGGCGTGCATGCGCAGTTGCCCAGGCAATACACCGCGTGCAGGCTGAAGCGCCCGTCGGTGCTGGACTGGCCATAATCAATGTCCAGGCGTTTTTTGGCGTGTGCTTCCAGTTGCGGCG
>JBFIHZ010000426.1:0-3064 GCA_041601535.1 Lysobacterales bacterium | reverse complement strand
TATGGCCCCTGGGATGACCGGAATTATCAGCTGCAGGCCGAAGATTTGCTGTTACTGGCGCCAAATGAAGCACAGCTTTCAATTCCCATACCGGCATTTTTTCGCGTTGAGCTGCGCCGTGAGTTTCCGCACCTGCGCCGCACCGGGCCGGCGCAGTACCCGCGTGCCGCGGTGCCATTGTTCTACCGGCGCTACCAGGGCGTGTTGCGCAACGGCGAATTCATTGAAAAAAGCAAACAGCACGACGAAGGTGAAGCCAGCCGGGCGCAGCGCGGTCTGGTCAACGGCGAAATCAAGCTGAACCAGGTGCTGAACGCGGATGAAGTGACGGTTGAGATCAACCCGGCCAACCCCAGCCAGGTGATCGCCGGGGCCAACAACAACGGCGGCCAGGAAATGTACTACTCCACCGATGGTGGCGACAACTGGTTTGTCCAGGGGGTGTTGGCCAATACCTGCTGTGACCCCACCATCGACTGGAAATCCGATGGCAGCTGGGCGTACACGGCGGCGCTGAGTGGCTCGCTGGGTGTGTCGTTCTGGCGTTCCAGCGATGGCGGCCAGACCTGGGTGGACCGCCTCAACCTGACCAACAGCGGTAGTGACAAGGAATTCCTGCACGTCGACCGTTCGCCTGCATCGCCCTTTCAGGACACCATCTACATGACCTATCACCGGGCCAACACCATGCAGTTGGCCCGCTCGGTAAATGATGGTGCGAGTTTCAACATCGTTGCCTTCAGTGCTGCGCCCAAGGGCATTGGCAGTGATATCACCACGACCTCCAATGGCGACCTGTATTACTTTTATGCTTCGTTTGAAGCACCCGACATCGTGTTGCTCAAGTCTACTGACGGCGGCAATAACTTTATGCCCCGCATTTCGGTGACACCCACCTCGGCCGCTTTCGACTTTCCCATTCCAGCGATGGAACAGCGCAATGCCTGGGTTTATGCCGCCGCCGATGCCGACCGCTCTGGCGGGCCGTATGATGGCAGCGTGTACGTCGCCATCACCGACACCACTGGCCCGGAATCGGCCACCGCGGCCAACAACCACAGCGTAATCGAAGTGTGGTATTCACGCGATGGCGGTGCCAGCTGGAACAGTTCCAACCCCCATTCCATGGCCGATACGGCCACCGTTGACCGCTTCAATCACTGGTTGAAAGTGGACGAGCTCGGCAATGTGCACGTGGTGTTTTACGACACCCGCCATTCCGTCAACCGCACCGGCGTGGACCTGTACTACAACGTCTCCCAGGATGGCGGTGCAACCTGGGGTACACCGCAGCGTGTCAGCAGCGCTACCTCGGCCAACCTGACCGATGGCCAGGAGTGGGGCGATTACAACGGCCTGTCAGTACTGGGTATGAAAAGCATTGCAACCTGGACGGACAACCGCGATGGTCCGCCCAACAGCAAGGATGTGTACGCATCGGATATGGATAATGCCGTGGCCGCACCGGGTTTCACGCTCAGCGGCAGCAACCTGCAGCAGCAGGTGTGCAAGCCGGCGGACCTGGCCGCCATCACCGTGGATGTACAGCCGCAACCGGGCTTTTCCGGGGATGTCACACTGAGCACCACCTCATTGCCAGCCGGTATCACCGGCGGATTCAGCGTCAACCCGGTCAGCCCGCCCGGCAGTTCCGTGGCCCAGTTTTCGGCAGATGGCAGTACCGCAAACGGCTCGCAGGGCTTTACCATAAAAGGTGTCTCCGGCGTGCTGCAGCGCAGCCTGGGCGTGCAGCTGGAGGTGTTTGATGCCATTCCGGCCACGCCGGCGCCACTGGCGCCTGGCAATGGCGCCGTCGATACGGACCGCGCGCCGCTGCTGGATTGGTCCGATGTCGCCGGTAGCGGTGGCTACACGGTACAGCTGGATGATGACCCGGCCTTTGGCAGTATCGATTTCAGCAAGGATGTCGTCCTCAGCGAAGTGCAGGTACCGGCGCTGGACGAGGCGGTTACCTGGTACTGGCGGGTGCGTGCCGCCAATGCCTGCGGTGAGTCGGCCTGGTCTGCCGTGTGGTCCTTCACCACCCAGGCCGGTCCCATCTGCAGCGCGCCCGCCCTGGCCATACCGGATGGCAGCGGCAGCGTGGCTGACGTTCTGCCGCTGGGCGAACTGGGGCAGATCAGCGGTTTGACCGTCAGCCTGGATATTTCCCATACCTTTGTGGGAGACCTGGGTGCCACCCTGACACATGATGACAGCGGCACCAGCGTGACCTTGCTGGACCGGCCCGGTGTGCCGGCCAGCACCAACGGTTGCAGTGGCAATCACATCCAGGTGGTACTGGACGATGCGGCCGCCACTGCTGCGGAAGACCAGTGTGGCAACAACCCGGCTATTGGCGGCAGCCAGCGGCCGACCGGCCTGCTGGCCGATTTTATCGGTGAGAACAGCGCGGGTAACTGGACGCTGACGCTGACCGATGCGCGGGCACAGAATGCGGGCATCCTGAACAGCTGGTGCCTGTATGCGGAGCTTGACCCCGGCGTGCCCGACACCGATGGTGATGGCGTGTTGGATGATGTGGACAATTGCATTGCCATCGCCAACGCCGATCAGCGTGATACCAACGGCGATGGCCACGGTAACCTGTGTGATGGCGATCTCAATAACGACTGCCTGGTCGACAGTGCCGATGTGGATCTGCTGAGAACCGTCTTTTTCAACACCGGTCCGGGGCTGGATGGTGATTTTGCCGGCGATGAAGTGGTCAACGTGGTGGATCTGGGCTGGCTGAAAACCCTGCTCGGTTCGCCACCCGGGCCCAGCGCTGCCGGCGCCTGTACGCCGTAAGCTGACTGGCCCTTAACGAGCCGGGTCGGCCGGATGTTTTGCCGCGGTGGAGTACAATAAAACCAAACGCGGAACCACAGGAGGAACACGACGTGAATCAGCCACCCCGTTCGTCCGGCCCATCCCGCGATGCTCAGCAGCCCAACACGGCTGAACCTGGCGACCGGCAGCAAGCCGGTGCCGGCGACAGTTCCGGCTCCTCCAACCCGATAGAGTCGGCGCTATCCGCGCTGAATCCCGAGCCGGAACTGCC
>JBFIHZ010000425.1:0-3099 GCA_041601535.1 Lysobacterales bacterium | reverse complement strand
GCGTGCGCCTCGGCATAGCAATCCGCCGTGCTGATACCCCATTGTTGCGCGGCAGCCGTAATCAGCATTTCCCTGCCGGCCGCGCCGGCCTGGCGCATCGGTTCCAGCATCACGTTGATACTGCGCGAACCGCCGGTGGCCTGCGGGCCGTACTTCTTGTCGCCATCGCCCTGCAGCACGGTGACCCGTGACCAGTCGGCCTCCAGCTCATCAGCAACCGCGGCGGGCAGGGCGGTGCTGATGCCCTGACCCATTTCGCAGCGTCCGCAATACAGCGTGGTATCCCCGTTCGGGGCAATATGCAGGAAGGCATTGGGTTCAAATTTACCGGATTCGCTGCCGCTGGCGGTGCCAAAGGGCAGGCTGATGCCAATCGTCAGACCGCCCACGGCCAGGCCGGAGTTCTTCAGGAAATCGCGGCGGCTGATCGGCGTGTTGAGGGACGTGAGTGAGTTCATCTCAGGCCCCCTTTATCTGGCTGGCGGCTTCCGCCACGGCTTTGCGGATGCGCTTGTAGGTGCCACAACGGCAGATATTGCCTTGCATGGCCGCATCGATTTCGTCTTCCGTGGGATTGGCGTTGCGTGCCAGCAGGTCGGCAGCGGACATGATCTGGCCGGCCTGGCAGTAGCCGCACTGTGGCACGTTGTTGTTGATCCAGGCGATTTGCAGTGGGTGACGGCCATCGGCTGACAGGCCTTCGATGGTAGTGACCGACTTGCCGGCTGCGGCGCTGACGGGGGTCAGGCAGGCGCGCACCGCCGTGCCATCCAGGTGCACGGTGCAGGCACCGCACAAACCCATACCACAACCGAACTTGGTGCCGGTAAGTTCCAGGGTGTCACGCAAATACCACAACAGCGGCATGGCCGGGTCCACGGCCGCATCGTAGGCTTTGCCGTTAATCGTCAGGCTGATACTCATAATCAAAATCCAGGCAGTCGATGACTTGGTCCACTAAATCTAGAGCGAAGGCCGGTGACATGCAATAAGGTTTTTCATTGCCAGGGGCAATTCAAGTGCGAATTACCCGCCTTTCGTGCCCATTACCCGCCAGTCAATGTTCCGGTTGTCGAAGCAGCGGCTAACGGCACGGCCAAATGGGCGATCTGCGCCACAAAGGACGTTAGAATAGCGGCATGTTGGGGATCACCTGGTTTGCTGAGCATCAATTGCTGCTGTGGCTGGTGACCGTGGCGGTGGACCTCGGTTTTGCCATACTGGCTTACCGCTTGTTTGGCCGCACCGGATTGTATGGCGTGATTATTTTCAGCCTGTTGCTGGCCAATATCATGGGCCCCAGGCTGACAGTGATTGCCGGGCTGCAGACCAGCATGGGGGTGATCCTGTACTCCAGTATTTTTTTCGCCACCGATCTGCTCAGCGAAAAGTACGGCCGCAGGGAAGCCCAGCGCGCGGTCCTGCTGGGCTTTTTTGTCAGTATCGCACTGGTGGTGATGACCCAGATCAGCCTGATGTATCTGCCGTCCACGTATCCGGAAACGGCCGAATTTGCCGCCTCGGTATATGCCGCCACGGTAACGCTGTTCGACTACACGCCCCGCTTCGTGTTTGGTTCTTTGCTGGCCTACCTGATCAGCCAGTCGCTGGACGTGTGGGTGTTTCACCGCATTCGCGATGCCACGCACGGCAGGCATCTGTGGTTGCGCAACACGGGATCAACGCTGTTGTCACAGGCCGTCGATACACTCATTTATGGCCTGGTGGTGTGGTGGGGACTGGTGGACCTGGTCACTGCCCTGCAATTGGCTGCGGCCAAGTACGTGTTCAAATTCGCCATCGCGGTTATCGACACGCCGTTTATTTACCTGGCCTGCCGCTGGCCGCGCAAAGAAGAAAAAGCGCTGGCCCGGCCGGTGTAGCGGTTGCCGGGTTGATGCCACAGCCTTAGCGGGCTTGCTGCGATACCCAGACGAATACGCCGAGAAAGGAAGTGACCCCAATCACCAGTGCGAACATAAAGCTGGTATAGGCCTTTTGCAGTAGCGAAAACTTGGTGTTCAGCACGCTGCCCAGGCCGTGAATGTTGCGGATCATGGAGTCATAAACCAGCGTTTTATCGCTCATCAATTCTTCCATGCCCTGCACGAATTCACTCTCTTGCATGTTGGCGAAATTGCCGAAGAACAGGATGTTGCCTTCGCTGTTGCGCAGATCGTCCAGGCTGATGGGCCGATGGCTGACGCGGGGCCTGGCGGCCAGGATGGCATAGACCATGGACACCAGGTTGCCAATCAACAGCACGGTGGTAGGCAGCAGTAACCAGGGATTGGCATCCAGCTTGGGCGCTACCGACGCGATGATGATGGACATGATGATGCCGTTGATGCTGATCATCATATTGGCCTTGTTGTCGGCCAGGCTGGTCAGGTCCATCTGCACCCGGTAAGCGCTGCGGAACATGGTCTCAATGCCGCGCGCGGTGCCGGGAACCTTCTTCGGCTTGTGTGTATCCGCCGCGTCTGCCGCCACGGCCTCGTCGAGCGCGGCCCGGGTCTGCTCCAGCTTCGTTTGGGCGTTTTGCAGATCACTCATAGGACATCAGGCCCCCGCCAGGTTGGTCGTGCTGCTTAGTGTGACATGCATCGGCCCTGTTCCTGGCCCCTTTTGATGCAAGCAGGTAATTATAATACCGCATTCGGCTTCCGGGCTGTGCCCGGAAGCGCAGCCGGGGCGAAGCGTGGAGCGCCCGGCAGATACAGCCCTGACCGGCTATAATCAACAAAAGATCAGTAAAATAATACAAGACTGAGGCGTTTTCTCGTATTGCAACCGACTGGTACGGCAAGGAGAAACGTAAATGAACACCTATCGAATCCTGTTACTGGGTATTTTGATCTCGGCATCCGCAGCGGCAGACAATGCCGTGAATTTCCATGTGGTGTTGTCCGGCGCCAACGAAGTACCACCGGTCGATACCCCGACCACCGGCAGCGCCAACCTGCACGTCAATCGTAACTTCAGCCGCATTGACCTGAAACTGGACATCAGGAACGCCGAAGATGTGCTGGGCGTGGCCGGTGCCCATTTGCACTGTGCGCCCGCGGACGCCAACGGCCCCGTGGTAGCCTTTCTCGC
>JBFIHZ010000424.1:0-3103 GCA_041601535.1 Lysobacterales bacterium | reverse complement strand
GGCGATCTGATCGGTGGTCAGGTATTTCGCAGCTTCCTGCTTCCAGTGGCCGACATCGCTGGCGATGGTGCGGTTGCTGGCAGCCGCCAGTTCCGCCCTCAGCGCATAGGCGTAAGCCAGCAGCGGATCACGCGGAAAGACCAGGCCTTCCAGCACGGCTTGCGACTTGGCCAGGTACGCTTCCGGGTGGCCTTTATCCAGCGCCCGGTCCAAAGCAAACCGAGCGGTGTCCTTGAATTCCAGCACCAGGCCCGGTTGCTGCAGGGCCAATGGCGGGCTGTTGGTGTAACGGTCGGTACGCAAAATGAAACCCATGGCTTTGTCGTAGTATTGAACCTCGGCAATCTCGTGCCCCAGGTACACCGCTTTGGACAGCCACGCCATCGCCTCCAGACGTGGATCCTGTTCCGGCGGAATCAGGCTGCACAACTCGTACTCGTTGATGATCTGATCTGCGCGCCCTTCCAGGTGGTCGAGAAACTGGCCCCTGGCCCGCTCCACCCGGTTTTCAATGCGTTGCAAGCGCTGCTCGGCCTGGTCATCGGTGCGCGGTGCCACCGAACAGTTGCCGTAAAACATGTACACCTTGTAGGCCAAATCGGCGTCGATAACGCGCTCATCCAGCTTTTCCAGGCTGGGCGGATTGGCCTGCACATCCCTCCACAGGTCGCGCTTGTAATCGGCCATAACCACATCGTGCGGAATGATCACCTCGGTGGCGGCCAGGGAGCGCTGGCCCTGCGCCGCGACCTTACCCGTCTGCCGCGCCAGCAGGCTGGTGCGCGGAGCTGACAGCCCATCAGTGGTGCCGTCATCTGAATCCTCGGCCGTCCCGTCAGTGGATTCCATCCCGGCAGCCTCGGGCTGTTGCTGGTGCCCGTCGTTACCGGTGGGCTCTTCGGGCTTAGTCCACAGGCCGGCAACCAAGGCGAGCGCCAGCAAGGCGGCTGCGCCCAGAGCAATGGGTTTGATCTTGCTGGAATACGCCATGGCGGTTACGGGCCTGCGGGTTCATATAACAGACCACCGCAGCCGGTATTTGGTTTCGCTGCCGGGACAAGGCGGTGGTTGACCGGGCCAGGGTGAATGTTATTCGGGCTCAGCGCAATATTTCAGCGATCTGAATCCTTACCCTGGGAGTAGCTGAACAGACCCCAGTATCCCGGACTTCAAGCGGCGCATCAATTCATGCCAGCCGGTGAAATAACTTGAGTCACAGCAATATTTGGGGTCGGAGTAAAAATCTCGACATAGATTGTGTGCACATCATGAGGGCGGGGTTTTTACTCTGACCCCAAATTATCGAGTTTTTACTCTGACCCCAAATATTTTGCTGCGCGTATCGTTTGGCAGGCAGCGGGGCTTGGGTGCTAGGCGTCCAGCGCCGCGAGCGCCGCCGGGTCGCGGCCGTACAGGTCATCGATAAAGCGCACGCCGTCGGAACCGCCGGGCACCACGGTCAGGTACAGAATGTGCACCGGCACGGTTTTGCTCAGCGTTACCCGCGTTTCGGCGCCCGAGGCTACCGCCGCATCGATGCGCGCGCGATCCCAGCCGGCGGTCTGTTCCAACACCCATTGGGTCAGGCCCAGCGCGTCTTCCACGCGAATGCAGCCGGAAGAGAAATCACGCCGCACCTTGGCGAACAGGCCGCGTGTGGGGGTGTCGTGCAGAAATACCTGATGCGGATTGGGGAACATCAGTTTGACCTGGCCCAGCGCATTCAGCGGACCGGGGCGCTGGCGCAAGCGGTAAGGAAACTGAGCCGCAGACAGGCTGGCCCAGTCGATGGTGGAGGCGTCCACCCGCTTGCCGTCGGCCCCCATCACTTCAAAGCCCAGGCGTTGCACCGCCGCCGGATCCTTGCGGAACAGCGGCAGCTTGTCCTGCACCGCCAGTTTGCGCGGTGTTTCCCACCAGGGATTCAGCACGAGGTACTGGATGCGGCCGGAAAATACCGGCGTGTTGCGGGCCAGCTTGCCAACAATCACGCGATGTTCCTGCTCAACTCCACCTTCGGCGCGGGCTTCCAGATGGAAATCAGGGATATTCACCCGGATGTGGCGTTCGCCGAGGTGGTCCGGCAGCCAGCGCCAGCGTTCCAGGTTCACGCGTAATTGGTCAATGCGATGGTCCACGTCGAGATTCAGCTGGGCCAGCGTCATCGGGCCCACCACGCCATCCGGCTCAAGGTTCGCGCGCAACTGGAAGGCTTTTACCGCCGCCTCCAGTGCTTCGTCAAATGCCGATTCGTTGCTGAGGGGCTGCGCCTCGAGTAGCCCGCTGTGCAGCAGACGTGAACGCAGTTGTTCCACCCGCAGGCCGCTATCGCCCAGCCGCAGGGTCGGGCCGGCGTCAACCTGGCCCCAGCCTCCGGCTTCCTGGTAATCACGGAACTGGGCCAGTGCGGCACGCAAGGCCTGGTAATACGGCTGATCAGGTGCCAGGCCCAAAAGCGTGTCGCGGATCTGGCCGCTGGCCACGGCTTTCTCCAATGGCGCGGCGAAGTCAAACGACGGCCGTTCGGCCGACCAGTCCGGCTCGACCGACAGCGGCCTGACGCGGCCAAAATACAGGTGTGACGCCAGTGTCAGCCAGGCATCAGTGGCCAATAGTTCGATATCGGCGGCGCAGGCGTCCGGCCGCGTCAACACATCGCGATGATACAAACCGGAATCAAGGCCGTGAGTTTCGCTGGCCTGGATGGCTTCCACCAGAGCGCTCAACGCCTCCGCACACGCCGCGCCGGTCCAGGCCGGCTGGAAGTCGCGCTGCTGGTAAAACTGATGAACCAGCTGCGGGCTGAGCAAACCGGCGGTGTTGAACCGCTGCTGCAGGGTTTCCGGGGTATCATCGGCCAGTGCGAGCACCGCAACGCCGGCGAGCGCCAGCGCAAACAAACGCAGGCGAATCAAGGCGACAGGCCGGTGTTCAATCCCGCAGTGGATGTGCCAGCCAGGCTTTGTGCCTTGCAGCCGATAAACGGGGAGGTCGATAACCACTCAGGGTCGGGGTAATAGGCAAATAACAACTGGCCTTCGCGAAGCGTATCAATCACTTCCTGAGCCACTTCCTTGCGCACCGCCGGGCAGCCGAAGCTGCG
>JBFIHZ010000423.1:0-3115 GCA_041601535.1 Lysobacterales bacterium | reverse complement strand
TGGGGTACACCCATGTGGGGGGTGCCCGAGGCTACCCTGGATGCCAAGAGCGGCCTGTCGGACACGATGTCGCCCGGCTCCATCCAGAACCTGTTTATGGATGACAGCCCGGCGTTCCGGGTGGATTTTCATGGCCGCCTGCCCGAGCCATCCGAACTGTACTGGCGCGGCCCGGTATTCTGGCACTACGACGGTGACAGCTGGACCAGCAGTTTTTACGGACGCAATATCGAAGCCGAAACCCTGCCGCCGGCCGACGGCGCGGCGTGGCATTACACCGTGCAACTGGAGCCCAATGAACGCCACTGGCTGTTTGCACTGGACTACCCCACCAGTGCCCCGCGCGACACCCGCATCACCATGGATTTCCAGATGCTGCGCCAGCAGCCGGTATTGCAACTGACCCAGTACAGCGTGAGTTCCAACCCCAGCTTCGTGGACGCAGCGGAACTCAAACCCACGTTGCGCAGCATGGCGCTGGAACTGCCCGAGGGGCGCAATCCACGAACCCACACGCTGGTGCAACAATGGCGGCGGCAATTCAGCGATGACGCGGCGCTGATCCAGCATGTGCTGCAGTACTTCAATAGCGAGGAATTCCATTACTCGCTGAATTCACCGCTGCTGGGCAGCGATGCGGTGGATGAGTTCCTGTTTGAAACCCGCACCGGCTATTGCGAGCATTATTCATCGGCGTTCACCCTGATGATGCGCATGGCCGGCATCCCGGCGCGCGTGGTCACCGGCTACCAGGGGGGCTGGTACAGCGAGCTGGGCAGTTACATGCTGGTGCGGCAATCCGATGCCCATGCCTGGTCGGAAGTATGGCTGCCAGGCCAGGGCTGGACGCGGGTGGACCCGACCGCGGCGGTATCCCCGCTGCGCGTGCAGGCGGGCTCGCTGAGCGCCCTGTCCGATCCCCGCCACCTGCTGGATTACGCATGGCTGCGCCAGGTGCGTAACGGCGTGGACATCCTGGAGCAACGCTGGAACGACTGGGTGATTGAATTTGGCGCCCAGCGCCAGGCGCGGCTGCTGTCATCCTTCGGGCTGGACAAGCTCAGCCCGGTCAAACTGGTGATTGCCTTGTTCGCCGTACTGGGCGTGATCGGGCTGATCCTGCTGCCACCGATTCTGCGCACCGCCGGGCCGGGCCGCAAAGACCCGGTACAGCAACTGTGGCAACGGTTTCTGAAGCGTCTGAAAGCCGCCGGTTACCAGCACCGGCCGTCCCAGGCGGCCATGGAACTCGCGGCAGAGGCCGCAGTCAAAATGCCCGTGGAGTCAGAACAGATTTACCGCATCGCCGGCCTGTACAACCGGCACCGCTATGCACCCGAGGCTCCCGAACTGGCTGAATTGCGGCGCGCGGTGCGCAGCTTCCGGCCCACTAAATTGACCAACTGATGTAATATGATGGGGGTATAGTCCGGTCCCCTTGGATACCATGCACATGATCACGAAAAACCCGCTTTTAACCCTGCTGGCCGGCCTGGCCGTAACCCTTCTTTCTGCCTGCACCACGGTGCCGACGCAGCTACAGGGCGAATACGCCGACATCTCACCCGCGCGGGTGCAAGCCGACGTGTTTGGCAGCGCAGTGCGCTGGGGTGGCGTGATCATTGAAACGGAAACCGAACGCGAACAGACCTGTTTTGAAATCCTGTCGCGGCCGCTGAGCAAATACTTCAGGCCACTGGAAGTGGACCGCACCTCCGGACGCTTTATTGCCTGTAAAAGCGGCTTCCATGACCCGCAGATCTACGCCGCCGGCCGCGAGGTCACCCTGACCGGCCGTATCGAGAGCATCGAAGAACGCAAAATCGACGAATTCAACTACCGCTATCCGGTGGTGATGGTAGACGACATGGTGATGTGGGAAGTGCGCCGTGATGTGCGCTATTACCATTATTACGACCCCTTCTATTCACCGTTTTACCGGGGTTACCCCTACTACTGGGGTTATTATCCTTACTACCACCATCCGCGCGTGGGCATGGGCGTAAGCATCGGTTATTCCAACACGCGGCGCAGCACGCCGGAACCCTCGGTGGTGGTGCCGCACAGAAAACAGTAAACCAAAAAATACATGTCGGGCGGCCGGGACAGGCTGCCGGGACGGGCGGCTGGCGCACCGCCGGTGAATCGCCGCAGATGCGCTGAAAGGGAGAGGGTGCAGCATGACAGATTTCCAGGGGTTTCCCAAAGACCTCTTCCGGTTTTTTGAGGAACTGGAACAGAACAACAACCGCGACTGGTTCAATGCCAATAAAACCCGCTACATGGAATCGGTGGTCCACCCGATGGGGGATTTCATCGTGGCCATGCAACCGCGGCTGAAAGCCATTTCCGAACACTATATCGCCGACCCCAAACCACACGGCGGCTCGATGTTCCGCATCTACCGCGATGCGCGTTTCTCCAAGGACAAAACCCCCTACAAGACCCACGTGGCCTGCCAGTTCCGGCACGATGCCGGCAAGGACGTGCACGGCCCGGGGTTTTACGTGCACCTGGGCCAGGACGAGGTATTTTATGGCGGCGGCATCTGGCACCCACCCGGCCCGCAGCTCAACCTGATCCGGGATTTTATTGCCGACAATGCCCGCTCGTGGGCGCGCATCAAAAACGCCCGCAAGGTGCAGGACGTGGGCGGCATCAAGGGCGACTCGCTAAAGCGGCCGCCGCGCGGCTTCAATGCCGAGCACGTGCACATTGAAGACCTCAAGCGTAAAAGTTTCTACGTCATGACCGAAGCGCGCCCGAAAGACGCGCTGGCGCCGGATTTCGCCGACCAGGTAGCCGATGGTTTTGGCCGCGCCGCCGCACTCAACCGTTTTGTGTGCGACGCGCTGGACCTGCCCTCCTGACGCGCCCGTGCTGCTGCTAACCACAATATTACTGCTGATCGCCGTGCTGGCCTGGGGTGTGATCACCTTCAACCGTTTCGTGCGGTTGCGCAACCAGGTGGACGAAGCCTGGTCCGGCATTGATGTGCAATTGCAACGCCGCTACGACCTGGTGCCCAACCTGGTGGCCACGGTGAAAGGCTATATGCAACACGTATCCAGCGTGCTGCAACGGGTAACCCGGCTGCGCGCGCAACCGGCCATGC
>JBFIHZ010000422.1:0-3124 GCA_041601535.1 Lysobacterales bacterium | reverse complement strand
GAATTGCTGCGTCAGCGCTTCGGACTGCACCCACTCGGCGTAATTCCTCACCGTGTCGGCACTCAGACGGGTCAGTTCCCGGTGACGCACCAGCAACTCATGAATGCTGTGCGGGTGGCCATCCACGTTGACCTGGTCCGCGGCATCAATGTTCAGACCGGCCAGCACTTCATCCACCACCGCGTGGTTGTTATAGGCCCACACGCCCAGTGAATCACCCGGTGCATATTCCAGGCCGGAATCTTCCAGTGAAAACTCAAGGTGGTAAACGTCTTTGTCCGAGCCCAGACCGGTGATTTTCTGCACCCGCTCAACTACCGCCGGAAACGGGTTGGCCCGCGTCCAGCGCGCGCTTTGCGGTACCACGCTGAGATGCGCCGCTGACTGCGCGGCCGCCGGCGCTACTGCCAGGTTTTCCTGGCCAAAGCGAACAATGCCGGCGCTCCAGTCATCGGCCTGCTGCTGGTAATCCACATCGCACTCGACGCGCTCCGCGTAGGTTTTGGCGCCTTGTGCCAGCAGCAGGGTTTCCAGCTGCCGGCCGGCCTCGCAGAATTGGCTGTAACTGCGGTCACCCAGCGCCAGTATGCTGAATTGCAGTTGTTCCAGGCGCGCTGCGCGCGGACCTTGCAGGTATTCAAACAGGTCAATAGCATCGTCCGGCGGATCACCCTCACCGTGCGTGCTGATGACAAATGCGGCGTATTTCAGCTTTTTCAGTGCGGCCGGCCGCAGGCCCGCCAGCGACTGCACTTCAACCGCAATGCCCGCCTGTTCCGCCTGCTGCGCCAGCAGCTCGGCCAGCGCTTCGCCGTTGCCAGTCTGCGAGGCGAAAAACACCTGCAGGCGCTCGCCTTCCGGTACCTGCTGGGCTGCCGGAGCCGCGGCCGCCAGATCGAGCGGGGGCATGGATTGTGCGGCCAACTGGCCCGCAATAAAGCCACTCAGCCAGACGGTCTGAGCGGTATCCAGGCCAGCCGTACCGGCTTGCAACTGGGCGATTTGTGCTTCGCTGAAGGGCGAATTGTCTGCTCTCAGAGCATTGAACATGACGGATATCCCCGTTTAAGACTGAACAGAGCATAGGCCGTGCGCTCAGCGCCGTGAACGAAGCATTTTCTATTGCGATATAACGGAAGGTAATAAAGCGGAAACGGCGCAGCTCAAGGGCCGCAGCCGCAACAGGGACTTGTTGACGCCAAATGCGGCTGCCTGCTCAGGCCGCCATCAGCTGCGCCAGGCTGATACCACGCGCCAGGGCCGGGGCATTCTGGTTACGCCCGGCGGCGCGGCGAATAAAACCGTCTTTCAGTACCCAGCTGCGGGAAACCGCGGCCAGGCCCAATTGCCGCAGCGGCGCCAGAGACTCCACGCCGAACAGCGTACGCAGACTGTCAATTCCACGCGCCATTATCTCGGACTCCGAGCGCCGCCAGCGCGCAAAGCGCTGCAAGGAACGCTCGGAAACGGGGGATTCCCCGGCCTGCCGCGCCTGCAACACGGTTTCGACCAGCGCGGCCGCATCCAGCAGCCCCAGGTTTACCCCCTGACCTGCCAACGGGTGCACCACATGCGCGGCATCGCCGATCAGCGCGGTGCGGCCGCTGGCATAGGTTTTGCCCAGTTGCATGCTGAGATCAAACGCCGCGCGCTTGCCGCATTGCCGCACGCCGCCGGGAAATTCATCAAGCTGGTCATCCGCAGCCTGCAGCGCGGCGTTCAGTTCGGCCAGGAATTCCGCATCTTCCAGCCCCAGCAGGCGCTGGGCGTCAGCGCTGGGGCGGGTCCACACCATGGACGAGCGGCCATCGGCCAGCGGCAGCAAGGCCAGCGGTCCACCCGGTAAAAAGCGTTGCCAGGCCACCCCGGCGTTGGGCCGCGCGGTTTCCACCACGCCGACGATGCCCTGCTGCGCATAGCACCAGTAATCCTGCTCGATGCCCAGTGCCTGGCGCACCACCGAATCGGCGCCGTCTGCGCCCACCAGCAAATGCGTGGCGAGTTGCCGGCCATCCGCCAGCGACACCACCGGCTGGTCGGAGTCCAGGCGCAGATCACTGATTTGCGCCGGGCACAGCAGTTCAATGCCGCCCAGGTTCTGCAAACACTGCCACAGGGACCACTGCACCAGGTCGTTTTCAACGATGGTGCCCAGCCGCTCCATGCCGAACTCGCCGGCCGTTAAATCCAGCCGCTGGCGGGCCTGCCGGTCCTCCACCTGCATGCGCCGATAGGCACAATGACGCTGGCGGCTGATGGCTTTCCAGGCACCGGCCTGCTCAAGGATGGCAGCGGCGCCGGGTGACAGGGCCGAAACGCGCAAACCAACCGGGCTGTCTTCACGGTATTCCGCCGGTTCGCGCGCTTCAATCACGGCCACAGAGTAACCCGCCCGGGCAAGCAGGCAGGCCGCGGTGGCACCCACCATGCCGGCACCGACCATCACCACGTCGTAGCTGCGCTCAGCCATGCGGCACCGCCGTGTCATCTGCAGATGCCAGCAGGGGCTCGCCCATGGCCAGGCGCGGTATGCGACCACGAAAACCCATCGCCCGAATCGCCAACTGGCGCCGCAGCGGAGGAAACAAGGCATGCGCCAGCATGCCGGCTGTGCGTATGCCGGCCATCAGGCTGCCGGGGTTGGCAAACAACCTGGCCAGACCGTCGGAATACGCCACCGTGCCATCCTGGTCAGGTTGCCGCCAGCGGCTGTAAGCCTGCAGCAACCCGGGCTCTCCCAGGTCCGTCGCCGGGTCCGCGTGGCGCGCCCCGGCCAGCAATTCAGCCAGCACGGCGACATCGCGCAGGCCCAGGTTGAACCCCTGCGCACCAATGGGGTGGATGGCATGCGCCGCGTTGCCGAGGATTACCGCGCGGTCGGCCACATCGGTTTTGGCCCGCACCAGCCGCAAGTCATAGGATGAGCGTGCGCCGATTTTCAGCCAGCGGCCCAGTTCGTCCCCAAACCGCCGCTGCGCCCGCTGCAGGAATTGATCATCATCCAGCGCCAGCAATTCCGCTGCCTGCTGCCGCTCGGCGCTCCATACCAGGCCGCAGCGGTTGTTCACATGCGGCAGCAGTGCAAACGGGCCACCCGCAGTGAAACATTCAAATGCGCGGCCGG
>JBFIHZ010000421.1:0-3156 GCA_041601535.1 Lysobacterales bacterium | reverse complement strand
GTCAGCGCTGCCGGCAGAATGTAATCGCCGTACAGCCTGCGGCCAAAGCCGCCGCCCAGGTAGTGCTGGTGCAATACCACCTGGTTTTCTTCCACTTGCAGCGCCTGCGCCAGCACCGGCAGGATCAGGGATTGCCACTGGTTGCCGGTGTACACATGCCAGGTGCCGTCTTTCAACTCCACCGTGGCATTGGCCGGCTCCAGCGTAAAGTGCAGCGCGGTGGCCGTGCGGTAGGTGGCGCTGAGGGTTTTGTCGGCCTGCTCGGCGGCCGCGGCCACATCACCGTCATTGACAAACAGCGTGCCGCTGGCCGGGTCGCTGACCAGCCGCTCGCCTTCCGCCAGCAAATCGGCTTCAGAAACCGCGGCCGTGGGTCCCGCGGCCCAGCTCACCTTGATCGCATCGGCGGCTTTAATCGCAGCCCACTGGCTGCTGGCCACGGCGGTAACCCAGCCCTGCAGCGTGCCGCTGGGGTCGTTCAGCACCTGGTAACCCAGGTAACCCTTGACCTGTTTCGCCGCGCTGTCGTCCACTGACTGCACCGTGCTGCCATAACGGGTGGGCGGAATCAGCGGGCGCGCGTATACCATGCCCTCGATTTCCGCATCGATGCCGTAGCTGGCGCTGCCGTCGGACTTGGCCGGTATATCCAAGGCCTGCGTGGGTTTACCGATCAGGGTGCGGTCGGCAGGTGCTTTCACCGGCATGGCTTCAAGCTCTTCCGCGGTAAATACCCGGTCGATATCGCCCCGCTGGACAATTTCGGCGTAGCTGACCGACTGGTCGCCATGGCTGACCCGGCTGTTGGCCACCTGGCAGTTCCCGGGCTCAGCCCCCAGCAGCTTGGCGCCCTCGGCCAGCAATACCTTGCGGCCGGCGGCGCCGGCCTGGGACAGCATGGTGAACGAGGACCATACAGACCACGAACCGCCGGTCACCATATAGCCCCAGCGCGGGTCGGAGTCGACGTGCACGATACGTACATCGGCCCAGTTCACCGCCAGTTCATCGGCCAGGATGCGCGCCAGTGCGGTGCCCACGTGCTGGCCCATTTCGGCCTTGGCGATGTGGACCGTGGTAATGCCTGCAGCATCCATTTCGAACCAGACAGCCGGGGAAAAACGCCGTTCCGCCAGTTCAGCGCGCGCCGAGGCGATGCCGCCCAGGCCGCCAAAACCCATCAGCAGGCCGCCGGCCATGCTGCCCACCAGGAAGCTTCTGCGGTTCATGCTCAACGCTGCCTGCCCGGAGACGTCCTCAGAGCTTGCGTGGTCGCTGCCCAAGACTTTTGTCAGTCTGGCGCTCATGCTGCACCTCCCTGCGCCGTTTTGGCCTGCAGGCTGTCGGCGGCATCGCGCACCGCTTTGCGGATGCGCGAGTAGGTCATGCAACGGCACAAATTGCCATTCATATGCTGGATGATTTCGTCATCCGTCGGGTCGGGGTTGGCATTCAACAGCGCGGCTGCCTGCATGATCTGGCCCGACTGGCAGTAACCGCACTGCGGCACCTGGGCATTGACCCAGGCGATCTGCAGCGGGTGTTGTGCATTGGCGTCCAGGCCTTCGATGGTGGTGATGTTTGCGCCCGCAACGCCGCTGACCGGCAACGAGCACGATCGCACCGGTTGATCATCAAGGTGAACAGTGCAGGCGCCGCACAAACCAATGCCGCAGCCGAACTTGGTGCCTTTCAGGCCCAGTTCATCGCGGATCACCCACAGCAGCGGGGTGTCTTGTTCAGCGTCGGTGCTCACCGGTTGTCCGTTCAGGGTAAATTCAATCATATGCACAAGCCTCTTGTCCCAGTTTCCCCAAGATTCATCGCAATAGTCGGTACAACCCCTGTTACCAGCCAGTATACTGCTCCGCTGGTGAAAGGGTAGTGTGCGCGGTGGGCAGCTTTCCTGCCGCCGGCATATGTTTCACCCCGGCCGGTATCCATGATGCTGGCCAATAACGCGGGATGTTTCTGGCTGCAAACATGATGGCAAGCAGGTAAATGAATACAAATAATCGACATGGCGCAGGCGGATGTTGCAACCCGGTTCCCTCAAAGATTTGCCATGCCCTGGCACGCTGCCGCCTGGCCGCCCTGTGGCTTGTGCTGCTGATGATTTGCTGCTTTCCCGCTGGCGCTGAGGAGGTATCCGGCCTGGAAGAAATCCGCGTCACCGCCACGCGCATTCCGGTGGCGTGGAGCCGCGCGCCGTTTGCTTCGGCGCAAATCAATCAGGCCGCCATCCAGCAGGGGCGCCAGCAACTGGGTCTGGACGAATCGCTGGTGAGCGTTCCCGGCCTGTTTTTCCAGAACCGCTATAACTTCGCCCAGGACCTGAGGATTTCCATCCGGGGATTTGGCGCGCGCGCCAATTTCGGCATTCGCGGCATCCAGCTGGTGGCGGACGACATACCGCTGACCATGCCGGATGGCCAGGGTAATGTCGATTCCATCGACCTGGGCTCGGCCAGTTCCATCGAAGTCATACGCGGCGCGGTTTCGGCCATTTATGGCGCGGCCGGTGGCGGGGTCATCCGCATCCGCACCGAGGACGGGCCGGAGCAGCCTTTTCTGTCGGCCCGGGCCAGCGGCGGTTCGTACGATTTCAGCCTGCTGCAGGCCAAGGCGGGCGGCCAGGCGGGTGGCCTGAACTGGCTGCTCAACGTATCCAATACACAGCTCGGCGGCTACCGTGAGCACTCGGATTACGAACGCAGTTTGCTGAACAGTAAATTCCGCTATGACTTTGCCGACCAGTCCAGCCTGACCGTGGTGTTCAACGCGGTGGACTCTCCGATGGCGGATGATCCGGGCGCGCTGAACGCCGGCGAGGTGGCGCAGGACCGCCGAAAGGCGGCGCCGCGCAATGTTGCGTTCAATGCAGGTGAAACCCTGGAGCAGCACAAACTGGGCCTGGTGTGGCGCAAACCGCTGGCGCAGGGGCATGGCCTGTTACTGCGTGGCCATGCCATAAGCCGTGATTTCCAGGCGCGGCTGCCATTTGATGTCAACAGCAACGGCCAGGGCGGCGAAATTGACCTGACGCGCGACGTGGCCGGTCTGGGCGGGCACTGGTCGTGGACGCGTGCCGCGGCCTTCGGTGGTGAGAACCGCCTGGTGGTGGGCGCCAGTTTCGACCAGCAGCGCGATCTGCGC
>JBFIHZ010000420.1:0-3162 GCA_041601535.1 Lysobacterales bacterium | reverse complement strand
GTCCGGCCCATCCCGCGATGCTCAGCAGCCCAACACGGCTGAACCTGGCGACCGGCAGCAAGCCGGTGCCGGCGACAGTTCCGGCTCCTCCAACCCGATAGAGTCGGCGCTATCCGCGCTGAATCCCGAGCCGGAACTGCCAGCGCGGCGCGACGGCCTTGGCCTGTTATTCCGCATGCTGGTTTATCACCTGGTGTTGTTGCTGTTGGTGATGGGCTTGTCCGTGGTCTACCCCGATTTTGTGGATGTGTTACCGATTGGCGGCGTCACCGAGCTGGTTGAAGGTGGCGAGCTGACCGTGCTGATGGACCGCGATCCGCCGATGGTCGACGAGGACGTGGAAATCGTCACCACGGTAATCA
This sequence comes from Lysobacterales bacterium, assembly GCA_041601535.1. Taxonomy (GTDB): domain Bacteria; phylum Pseudomonadota; class Gammaproteobacteria; order Xanthomonadales; family SZUA-36; genus JBFIHZ01. The sequence goes on along the minus strand of JBFIHZ010000420.1, from coordinate 2,800 downwards.
ACGCGGCCGGCAAGTTTGACCGACTGGGCTACGCGCGGCAGCTCGCCATTACCTTGCTGGGATTGTGGTTGCTGATGCTGCCGGTAAGCTGGGTGCACAAGGGCATTCACCGCATCAGCTCGCATGACCACTCACTGGATGAAACCATGCTGATTCTGCCCGGCGTGGTGGCCGCCATCGTGCTGGTGGTGCAGCACAGCCTGGCGCTGGCGTTCAGCCTGGCCGGCATCGTGGCCGGGGTGCAGTTTCGCCGGGCGCTGCAGGATACTTTCGACGCGCTGTTTATCCTGGTGGCGATTGGCACCGGCATTGCGGCCGGCGTCAAGGCGCTGGAAATCGCCGCAGTGCTGACGGTGTTTTTCAGTTACGCCACGCTGTACGTCTATTATTGTGGCGATGGCCTGGAGTCGGACTACGCCACCCGCCGCAAGCTGCTTAAAAGGCTGCGTAAAACGACGGAGCAGTCCGCCGATGAAACCAACGGCTGACAACGCCCGCCCAACACGCACCGGAGTAATTTGACTGGAAATTGAATTAGCGGTTATTCTCCCGGCAATATCGATAACAATCCTTGGTGCAGGGTCACTGGGGGATCAGGGAGAGACCGATGCACCATCTGCAATCCTGCAGCCGTCTGGCTGTGCTATCCACCGTTGTGTTTTCATTGGGCGTTCAGGCTCAAACCCCCCAGGCGGGCGCTTCCGGCCCTGCCGCACCTGACGGTCCACAGGGCGTTCCACCCGGATCCGTGGTGCTATACGATCAATTGGCCGGTGCCACCAATTCTGGCTGGACCAGCCAGGACTTTGAGACCGGGCTGGATATTGGTGATGGCCAACTGGCGGATGATTTCGTGGTTACCGATGCACAGGGATGGGATGTGACCCAGGTGGTCGCAGCAGGATTTAATGGGGGTTCTATCCCGGCAAGCCGGGCAAATGTCTACTTCTATACCGATGCGGCCAGCAAGCCCGAACAGGAGGTTTGCAGTTTCCTCGATATACCGGCGGTCAATAATTCCGGTACCCTGGAAATTGATCTGCCTTCAACCTGCTTTCTCGCGGGTCCGGCAACCTATTGGGTTTCCGTGCAGGCCCGGCTGGATTTTGGTGCGGAACTCAACCAGTGGTATTGGTACGAAGCCAGCCCACAAACGGGCAATCCGGCGCAATTCAGAAACCCTTCGGATTACTTTGGTACAGGCTGTACCGACTGGGGTGACCGTTTGGACGTCTGCTCATTTGTCTCCGAAAATCTGACGGCATCCGACCAGGCGTTTTCACTGGCCGGCACCGTTGGCCCGGCCGGTTCGGCTGATAGCCGCGCCACCTTTGAAGTATCCAAGGTATTTACCGACGGCAATCCGGGCGAAGTCAATGTGTCGCTCAGTTGCAACACCGGCCTGCCGCTGGATCAGAGCAAGGACATCAGTGCCGCTGATGGCGTGACCTTTGTGGTGGATGATTTCGATGACGGTGAACTGGACTGCACCATTACCGAAGATGGAACGGCCGGCTATATCGCGGAATACTTCGATGGCACCAACACCAGTGCTGACGGCTGCGTGTTCGAAGACATCAACCAGGGCGATGAGTTGAGCTGCCGCATCACCAACACCCCGGCACCGGTGGATGTTGCCATTGAAAAAGTCTGGTCGGTGCTGGGCAACGGCGCCAATGTGGCTGACAGCGTAAATCGTGAATACACCCTGGTATTGTATTGCGATGCCGAAATTGTCGGTGGTGCCCACAATCCAGAGGTATGCACCGGAGCGGGCTCTGAGCACAGCCATGACCTGATCCAGCAGCCCGGTTGCAGCTTTGTCCCCAATCAGGAATCCGCCAATGGGCTGCCCGGCTATTACGACTGGTGCCGCAGTTTCGAGGGTGAAGGCGATGACCTGTTTATTGGCCAGGTCATTCCGGAGTACCCGGATTCCAGCTGCCGGGTGGATGAGATCACCTACGACGACAGCGTGGAAAGCGATGCCAGTGATTGCGCCAGCCTGACGGTAAGCGCCGGCCAGGGCACCTCGTGCACGGTAACCAACACGGTATTCTTCGAGGGCATTCCGACGCTCAGCCAGTACGGTATGGCCATAATGGCGCTGTTGATGCTGGCTGTCGGGCTGGTGGGCTTTCGCCGCTTTGCCTGACCGCTTGAAAGCCCGTTAAAATCGCCGGCCGCCTGTGGCCGGCGGCATGAATCACCACCCCGCGATGGCTGACTGTCGCGGGGTTTTTTTATCCTCCTGGGTATTCTTCACGACTCATTTCTGCCGTTGGGCAGCGCGCTGCAGCAGATGCGCCAGACACTTTGCGCGGAATCCCTGGGCCTTCCAGCGGTCCAAATCTGTACTAGAATGATATTGTGTAACTTCAGGAGAAACGGATGGCCGGTGGCTGGGCCAAAGACGGCGCGGTACAGGATCAGATCGACGCCAGCGTTGAGGATGCGGTGAAACGCGCCCGCAGCAATCTGCCGCGTGGTGAAAGCCGCCGTGCCTGCGAAGAGTGTGGCGAGCGCATTCCCGATGCCCGGCGCCAGGCAGTGCCGGGTGTACGCCTGTGCATTACCTGTCAGCAGGAACTCGACGCCGAGCGGGCGGCCAGCAGCGGCTATAACCGCCGCGGCAGCAAGGACAGCCAGCTGCGTTAACCTGACGGCTTGCACCCGCCTGCTCCGTCAACCAGATCGCCAACCAGATCATCAGGCCAGATCGTCAGGCCAAACCATCCGGCCAAACACCCCCTGACGGCCCAACTGAACGGCACAGCCAAATCGCACGACATGCCGCGAG
>JBFIHZ010000419.1:0-3183 GCA_041601535.1 Lysobacterales bacterium | reverse complement strand
GCTTGATGCCAAGGTACTGGAGTTGCTCGAGACTGTTCATCGTGAGGACTTCGTGCCGGTGCGCTACCGCAAGCTGGCATTTGCCGATCTTGCCATTCCGCTGGAGCAGGGGCAAAGCATGATGTGTCCCAAGGTCGAGGGCCGCATGCTGCAGTCGCTGGCGGTCAAGGCCGACGATACGGTGCTGGAGATTGGCACCGGCAGCGGGTTTGTTACCGCTTGCCTGGCCGGACTGGCGCGGCGGGTGGTGAGCGTGGAACTGTTTGAAGAGCTGCACGCGGAAGCGGATGCACGACTGCGGGACAAGAAGCTGGATAACATCGAGTTGTTTGTTGGTGACGTGTTCGCTGGCTGGCAACCCGAACAGGCGCACGATGTCGTGGTGGTAACCGGCTCGGTGCCCGAGGTACCTGAGCTTTTCCGTGGCTGGGTCAATCCGGGCGGACGCATGTTCATCATTACCGGCGAGTCTCCCGCCATGGAGGCGCGGCTGCTGACACGTGTTGGTGTCAGTGACTGGCTGGAAGAAAGCCTGTTCGAAACCGATGTGCCGCGGTTGTTGAACTCCGAGCCACCCGCCGAGTTCGAATTCTAGGCAAACGGTTCGCGGCCAGCCGACACGATCAGCCCGACCGCCCAGAGAACAACTACACCGATAGGTGAATGGAGTAAAAAATGTTAATCAAATCCAAGGCGGCGACAGCAACGGCGTGCTGGCTGGCATTGAGTTGCCTGCTGGCGTCTCCCGGCCTGTATGCGGTTGACCTGGTGGGTGTGCACGACCTGGCGCTGAAGAATGATCCGCGCCTGCGTGCCGCCGACTACCGGCGTGAAGCCGCCGGCGAAAACAAGAAGCAGGCCTGGGCCGGATTGCTGCCCAGCCTCAGTGGCAGCGCGTCCATGACCCGCGGCTCGTCCCAGACCTCCATCGCCGGTAACGAGATATCCGATACCGATACCGATAATGAAAGCTACGCGCTGACCCTGCGCCAAAGCCTGTACGACCAGGCCAATTACGAAAACCTGGACCTGGCTCGCGGTCAGATTTCCCAGGCCGAGGCGGTGTACGCATCGGCCTTCCAGGATTTCCTGGTGCGCGTGGCTTCGAGCTATTTCGTGGTGTTGACCAATATTGACGGCGTGACCTTTGCCGAGGCGGAAGAAAAGGCCTTCCAGCGCCAGTTTGAGCAGGCCGAGCAACGGTTTGAGGTGGGCCTGACCGCGGTGACCGACGTGCACGAAGCACGCGCCAGTTACGACAATGCCCGCGCCCGCGCCATTGTCGCGCGCAACGACCTGGCCGATGCCAAGGAAGCCCTGCGTGAACTGACCGGCCAGTATTTCGAGCAGTATGACAAGCTTCAGGAAGTGCTGCCGCTGGTTGAACCCGACCCGGTCAATCCGGAAGACTGGGTGCAGCTGGCGCTGACCAACAGCCCGGTGGTGCAGTCGGCGCGTGCCGGCCTCGAGATTGCCGATTCGAATATGCGGCTGCAACGTACCGGTCATTTCCCCACGCTGGACCTGGTGGCGCAGTACAGCGACTTCACCAATAACAAGTTCATCATCCGTGACGATTTCCAGCAGCCCATCGGCTCCACATCACTGGGAGTGGAAGATGCCACCATCCAGCTGTTGCTGACCGTGCCCATTTACCAGGGCGGTCTGGTCAGTTCGCGTACCCGTCAGGCGCGTTACCTGCTGGATGCGACCGGAGAGGACCTGGATGACACGCAGCGCGCCACCGTGCGCCAGACCCAGAATGCCTATCGCGGTGTGCTGGGCAGCATCCAGGAAGTGCAGGCCTTCGGCCAGGCACTGATTTCCGCTGAAAGCGCGCTGGAAGCCACCCAGGCCGGTTTTGAAGTGGGCACCCGCACCATCGTCGACGTGCTGATCGCTGAACAGCGCTATTACCAGGCACAGCGGGACAACTCCTTTGCCCGTCACGCCTATATCGTCAATCACCTGCGCCTGAAAGCGGTGGCGGGCCTGCTCAGTTCAGAGGATCTGCGCACGGTCAATCAGCTGTTGCAGTAAGGGCCTCAGCCGCCGGGCTGATCCTGCGCCAGTAAACCCGCGGCGATTTGCAGGGTGCGCGCCAGCGCGCCCTGGCCGCTTCTGACCAGCGCCAGGCCGGCGGCCCCCATGCGTTCGCGTTGCGCCGCGTCTCCCAGCAGCTCGCGGACCGCCCGTTCCATGCCGGCGGCGTCGTCGACCCGCAGGGCGCCGCCACAGGCCAGCAACTGCTGGCTGATATCCGGAAAATTAAAAGTGTGCGGCCCCACCAATACCGGCACCGACAGGGCGGCGGGTTCCAGCACGTTGTGGCCGCCCACCGGGTCAATACTGCCGCCGACAAATGCCAGGTCACAGGCGGCATAAAACCGCAGCAATTCCCCCATCGCATCCACCACCAGGCACTGGGTGCTGGCCGGGCAGTTCAGTCCGTCGCTGCGCAGGTGAACCTCCAGCCCGGCCGCGCGGGCCAGCTGTGCCGCCCGTGCAAAGCGTTCCGGATGGCGCGGCACCAGTACCAGCAGGGCGGTGGGCAGGGTATTCAATACCTGCACAAATGCCTGCAGCACCACGGTTTCATCGCCTTCGTGGGTGCTGCCGGCGAGGAATACCGGGCGCTGTTCACCCCAGGCGGTGCGCAAGGCCTGACCGTGCTCGCGCAGCCTGGGCGGCAGTGTCAGATCAAATTTCAGGTTACCGCTGACTTCGATCTGCCCGGCTTGGGCGCCGATTTCCAGCAACCGCTGCGCATCCAGTTCGCTTTGCGCCGCAATGCGGGAGACCCGGGCCAGCGCGTAGCGCGTGATCCAGCGCATGCGCCGGTAGCCCTTCAGGGAACTGCCGGAGATGCGCGCGTTGGCGATCAGGATGGGCGTGTCACGCAGCGCCGCCGCGCGATACAGGTTGGGCCAGATCTCGGTTTCCAGGATAATCAAAAGACGTGGCCGCACGTGATGGTAAAACCGCTGGACCGCGCCGGGCAGATCCAGCGGCGCGTAGACATGGTAGACCTCGTCGCCAAACAGGGCCTGTACCCGGTCAGAACCGGTGGGGGTAAAGCTGGTGACGCTGATGGCCAGATCCGGGTGGCGGCGCGCCAGCTCCCGCACCAGCGGGGCGGCTGCATTGACCTCGCCCACTGAGACCGCATGCACCACGATACCG
>JBFIHZ010000418.1:0-3188 GCA_041601535.1 Lysobacterales bacterium | reverse complement strand
GTGGTGCAGCCCGTGGTGGTGCGCCAGATAGAGCCGGGCGAGTTTGAACTGATCGCTGGTGAGCGTCGCTGGCGTGCTGCCCAGCTGGCCGGAATCGACAAAATCCCCGCCGTGATCCGCGATGTGCCCGACGAGGTCACCGTGGCGATGGCGCTGATCGAGAACATCCAGCGCGAAGACCTCAATCCACTGGAAGAAGCGGCCGCGTTGCGCCGCCTGATCGACGAGTTCCAGATGACTCACCGCGAAGCCGCTGACGCAGTGGGCCGCTCGCGCGCCGCGGTCTCCAACCTGCTGCGCCTGCTGGAGCTGATGCAGGAAGTGAAGGATATGGTGGATGCGCGCCTGATCGAGATGGGCCATGCGCGCGCATTGCTGTCACTGGATGCCCACTTGCAGGTCGAGGCGGCGCGTGAAGTGATCAACCGCAAATTATCGGTGCGTGACACCGAAGCGCTGGTCAGGCGCATGCAGCAGCCGGTCAAGCCCAAGCCGCAGAGCAAGGCAGACCCGGATATCCAGCGGCTGCAGAACCGCTTGTCTGAAGCGCTGTGCGCCAAGGTGCAGGTCAAGCATCAGGCCAGCGGTAAAGGCAGCCTGGTAATCAACTACAACAACGCCGATGAACTGGAAGGCATCCTGGAACACTTCAAGCTGGGGGAGGACTAGACTTCTGGCACGTTCCGGCCGCGGGTTATTGGCGAAAACTAGCGATCCTGAAGATTGAACTGTTGCTTTTATGCGGAGGTTGAACGAATGGTTTCCGAATTACGCACTGTACGCTCTGTGGCTTGCCGTGCCGTCATTCTGGCCTGGTTTGTTTTGCCGCTGTCTGCTGCTGAAGGGGAAGGGCCCTCGGTAGAGCGCGGCCGATATCTGATTCATATCGCGGGCTGCAACGACTGCCACACGCCGGGTTATGCGCCGGCTGAAGGGCAGGTTGCCGAGTCCGAATGGCTGCTGGGTGATTCACTGGGCTGGAAAGGCCCGTGGGGTACCACCTATGCCAGCAACCTGCGGCTGACCCTGTCCACCCAAACCGAAGACCAGTGGGTCAGTTTTGCCCAAAACCTGAAATCCCGACCGCCGATGCCGTATTTCAACCTCAACGCGATGACCGCCGATGACCTGCGCAGCATGTACCGTTACGTGCGCCAGTTGCAGCCGGTGGGCGAGGCAGCACCAGCCTATCTGCCACCCGGACAGCAACCGCCTCCACCCTACGTCGATCTGGGCCCGCCGCCGGGAGCGCCGGAGTAAAACGGCGTAAGCTGCCGGCGCAATCCGGACACCCCGCGACAATTCTCTGGCTCGATAAACAACTGTTATCCGAAGCCTGCCCGGTAGCTGTTTTATAGCCCGGGCGGGGCTTGCGTCCGTCTTTTTCAGGCTTTAATGCTTTATTCTGTTCGGGCTTGAATGGACGGAGTGAGTTTGCCATCATGCAGACTGCCTTCGGGCCTTCCCAAAACTCTCGCGCACTTGGCAGTGCCAGCGCCAAGGAATCAATTGAAATGGACGAAAAAGTAGAGCCGCTGTACGCGGAGGTGTTGCGTCGTAACCCCGGTGAGACCGAGTTTCACCAGGCGGTGCGTGAGGTGTTGGTCTCGTTGGGCCCGCTTTTGGCCAAGCACCCGGAATATGCCCGCCAAAAGGTCATTGAGCGCGTTTGCGAACCGGAAAGGCAGATCATTTTTCGTGTGCCCTGGCAGGATGATGCCGGAGAAGTTCACATCAACCGGGGTTTCCGGGTGGAATTCAACAGTGCCCTGGGCCCATACAAGGGAGGGATGCGGTTCCACCAGTCGGTTAATCTGGGCATTGTGAAGTTTCTGGGGTTTGAGCAGATCTTCAAGAACGCCCTGACCGGCATGCCCATTGGCGGCGGCAAGGGCGGTTCAGATTTCAACCCACGGGGCCGCAGTGAAAATGAAGTGATGCGTTTCTGTCAGAGTTTTATGACCGAAATGTATCGTCATCTCGGCGAGTATACCGACGTGCCGGCAGGTGATATCGGCGTGGGAACACGCGAGATTGGCTACCTGTTCGGCCAGTACAAGCGAATCACCAACCGTTACGAATCGGGCACCCTGACAGGCAAAGGGACCGCCTGGGGCGGTTCGCTGGTGCGCAAGGAAGCCACCGGGTTCGGCACTGCCCTGTTTGCAGCAGAAATGCTGCGTGTTCGGGATTCCGGGCTCGATGGCAAAACCTGCGTGGTATCGGGTTCCGGCAATGTGGCCTTACATGCGATTGAAAAGGCGCACCAGTTGGGTGCCCGGGTGGTTGCCTGCTCGGATTCCGATGGCGTGGTGCATGATGAAAACGGACTGGACCTGGAGCTGCTGAAACAGATCAAGGAGGTCGAGCGCGGCCGCTTGTCTGTCTATCCTGAGCGGCGCACTGCCAACTACCGGGCCGGCGGAAATATCTGGGAAATCCCCTGTGATGTGGCCTTGCCATGTGCCACCCAGAACGAGCTCAACGGGCATGATGCACGAGCCCTGGTCAGCCGCGGCTGCGTTGCCGTGGCGGAAGGCGCCAATATGCCGTCTACCCCCGATGCCATCGAAGTTTTCATTCGGGCCGGTGTGGCTTTCGGCCCTGGCAAGGCCGCCAATGCCGGTGGCGTGGCCACGTCCGCGCTGGAAATGCAACAGAATGCCAGCCGCGACCGGTGGACATTTGAGCATACCGAGCAGCGGCTGACAGAAATCATGCGTGATATTCATGAAGACTGTTACACCACTTCCGAAGAATACGGCAGGCCGGGTGATTATGTTCTGGGAGCGAATATCGTTGGCTTCAGACGGGTGGTTGACGCCATGTTGGCATTCGGCCTGATCTGAGCCGCCGCAATTCCCGGTAAAAACACGGCTTTGCATTGCCGCCGCCGATAAAGCAATGCTAAAATGGGCGGTCTTTGGCCGCGCTTTGCCTCTGAAAAGCAGTTTGCCCGCAGTTTGCGCGATGTGTGTTGGGGAAATTTGCTTGTTCCGGGTGGGTCGCGGCCCTTGCCTGAGCGGTGCCGTAAAACCGGCCTTGCAGGGCAATTGATGCAGGAATTGCAGGCAGACAGTGCAGATGAAGCAGACGTCCGGGAAACGCACTTCCGATGAAAGTGGCGAGGGTACCGAACGGTTGCAGCCGGCAGTTCACGGATTGGCGCAGGGCGGGGGAACGCCCGC
>JBFIHZ010000417.1:0-3194 GCA_041601535.1 Lysobacterales bacterium | reverse complement strand
GCCGCGTTGATCAACCTGGCACTGGACCCGATTTTCATCTTCGGCTTGTTCGGTTTTCCGCGCCTCGAGGTACAGGGCGCGGCGCTGGCCACCCTGGTGTCCAACGGCATCATGCTGGCCTTCACATTGTTATATCTGTCCGGCAAGCTGAAGGTCTTCGCCAGCCCGTTTGCCCCGCTGAAAGACATTTTCGCCTCGTGGCGGCATATGCTGGCCATTGGCATCCCCGCCATCCTGTCGCACAGCATCATTCCACTGTCCGCTGCCATCGTGGTGACCATGATCGCCAAGTACGGGGTGGATTCGGTGGCCGGCTATGGCGTGGCAATGCGCATCGAGCCGCTGGCGCTGATCCCGTTTTACGCGCTCTCGGCCATTGCCAGCCCGTTCTTTGGCCAGAATTTCGGTGCCGGACAATACCACCGCATGCTGGAGGCGCGGCGCATCATCACGCGCTTTTGCGTAATTTACGGCCTGGCGCTGGCCGTGGTGCTGGCGCTGCTGGCACGACCGCTGACCGGGCTGTTCAGCGAATCGGAAACCATCCGCGACGTGGCGGTGCATTACCTGTGGCTGGTGTCCTGGGGCTATGGCGCGCACGGCCTGGTGATGTCGTGCAATTCGGCTTTCAACGGCACCGGCCGGCCACTGCCGGCACTGGCGGTTTCATCCAGCCGGGTGATTTTCCTGTTTCTGCCGCTGGCCTTTGCCGGCCAGTTCCTGCTCGGCATCAACGGTATTTTCCTCGCCACCGCGGTTTCCAACCTGACGCTGGCGGTGATCTCCTTCGCCTGGCTGGGGCGTCACATCAATGCGCACCAGGCGGCGGGTCCGCCCACATCGCCTCAACCCAGCGCTTGATCTGCAGCGCCTCCTGCCAGCGGTCGGACAGTTCCAGGCCGTGTGCATCGGTGATGGCATAGGGCGGCGGCCCCAGCTCGCATAAAAACACCAGCTTCGCGTCGGTACCGTTGCGCTGGCGCCATTGCCGCAGGCCTTCGGCCCACCAGGATTTGAACACTTCCACCCACTTCTGGAATTGTTCAAAGCCGATCTGGATCTGCACCTGCTCATTACTGGCTACCCGCCCCTGGAAACAATCCGAGCGCGCCAGGATGCGGCGGATGTAGTCGCTGTCGCGCGTGTTCAGTGGCAAGCGCAGTTCGCGGTCGACCACGTAGTGCGACAGGTCGGCGCACAAGCGCATTTCGGGTACCGCCTCGATCAGCTGCAGGGCATAGGCCAGGTCATTAAGCAGGCTGTCGCGATGGGTTTCAAACAGCAGCGGCATGCCCACCGCGCGCGCATCGTCCAGCCAGCGGCGCACCAGCGGCACGCCTTCGGCCACCGTCAGGGGCATCTGCGTGCCGATAAAGTTCACCTGGCAGGCGTTCATCTCGCTGGCCAGTTCCAGCAAGGGACGCAGTTCATCGGTGCGGTGCGGGAAGGCATTGACCATGCAGTTCAGGCCGTAGTGCTCAAACAGCGGCTTCAGCTTGCTCATGGCGGGAATTTCATCCACCGCCGGGTCGATGCAGGCACCGGCAAACCCGGCCTCGGCGATCATGCGGAAGTTTTCTTCCATCGGCCGTTCGGGCCGGCCGGGGATACGCTGTTCCATGGCCCACAGCGACTGGAATACTTCGAGTTGCTGGGCCATCAGAACGAGGTCAGGAACGACACCGCGTTACCGCCGTAGTTGCGTGCCTGCTGGCAGGCGGCCAGGTAGTCCGCGCCCATCTTGTCCAGCTCGTCATCAAACGGCCCGCCTTCGTGCATCACCCGGCATACGCGGTAGCGGTGGTACATTTTGAGCTGGGCGGAAAACGGGATAAAGCGCTCCGGCGTGGTGCCAAACTTTTCATCATCATAAGCCGGCAGGCGGTACCACGGCACCGTGGGCCGGGCATGATGGGCATTGTGGAAGCCAAAGTTCAGCACCAGCCAGTTGAGTTTTTCGTGGCGCAGCGATAGGGGGCAGCTGAAGGTGTGCTCCTGCTCGCTGGCGCGCCCGCCAAAGCGCGACGGCGGTTTTTCCTCGAACAGTACCGGGTTGGGGCCATAGTCGTGATGCGTGCTGTCCATCAGCCGCAATACGTGGATCATCAGCATATAGGCCAGCATGTACAGCAGCGCGGCCTTGGGGAACAGCACCAGCACGGTCAGGAATACGCCACCGCGCACCAGGATAACCACCACGTTGCGCAGGCGCTGGTCGCGCCGCTGCGGAATCACGAACGAGGTCAGCACCATCATGCCGTGCATGATCAGCTCATGCGCCGGGATGTAAAACCATTCCAGCACTTTGGTGACTTTGTACACCCAGGGGTGCGCCTGGAAGAACTTTTCGTACTCCCACCACACCGCATCGTCATTATCCATGTGGTGACGGAAATGCTTGTAGCGGATATCCTCGAACGTGCCATAACTGGAACCGCATACCCAGTTCAGCACCCGGCCCAGCCGTGCATTATTCTCATTGGAACGGAATACCGTGTTGTGCCCGCACTCATGGATCATGTAGGCCGCTATCACCATGCCATGCGCCAGCAGCAATACCGCCAGTGCGTTTACAGCCCAGTGCGCAGCAAACAGGCCGGCCAGCCCTAAGCCGTAGGCCAGCAGCGCATACAGCACTGCGCCACCGTGATAGACGATGCCTTGTGGTTCATGAAACAGTTTGCTTTTACTTGCCATAGCAACTTCAACCCGTTAGTCCGCACGGCGGTTCTGAAGCCGTGTGCCGCCTGCGTCATTCTATCCCTGCATCCCGTTAATTTCCTCCCTTTCTGCCCGGACAGTGAATGATGCAGCCGCCAGCGGTGAGCACATTGAAAATGGTTACGCCGGGGCTTCAATGTGGGACCTGATGGCAAATCCGGAGTTGGCAGATGGGTCAAAAGGGAGGGTTGAGACGGGGATGTTTCAATCAATGCCGCGGGGGAGTATTCACGCCTTGTCCTCAGACCCACGGTGGGTTAAGTCGTCCGGTGTCTTCATCCCTGGGCTTATTCTGGCACCTTCTGAGCGTGAACTATTTCTAAAAGTCGTCCAGGGCTCAAGGGCAGCCGGGGGGACATCCATGCGTTTCCCCTCAAAGGCTTTCGCGCCGCGCGCGGCCCCGGCGACACGCCGCTCGATGCCACGCTGATGCAGCGCGAGCAGAGCAATTCATCGGTCGTCTTCGGCGACCG
>JBFIHZ010000416.1:0-3216 GCA_041601535.1 Lysobacterales bacterium | reverse complement strand
TTCCCGTCCGCGTTGTTGCAGAATCCCGATGGCAGCCGGCATGAGCCGATGGCGGCCGACGCGCGTAAATACGCCGATGGCAAAACCCTGTCCAAGCTGAAGCTGGTGGCAGGCATTCTTGGCATCCGGCTGGATGAGCTGCGCCGCCGGGACGCGCAGCGCCGCCGGCGGAATCTGGCCGCCATCACCTTGGGAGTGCTTGGTGTTGTGGCGGTCACTGCCTGGCTGGCGTTTACCGCGATTACCACGCAGCATGTGGCGCAAAGGCAGAAAGCACATACCGAAGAGCTGTTGAGTTATATGCTGGGCAACCTGAAGAGCCTGGACCCGATTGAAGGTCTGGAAGTCATAGACGAGAACGATGAACAGGTCATGACTTACCTGGAAACGCTTGGGTTTGACGCCATGGACAACGCCTTGCTGGTGGAAACCGCACTGGAGTGGCGGCAACAGGGCCAGGAACTGCACGCTCGCAGGCAACTGGATGAGGCGGCCCGCCTGTTCGCACAGTCGCGCGCAGCCTTTATTGAGCTGCACCGGCGCGAACAGGGCAGCAAGCGGTCGTTGTTTGAATTGGGACAGGCCGAATTTTACGTGGGTTATATTCACCTGGAAAATGGTGAGCTGGATGAGGCACAGCTTTCTTTTACCCGCTACGGTGCCATCACCCGCCGGTTGGTGAATGCTGATCCGAACAATGCCGAAATGGTGATGGAACTGGCCTATACCCTGATCAATCTCAGCGTACTGGAACGGTCAAGGCAAAACCCGGATGTGGACAAGGCCCTGCAGCTGACCCAGTCGGCCATGCAGTACAACCAGATCGCGCTGGTGCTGGACCCGGATAATTTTGCTTATCGGCGTGAGCTTTCCGTCACCTCGGCCTTCCTGGCGGATGCCTGGCAGGACCTGTGCAAGCTGGGCAAGGCCTTTGAGTTTCGCCGGCAGAATGTCGATCTGTCGCGGCAACTCTCTGCTGAATCCCCGGAGAATGATGAATTGTTGATGGAGCTGGCTTATGCCTTGTCCGGCCTGGCAAAAGTGCAGCGCGAGATGTCTCTGACCGGCCAGGCCCTTGAGGGTCTGGAGGAATCGCGGCTGCTGTTACAGCAATTGGCTGAGCGCGACCCGGATAACCGCACCTTGCAGTGGAATGCGCTGTTGCGCAAACACCGCGCCGCCAGGATACTCGCCGCCAGCGGTCAGGCTGAGCAGGTGTGGGGTGGTGCTGAGGAATTACTGGACGAGACCAACGCCATTTTCGAGCAGGCCGGTTCCACTGATTTCACCGCGGCGGTTGAATATGCCACGTTCCAGGTCACGCTGGCCGCGCTGGCCAACCGCATGGGTGAGCCGGCCAGGGCGCAGAGCCTGCTGGAAAGTGCGGTGCAGCGTTTGATCAGGCTGGTCAGGGAGAAGCCGGAAAACCGTTCCAGCCGTTACGAACTGGCGCGCGCTTCGTTTGAATACTGGCAGGTCACTGGCCAACTTCCGGAGGAGGAAGCGGGTACTTTACTGAAGGGCTACCTGACGGATCGCGAATCGGTGCAGAGCTGCGAAGATACCAGCCTGGCGGCGCGCCTGGCGTTTATGCGCGGCAACATGCAGCAGGCAAAAGACTATACTTCATATCTGTTGGAGCGGGGTTATTACGATCCCGAGTTTATCGGGTTCTGCAAACAGAACCAGGTATGCGACTGAAAGCCGTATTGCACAGGCTCCAGCAGGCAAGGCGCAACACAGGCACGTGTTGCCGATTCACACCCCGAGGGTGTGCAGGTGCACGGAACCTCTCCGATTCATAAGGTTCCAGGCCACAAGGCTGCCGGGAGGGTAGTTTACGGGCCTTTTCAGCAGTTGAGGGACATCACAATGCAGACGCAAAAAACAGGCAAGCAGCACGCCCCGTTATTCATCCTGCTGGCGGTATTGATACCGCTGGTTCTTCCCGCGGCGGCCCAGGCCGCCATTCACGTGGATCTGGCGGTGGATGAGACAACATCACCCGCCAGCCTGAAAGTTACCGGCAACAATGCACAATGTGCCGATGGCCCGGTGGATTGTATTGATGTGAGCAAGGGCAGTTCGCCCAATCTGTACTTTGACCTGGACCGGGCTTGCAGCAGCTTTGGCCCGAACTACAGGCTTTCGCAATTTCGCATCGCCATGACTGAAAAGGGCTGGCCCACGGCAGAAAACCCACTGCCGGATTATGTGGCCGCAGACTTCAATGCTGATGCCACGACCGGCGTGGTGGACCTTGGCGCAGGAAGCAATCAGCTGAGGGACTACCGCATCAAGCTGAAAGATGAAAACTCCAAGGCATATGACGTGTTTTATGAAATCACCGCCACGGCCTGTGACGGCAGCGGCACCATCGTACTGGATCCCACGGTGCGCAATACTGGCAAATAAGATCATGCCGCCGTCCTTCACCAAAGTCTGTCGCGGCGGGATTGCCGCGGCAGGCGGTGGAACGGCCCGTTAGGCGACGGGCCCCGGGGCTGCCATGTTCCTGAATATTGGTGTCACTGGCCACCGCGATCTGCTGACCCAGGAAATGCCTGCGCTGGAGGCCAGGGTGCGGTCGTTTTTTGAGGCCATGGCGCAACGCTATCCGGCACTTGAGCTGCAACTGCTGACGCCATTGGCGGAAGGCAGTGACCAGTTGGCCGCGCGGGTGGCGCTGGATATGGACATACCCGTGGTCGCGGTGTTGCCGATGGCGCGGCAAGAATACGAGCAGGATTTTACCGGGCAGCAGCAGTTGCTGGAGTTTCGCCGGCTGCTGGACGCAGCGCAACAGGTCATCGTTTTACCCGGACCGGCGCGAACTGCAGCAGCGTCAGCGGCGGGTCAGCTTGCAGCACTATCGCGGGACTGGCAGTACGCGCAGGCGGGCGTATTTATTTCCAATCACTGCCAGATTCTGCTGGCCTTGTGGGATGGCAAAGCGGTTGACGCGGTGGGGGGCACGGCGCAGGTGGTGCACTACCATCTGACCGCGGTGATGGAAGGGTTTGCGCAATTACAGTCATCCGCCCATTTGCTGGCGGATAACGAAAACGACCTGGCGTATCACATTGTCTGTTCCCGCGATCGGCCGGATGGCGCGCCGCAAGACCCATTGCAGCCGTTACAACCGTACTGGATCACCTCGCAACAGGGGCGTATTGCGGCCGATGAAATGCCGGCGGAATACGCCCTGATGCTGGA
>JBFIHZ010000415.1:0-3235 GCA_041601535.1 Lysobacterales bacterium | reverse complement strand
GTGATCGTGGACAGCAGCGCACGCCGTAAAACCATCATTTTTCACCCCAACATGATGCCGCAGCATGTGATCTGCGACCCGGAACTGTGCATCGGCCTGCCACCGGGGCTGACCGCGGCCACCGGCATTGATGCCTTTACCCACTGTTTTGAAGCCTACTGTGCGCCCACTTACCACCCGATGGCTGACGGCATCGCGCTACAGGGCATGGAACTGGTGGCACGCTGGCTGCCGGCGGCTTTTGATGATGGCGGCGATATCGAAGCCAGGTCGCATATGCTGGCCGCCTCCAGCATGGGCGCGGTAGCGTTCCAGAAAGGGCTGGGCGCGGTGCACGCCATCAGTCATTCGGTGGGTGCGCAGTACGACGTCCATCACGGCCTGACCAATGCCATTTTCCTGCCCTACGTGATGGTGCGTAACCGCAGTGCCATTGAACAGAAGATGCAGCGGCTGGCCGTCACCCTGGGCCTGCAACAACCGGGTTTTGACAGCGTGCTGGACTGGGTGCTGCAGTTCCGCGAACGGCTGGGTATCCCACACGATGCAAACGCGCTGGGGGTGCGCCAGCAGGACCTGGACATGCTGGCGGAGAAAAGCGCAGCCGATGCCGCACTGGGCGGCAACCCGCTGGAGCTGGACGCCGCCGAACTCAGACACATTATAAGCAAGGCGCTGTCAGGCGATGTTTAAGCCGTCGCGATTCAACGCCCGACAGTCCGGTTCAGGACGGCTGGGTGAACTCGCGCCAACGATTCAGGTGATGATAGACCACGTAACTCAAGCCATCGGCGTCCTTGGCCTTGAGCATTTCAACCATGCGCGCATGGTCCTCGTAGCTGGCGCGCACCCCGGCGTTGGTGTCCCAGCCACCACGCCGGCCCGGAATACCACGCTCACGCAATTCCTGAATCTGCGCCACCAGCAGCTTGTTCCCGCAAATCTGGTACAGGCGGTTGTGGAACTGCATGTTCAGCGCCACCAGCTCCCGGCGGCTCTGGGTTTCCATCGCATTGGCAAACGCCTCAACCAGTTCTTCCAGCTCGGCAATGTCCTGCTCGGTCACCCGCTGCACCGTCAGCCGGGCCGCGCCGGTTTCCAGGATGGTGCGCACTTCGTACAACTCTGCGCGTTCGCTGTTGGACGGGTCCACCACGCGGTAGCCGCGATTGGGGATATGATCAATCAGGTGACGCGCGGCAATTTCCGACAGCGCAATGCGCACTTCAAAGCGGTTGGCGTCATAGGCCGTTTCAAGATCCACCTGCTTGAGCCACTCACCCGGACGGAAACGGCCGGACAGGATATCCGCCTGCAAACGCTCTTTGACCGATTTTTGCTGCGCGTCAGCCGCGCTTTCAGCACTTTTCTTCATTATAGTCGCCAATTCTGGTGCATATTAAGGATTCCTTATACAGCATTTCGCCGCGATACGGCAACTGCCCGCGGGCGCAACGTACCTTGCCTGACCGACCATAACCCTTTTGCAATACAGAGAATAGTGATATGAATCAGGACATTAAACCCGACGAGACCATCCGCATCAAGCTTCAGGAAGGCCACGAGGTGGTGGCCTATTCGTTTGGCCAGGGCGACGAAGTGTTGTTGTGCGCCAATGGCGGCCCGGGTCTGCCATGTGATTATATACGCGACAGTCATTCTGTTCTGGCCGGCAACGGCCTGCGCGTGGTGGCCTGGGACCAGCTGGGCTGCGGCGCATCCGACCGCCCGGACGACCCGTCGCTGTGGACGCTGCAACGTTACGTGGCCGAGGCCGAGCAGGTGCGCAGCCAGCTGGGGCTGGGGCCGGTGCATTTTCTCGGCCAGTCCTGGGGAACCTGGCTGGGGGTGGAATATGCCCTGACCCACCCGCAAGCCCTGAAAACCCTGATCCTCGCCGACGGCGCGGCGGACATCCCGCATCTGATCAATGAACTCAACGGCTTACGCCAGGACCTGGGCGCCGAAACCGTGGCCATGATGAAACGGCACGAGGCCCAGGGAACGCTGGATCACCCGGCCTACCAGGCCGCCATCACCCTGCTCAATTACCGTCATGTCTGCCGGCTGGATGAGTGGCCGGCCGCGCTCAACCGTTCGCTGGATGACTGGAACATGGGGCCCTACGAAACCATGCAGGGCCCCAATGAATTTACCTATACCGGCAATATGAAAGACTGGAACCGGGTTCCCGACATGCACCGCATCACCCAGCCGGCGCTGGTGCTGGTGGGCCAGTACGATGAACTGACCCCGGCCTGTTCAGCCAAAATGCACCAGGCCATGCCCAACTCGGAAATTCACGTATTCAGAAACAGTTCCCATATGCCTTTTTTCGAGGAACCGGAAGCTTATTTCACCATCCTGAAAACCTTCCTCGAAAAAAACAGCAGCTTATCCAAATGATTTTATTGATGTTTTGTTTAAATAAGCCAGCCAAAACAGTTTCGCCAAAATTTCTACTTGATTTGGCGTACAAATTGGCTACAATTAATTCAACGATTGCTCGCAAGACCATTATTCGTTGTCATTTCCAGGGAGTAGAGTTATGCACGTAAAAACACCCACCTTGATGGCTGCCGCATGTTCATTGCTGTTGGCCGGGGTGATACCTGTTGCTGGGGCGCAGGATGAAAACGACGCAGACCGCACCAAGAACAAGCAAACGCTGGAAGAAGTCACCGTACTGGCTTCCCGCGTACCCACCAATGCCGACGGCATGCCGGTTTCCGTTACCCTGATCGACGAACAGGATCTGGCCGAGCAATTGGCGGTGACCACTGACCTGGGCACCATCCTCGGCAACCTGGTGCCCGGCATGTCCACCGGTTCGCAATCGCCGGAAAACTTTCACCAGACCCTGCGCGGACGTCCGCCGGTATTCCTGATCGACGGCGTGCCGATTACGCCCACGCTGAACAACGTGGGCCGCGAAGGCCGTTTGATCGATCCGGAAACCATTGCCCGCATTGAAGTGGTGCGTGGTTCATCCGCTCTGTACGGCAACAGCGCCGGCGCTGGCTTTATCAATTACGTGACCAAGCCAGGCGAAAAAGGGCCGGCCACGATAACCACTGAACTGGGATTGGGCGGATCACTGACCTCACCCGGCGACGGCCTGCGCCCCTCGGTGCGTATGACCGCTACCGGCGGCGACCGGCTGGACTACCGCTTTGCTGCATTCTACGAGCAAACATCGGGATTCTACGATGCCGATGGCGACCGCATTGCGCCC
>JBFIHZ010000414.1:0-3236 GCA_041601535.1 Lysobacterales bacterium | reverse complement strand
CCACGGCCACAGCAGCCGTGGCCGAGCTGGAGCGCAAGCTGAACGTACGGCTGCTCAATCGCACCACCCGGCGCATGAGCATCACCGAAGAGGGTCAGTCGTACTACGCCAGTTGCGTGCGTTTGCTGGGCGAGGTGGCTGAAGCCGAAGACGCCCTGTCCGGTGCGCGCCAGGTGCCGCGCGGCCGGCTGCGGGTTTCGGTGCCCAATTCCTTCGTTGATGCCTTGTTTTTTCCTGCGCTGGCCCGTTTTCACGCGCAATATCCGGAGCTGGAAATTGAACTGGTGTTTACCGACCGGGCAGTCAACCTGGTGGAAGAAGGGGTGGATTGTGCCTTGCGCGGAGTGGAAATCCCTGATGATTCCGGGCTGGTGGCGCGCCGGTTGTCGGCCTGCCACTGGCTGACCTGTGCCGCGCCATCCTACCTGGCGGAGGCGGGGGTCCCGCAGCAGCCTGCTGACCTGGTCCATCACAGTTGCATCTGGTTTATTTCTCCGTCCACCGGGCGTCCCCGCGACTGGTTATTCCGGGATGGTGACAAGACCATTTCCATGGTCCCCAGCGGCAAATTGCGCCTGACCTCGTTTCACGCCGCTGTGCAGGTGGCCACAGCAACCGGTGGCATTATCCAAATACCGGATTTGCTGGGTTACAGCGCCGTGCGGAAAGGTTTGCTGCAGCCCATTTTGACCCGCTATGTGGCCGATGCCCCTCCCTTGCACCTGGTTTATCCCGGCTCGCGCTATGTGCCAGCCAAGGTCCGCGTGTTCAAGGAATTCATGCTGCAGATCTTTCCCCGCGAAGGCTGGTGGGCGGAAATTGAAGCCAGGTCCGCAGTGCCAGCGCAGTCGCCCCTCAAATCTGCCTGAGCCGGGTGCAGCGTTTCCGCTAAGCCAATACCGCTTTTGCGGTTTGATATGATTTGCGACGGTTTGTTCTGTTGTGCCGTATTGCACATGTAATGGAAGATCACGAATGGGGAAGTCTGGTGCAATTCGAGACACTGAAGCAGTTATGGATGCATGGCGTTGCAGCAGTTTCCGGTCAGGGATCCGTGGCCCGGGCCCTGCAGGACGACGGGCCGTTTAGCGCCGGCTTGGTGATTGCCGTGGGCAAAGCCGCCTGCAGCATGTACCAGGGTGCGGCGTCTTGTCTCACCGCTGAAAGCCGCTCGCTGATCATTACCAAGCACCATCATGTTGATCCGGTATGTCAATCGGCTGCGGGTGCGGAAATCATCGAAGCCGGTCATCCGATACCCGACAAGTACTCCTTGCTGGCTGGTCAGCGCGTGTATGACGCGGTGTCACAGGCCGGCGGCAATGAGCGCATGCTTTTGCTGGTCTCAGGCGGTGCTTCCGCGCTGGTGGAACTGCTGCAACCCGGTGTCAGCCTGGCGGGCGCGCAGGCCGTGACCCAAGAGCTGCTGGGGTCCGGTCAGCCCATCGGCGAAGTGAACCGCGTGCGCAGCCAGTTATCGCGCATCAAAGGCGGCAAACTTCTGGCCCACTTTAAAGGCCGTGCCGCCCGGGTCTATGTGCTGTCTGATGTTCAGGGTGATTCACTGGCCACCATTGGCGGTGGCATTGGTGATCCGGCCCGAGCATCGGCTGCTGTGCAGGCACGTGTCGTGGCGTCCAACGCTGTCGCGCGCAACGCGGTGGTAGCTGAAGCGGCCCGCATGGGTATAGATGTTCGGCTTAATGAAGAGTCGTTGTACCGGGATGTGATAGCGGTCGCCGGAGAGATTGCCAATTGCCTGACAGGCGCCGCGCCAGGCCTTTATATCTGGGGTGGTGAGCCGACCGTGGAATTGCCTCCTGATCCCGGTATGGGTGGCCGCAATCAGAGTCTGGCGCTGGCCATTGCCCTTCGCATCAACGGCAAGCAGGGAATTTCCGTACTGGTCGCTGGTACTGACGGCACAGATGGGCCCACCGAATATGCCGGAGCGTGCATTGACGGTGCAACGGTGGATGACATGGCCCAGGCTGAAGAGGCCTTGCAGGCCGCAAATGCCGGAGCGTATCTGCGCCGGCGCATGGCTCTGTTCAAAACCGGCCCCACCGATACCAATGTGATGGATCTGGTCATAGCACAGGTTGACTGACGCGCTGTAGGGATTCAGACCGATCAGCAACCGGCGGAGCCGGACACAGCGGCAATGGATATGACTGATTTATGGTCAGGCAAGGCCGCCCAGCACGTCATTTCCGTAATATCGCCCCGGTCACGGCGGGCAATTTAAACCGCTCACTGACACGTGTGCCACCGTTTGCCGGGGTAACGCAGCATGATATTACGGATTGCCACAAGGCGCGGTGGTGAGTTTGTGCGCCAATTAACCATTGGTAATCCCATCGTAACGAACGTATTCTTGGGTCAGCACCACTTACCCCGACCCATTCACCCTATCCACCCGGAGATCCAATGCACGCCCTGGGAAGACAACTTGCACCCGCTGTAACCTCAGTTCTGCTTTCGATATGCCTGGTGGGAAATGCCCATGCTCTGGACAAATGTGCTGCGCAAGCCGATGCTGCCACCGGCTTCATTACGGTTTCAGCGCGCTCGGTAAACGGCACACTGGCCTGGGGGCGAGCTGCTGGAAACGAGACATCCGGATTTGTGGATGCCGCTTGTGTGGCCAAAGGCAAGGCCAGCGGATGCGTGCTGGCTGATCAGGGCTTGACTCCGTTGGGCCATTTCGACCAGTGCTTTCTTTTTCTGGCGGACGATGCCGACCGCTGCGAAGTGGCCGTGCAGGACTGCGTGCCGTCTGCCAGCCAGGTGCCGAAGTATTTCGATGACTTTGAAGCAGCCGGACATGCCTGGAGCCCGGCAGATACCGGTACCGTACCCGGCAGTACCGTGCTGGGAGGATATTGTAATTCTGCAGGTCCTTTCACACGTGTTTACGCATTAAATTCACCACACACCGGACTGCGTTTGCGCGCCACCTTACATCAGCTGGATGACTGGCAAGGTGAAGTTGCATGGGTGGCGATTGACGGATCCATAGTGTGGACACGGTCATATACTGCCCAGCATTTAAGGGACGCCGCCTATGTGGCTGGAAACCCGACCTACAGCGATCGGCTGGCCCTGCTGGTGGACGTGGTCATACCGCATGCGGCAGACCGTGTACGCGTTGAATTTGGCAGTACGCTCGGAGCGGTTGACCGCTGCACTGCATCACTGGCGATCGACGATGTTTTTCTTGCGACGTTCTGATG
>JBFIHZ010000413.1:0-3242 GCA_041601535.1 Lysobacterales bacterium | reverse complement strand
TTTCAGGCGTTCTTTCTGCTGCACACCGAAACGCTGTTCTTCATCGATAATGACCAGCCCCAGGTTTTTGAATTTGACGTCTTTCTGGATCAGCCGGTGGGTGCCGATAATGATGTCCACGCTGCCATCTTTCAACTGGTCGAGCACGCCACGAGACTGTTTCTCGCTGCGGAAGCGCGACAACAGCTCCACCCGTACCGGCCAGTCAGCCAACCGGTCGCTGAAGGTGGAAAAATGCTGCTGCGCCAGCAAGGTGGTGGGCACCAGCAGCGCCACCTGGCGTCCCGCCTGCACCGCCACGAAGGCCGCGCGCAAGGCCACTTCGGTTTTGCCAAAGCCCACGTCGCCGCAGACCACCCGGTCCATCGGCTGGCCGGACCTGAGGTCGGCAATAACGGCATCGATGGCGGCTTGCTGATCGGCGGTTTCCTCGAACGGAAAACCGGAGGCAAACTCGGCATAGAGCTTCTCATCCAGCTCCATGGCATGGCCTTCGCGCGCCAGCCGGCGGGCGTACAGGTCCAGCAGTTCGGCCGCCACGTCACGCACTTTCTCCGCTGCCTTGCGGCGGGCCTTTTCCCATTGCTGGCTGCCCAGGCGGTGCAGCGGCGCATGGTCCGGGTCGCTGCCGGTGTAGCGGCTGATCAGGTGCAGATAGGAAACCGGCACGTACAGCTTGTCATCACCGGCATATTGCAGCACCAGGAACTCGGCCGGGCGGTCATCGATTTCCAGGGTTTGCAGCCCCAGGTAACGCCCCACGCCGTGGTCCTCATGCACTACCGGCGCACCTTCCGACAGGTCCGACAGGTTGCGGATGATGGACTCGGGGTCGCGCTCACCGGCTTCGCGGCTGGTTTTCTGCCGGGTACGGCCGCCAAAAATCTGCGATTCGGTCAGCAGCGCCAGCTCATCGGGAATGACAAAGCCGTCCTCGACCGGCAAAACCACCAGGCCGAGATGGGCGCCGGAACGATGGAATGCCGCAAAGTCTTCGTGTACCTGCGGCTTGATGCCGAAGGCCCCGAGTGAGCTACTCAATACCTCGCGGCGGCCGGCGGTATCAGCGGCGAACAGTACCTGGCCCTTGAAATCCTGGGTGAAGCGGATCAGTTCGGCAGCGGCTTCCTTGCCGCGTTCGTGGATGTGTACATCCGGCGCAGCCTGGGTGTTGAAATTCACCGCGGTGGCTTCCGTGGCCGGGTCCGCCTGGAACACCACGCCGGTATAGGCATTCAGCCGCTGCATGATTTCATCGGGCGGCAGAAACAGCTCGTCCGGGTCCAGCACCGGCCGTTCAATATCGTGCCGGCGCTGCTCCCAGCGTTCGGTGACGTTGCGGTGGTGTTGCCGCGCGGCCTGTTCCACCCCGTCCTGCAGCGCCAGCCGCACCGGCGCGGCGGGGTAATCCAGCAAGCTGGAGGTGCTGGCATGAAACAGCGGCAGGTACTGTTCCAGGCCCTGCGGATGCGCGCCCGCCCGCAAGTCCTGGTAAAGCGTGACATGGCGCGTGTCGACATCGAAACGCAAACGGAAGGCGCGGCGGAATTCATCCAGTGCTTCATCGTCGGTGGGGTACTCGCGCGCCGGTAACATCGATACCCCGTCCAGTTTTTCGCTGGACCGCTGGGTTTCCGGGTCGAACGCGCGGATGCTGTCGATATCTTCATCGAACAGGTCCAGGCGAATGGGGTGGGTGTGGCCGGCCGGGTACAGGTCGATCACGGCCCCCCGAATGGCGAACTGGCCGGGTTGGTAGACCTGCTCGCTGGCGCTGTAACCGGCATGCACCAGGCGCTCACGGAACTCCTCGATCACCACGCGCTGGCCGGGCTGCAGGTTGAAACTGCGCTGCAGGATGTATTCGTGTGGCGGCAACCGCTGGGCCAGCGCGGTAACCGAGGTTATCAGCAGGCCATGACGCAGTTCGGCCAGCGCGGCCAGGCTGGCCAGGCGTTCGGAAATGATGTCCGGGTGGGGCGAAAACGGATCATAAGGCAGGGTTTCGTGATCCGGAAACAGCAGCCGCGGCAAGGTCCCGGTGGCCAGCAGTTGCAGGTCGCGCGCCAGCACCTGGGCCTGGTGGCTGGAACGCATCACCACCAGGGTGACGCCCTGGTGCCGCTGCGCCAGTGCCTGCAGGGCCAGCGCGGCACTGCTGCCATGCAACTGGCCCCATTGGCTGCGCTGCGCGGATTCGGTGATCGGGGCGTGAAACGGGGAAACGGACATAACAGCAGAACGCCTGTCTGGGTTCAGCGGCTGGCCGCGTGCGGATGCCGGCCCAGCACGCGCAATATGACCAGCAGAGCGGCCGCGCCCAGCAGCAGCCCCAGCCACCACGGCATGCCATAGGCCACCGGCAGTGAGCCGGCCAGCACCGACACGGCACCCACTGTCAATGCATAGGGCAGCTGCGTGCGCACATGCTCGATATGGTCACAGCCCGAGGCCATGGAGGACAGGATGGTGGTATCGGAAATCGGCGAGCAATGGTCGCCCCAGACACTGCCGGCCAATACACTGGCGATGGAGGAATACAGCAGGTGCAGGTGTTCCGGTCCGGTCATGCCGTTGACCGACATTACCGCCCAGGTCAGCGGCACCACCAGCGGGATCAAAATACCCATCGAACCCCAGCTGGAGCCGGTGGCGAAGGCGGTTGCCGCCGCCAGCAGGAAAGTCAGTAACGGCAACCACTGTACCGGCAAGGTGTCACCCAGCACATCGACCAGGAATTGCGCGGTCTGCAATTCCTCGGTGATGCTGCCCAGCGCCCAGGCCAGCAGCAGGATGACCATGGCATACAGCATGGAACGCATGCCCTTGTACCAGGCATCCACCAGCTCGCCCAGGCTCATGATGCGTTGCAGCAGGGTGACCGTGCCGGCGGTAAACGCACCCAGCAGCGAGCCCCACATCAGCGCCTTGTAGGAATCGGCCGCGCCAATGATGTCCTTGAAGCCGGGGTTGGAAATTTCCTGCGCATTGAGCCCGGTCAGGTACAGCCCGGCCGCCACCGCCAGCAGCAGTACCGCGATTGGCAAGACGGCATTGATGGCGCGCTGCGGTTTGCCTTCCAGCGGCTCGATCGGCTCACAGTCCTGCGCCATGGAATCATCCACCGTATCGGTGCCTTGCTCGCCACCCGGCCGGCAGGCCCGTTCGGCACGCAACATCGGGCCAAAATCGCGTTGCAGGTAGGACACCATAAACACGAACGCGATGGCCAGCAGCGGATA
>JBFIHZ010000412.1:0-3251 GCA_041601535.1 Lysobacterales bacterium | reverse complement strand
GTGCGTTCGGGCTGCTGACCGATGGCCGCCATACCCGCGAGAGCATCTACACCCAGACCCTGGAGTTTGCCCTGATCCCGTTTGCCCATCCGTTGTGGCCGGGCTGATTTACCCCCCGGAGTTTTAATCCGCAGCGGCCGGGCCGGGTTCTGAAGACGAAAGCGGAGTGATGGAAAAGGTCTAGCAGCGCGCCGGTATCAGTGCGTTTGACCTTAAAGTTCGACCCGGTTCACCAGCCCTTCCTCAATGGCCACATTCAACACCACCCGGGCGATGGACAGGTCCTGGATGGCGATGCCGGAGCTGTCGAAAATGGTGATTTCCTGTTCGTTGCTGCGCCCCGGGGAGTTGCCCTGCGTAACGTTGCCGATGGGGCATATCCGGTCGGCCGAAGTAATAGCTCCGTTGGTAAAAGCGTGCTGAAATTCGCCTATTTCCACTGATTGTGCTGGTAAATCCGCAAAAAGCCGGGATTTGTCCACCAGCGCAGTGTCCAGTTCGTGTTTGCCCCTGGCATCCGCTCCCATGGCGGAAATATGGGTTCCCTGGTCCACCCAGCCGGCCTGCACAACAGGCGTTGTGGAAGGCGTTACCGTGGTGACGATATCTGAGCCGCGCACCGCGTTTTCGGCGGTGGTGAACTCAATGTGCACATCCATATCTTGCAGCCGCCCGGCCAGCCAGGCGGAGCGCGCAGCGGAGCGGGTGAAGACCTTGATGTGTTGCAACGGCCGCACTTCGGCGATGGCTCTGATTTCGTGCTCGGCCTGGTGGCCGGCACCGATCACGCCCAGGATTGTGGCGTCCTTGCGGGCCAGGTAATCCACCGCGATAGCATTCGCCGCCGCAGTGCGGTAACCGTTCAGGTAGGCGGCGCCGATCAGGGCTTCGGGAAAACCGGTGGCCGCATTGAGCAGGACAATGGTCGAGCCATGGGCTGGCAGCCCGCGTGCATTATTGCCTGCCCAGTAGCTGCCAATTTTCAGACCCAGGTTGTTGCTGGCCGCATCTGCGCCGGATTTAACGCCAAACATTTCCTTCTCACCGAAGCCGCGGGCAAAGGCCACCGGAAATACCTCGGCCCGTTTATTGGCCACGGATTCGAATGCCTGGCGGATGGCATCATAAGCCATCTTGCGGGTGACGATCTGCCGCACCGCGGATTCCGCTACTACCGATAAAAAGTTGGCTGCGTTCATGGCGCTTTTTATGCCCCCTGTTTGTTGTTGGCTGATCAGGGCCTGTTGGCTTCCCGGTCAATCCAGGCTTCAACATGCTGGCGCAGTTGGCGCAACGGAATACCGCCATTTTCCAGGATGCGGTCATGGAAGCTGCGGATATCAAACCGCTCACCCAGGCGATCTTCCGCCTGCTTGCGCAGGGCCAGGATTTCCAGCCCGCCGGAATCATAGGCGGTGTACTGTCCTGGCAGGATCGCAATGCGGTCGACCGATTCGATCGCCTGTGCTTCCGGAAAGCGATTGGCCGCCATCATGAAATCAACCGCTTGCTGGCGGGTCCAGCCGAACAGGTGAATGCCGGGATCAACCACCATGCCGCGGGCGGGCCAGGCACGGCGCTGAATTGGACCGGTGACGGTCTGGTACAAGCCCATTTCCTCCGCCAGACCTTCTGAGTAGCGCGCCCAGCCCTCGCCGGGGCCGGCAAACCACAGCACCTGGGTAATCGGGTGCAGGCCTTCAACTGACTGGGCAACCGCTACCTGCAGGTGGTGGCCGGGCCAGGTTTCGTGGAAAGCGGTTGACTCGGCTGAACCGCGTGCCTGGGTTTCCGGTTCGAACAGGGGGATACGGTACTCACCCGGACGATCTTTGCCGGCGGCGCGGTAGTGAGCCGCCCGCCCGGTGCCTTCCTCATGCTCAGCAAATGGAATCACCTCCACCGGCTGCTGCGGCATGATGCCCACCCACTTGGGCATTTCGGCATGCGCCCGTGCAACCGCTGCACGCGAGAACTCCAGCAGCTCTTCCTTGCTGGTGAAATAGTCATCCGGGTCATCTTTCACATGCTGAATGATGGCTTCGAAATCGTCCAGTCCATAGGCTTGCTGGCCCAGTTCAATGACTTTTTCCTTGTTGGCCGTCACCGTGGCCTGGCCCAGCTCATACACTTCCTTGCCGGAACGGTCGAGCGTGGTGTATCCACGCAGCGAGGCTTGGTAGCAGGCCAGTCCGTCCGGATTGGCAGTTACAGACAGCTCTTCACGGGCTTGCGCCATATACTCATCGGCCAGGAAGTCCCGGTAGCGTTGCAAGGCAGGTTGAATGTGATCCACCACCAGCGCTCTGGTTGCCGCCGCAAATTCGGGGTCGGTATCGCGCACTGCGGGTGAATAGAACGGTGATTGTTCGGTTTCAATCGCCAGCAGGCCATCCATCTGGTTAAGCACCAGCGCGACCACCGAGCGGGGTGCCGAGTATCCCAGCTCCAGTCCCTGCCGCAGGTTTGCGATCTCCTGGTCAATGTAGGCACTGAACTTCTGCCAGCGGGCGAGTGATTGCTCGCGTAACTCTGCGGTACCAACGGGCTGCAGTTCGGCAAGCACCGGGTAGTCTGACTGCCAGCCACCCATCTGGTTGACGTTCCATAACTCGCTGCGGCAAACGCGCCGGTCCACGGAGTCGTTCAGCCCCTGCCAGATGTAGGCATGGGTAATCCATTCCGGCTGGCCGGCCAACTCACTGGTATCCACCGATTTTAGTGTGTGTAACAGCTCATCAATGACAGCGTTGAATTTCTCCCTGGCCTGCGGGCTGCGGTCTTCGATGGTGTCGTGCCGTTCGCTTTCCAGGCCGGAGTAATAGGCGATCTCGGGCGTGTGCTTGAGCAGGGCAGCGTAGTAGCGGTCGGCCACATCCGTGACAATCTCCGCGGCAGTTGGGGTACTGGCGGAGGTTTGACTTGCCGGCTCAGCCACATCGTCAACCACGCTTTGGTCAGTCTCCCCGGGTGCAGAAGATTCACTGCAGGCAGACAGGACCAGCACAAGCAAAATCGCGCAAACAGCAAGCCGTATCGGCCATGCATATCGGATTGAATTATTCATCAAATTATTCCAATTAGATTGAATTAGAAACAGTGGCCGAACCGGGCCGAACCGCTCACGGTCACCATCTGACGCTGTCGCGGACGGCAGGTTACGCTAAAGAACGGCAATCGGTTTTGCAAGTGCCACAGATCATGGGCCGTACAGTAGCTGCCTGGTGCAAGGGCTGGTTGAGCGCCTGCTG
>JBFIHZ010000411.1:0-3286 GCA_041601535.1 Lysobacterales bacterium | reverse complement strand
TACGGTGTGCGCATGGAAGACGCGGAGCAGCGTATTCCCGTCAAGCATCTGCAGGGTGCCAAAAAATGGCGCCCTGGCATGGTTGCCAAAGTGCAGACCGATCAGGGTGTGCAGCAGGTACAGATTATCAAGGTCGGCAAATTTATGGTGACGGTAGATACCAACCACCCGCTGGCCGGCAAGACCCTCACGTTTGATGTGGAGGTTACCGATGTTCGCGAGGCAAGCGCAGACGAAAAATCGCACGGGCATGCGCACGGCGTTGGCGGCCACCACCACTAAACCCAAATCCTCACACAAGGTTGTCAGCGGCGCCCTGATCGGCGAAGCTGACTGACCTTACAACTGCAAAATAGCGAGTGGAGAGAGCATGGCAACTGCAAATGCACGGCATATCCTGGTCAAGAGCGAAGCCCAGTGCCTGGAATTGAAAGCCCGTATTGAAGGCGGTGTTGATTTTGCCGCGGTGGCAAAAGAATTTTCCGACTGTCCTTCGGGCGCACGCGGTGGTGATTTGGGCAACTTTGGCCGCGGCCAGATGGTTCCCGAGTTCGACCAGGTGGTGTTCAGCGCGCCGCTGAACCAGGTTCAGGGTCCGGTCAAGACCCAGTTCGGATACCACCTGCTGGAAGTAACCGCACGCAAGGATTAATCCGGTGTGCCGGGCGCCGTTCTGGCGCCCGGCTGTGTCATTTCAATGGTTTTTCTTCCTGTTGTTGCGATTGCCAGTTCCCTCTGCAATTCAATGCCTTGTGCCTGTATCGTCAATTCAGTTCTGGTTTTTCGATGATTGGCCTCTGTGGGGCGACGTATCCAGATGCGTGGCTGCAGGAGGTTGCATCCCCTGTGCTCAAGGCGGCATTATATGGCTGAAATTTATCAGTGCAGGGTGGTAGCATGAGTAAATCGATCAAGGTTGTGGTAACACACAAGAAACACGCCGCAGAGGCCGTGGATCCGGCGCTGGAGGCCAGAGTCGAAGAGGCGGCGGGTTTTGTGCGTGGTTTGCGCAAAAAGGGCGATAACCTCAAGGTCATGGTAGACAAGCTCAACGAGCATGAACACCTTACACCCGAGGGCAATGCCTGGGATTACGACAGTCTGAATGCCTTTATCCACGAGCATCACCTGTAAGTCGCTACCCTTCGATAGCTGAACTTCAGTAGAATACCCGGCTTTATGTATGGCCGGCGCCGCGCCGTAGCAAAAGGACCAGGTGAATGAATCAACTCAGCTTCCAGTTAAAGGGAAGTGTCGTAACCGCGATCGTACTCGAACTTTATCGCTATTCACGCACACAGTTTTCCGGGGAACTGGCGGGCAAAGTGCGTCAGGCGCCGATGTTTTTCCAGCAGACACCGGTGGTGATCAGTCTGGAAAAACTTGAGACCGATCCGTCGAAAATCGACTTCGCCGAAGTCATTGCGCTGTGTCGAGAATTTGGCCTGCGTCCGATGGCGTTCAAAGGCGCGCCCCCGGAGTGTGTCGCTGCGCTCGAAGCTACCGGACTGGTGCTGATTCCTGCCGGTCAGGTCGGACGGGCCGTTGTGCCGGAAAGCCCGTCTGTCGCGCCCCCCGAGCCCCCCAGCGTGGCGGAACCCGAGATCGTGGTACGTACGGTGGTTGAGGAAAGGCTGGTACAGCGTCCGAGCAAGGTGATTACAAGGCCTATCCGATCTGGCCAGCAGGTCTATGCCGAAGGGTGCGATCTGATCGTGATGGCCGCGGTCAGCGAAGGCGCTGAGATTCTCGCCGACGGTCATATCCATGTATACGGTGCCCTGCGCGGTCGCGCGCTGGCCGGTGTACGGGGCGATGATACCGCCCGCATTTTCTGTCAGAGTCTGGAGGCCGAACTGGTGTCCGTGGCCGGCAATTTCAAGCTCAGTGACAGTTTGCGCGAGCTTGGATGGAAGGCGCCGGCACAGGTGTATCTGCAAGACGACACGTTGCATGTGGTTGCGCTTTGATGAATACTCGCGAACCGGATGCAGCAGGCAAAATTGAGGAGAGGGTGTTGGCTAAAATTATCGTGGTGACTTCCGGGAAAGGCGGGGTCGGCAAGACAACAAGCAGTGCCGCAATAGGTACCGGATTGGCACTGCGCGGTTTTAAAACCGCAATTATCGACTTTGATGTGGGTCTGCGTAACCTTGATCTGATCATGGGGTGCGAGCGCCGCGTTGTGTATGACTTTGTCAATGTCATCAACAAGGAAGCCACACTGAAGCAGGCGCTGATCAAGGACAAGCGTACCCCCAACCTGTTTATTTTGCCGGCCTCCCAGACGCGCGACAAAGATGCCCTGAGCCAGGAAGGGGTGCAGGCTGTGCTGAATGAGCTGTCCCGCGATTTCGATTATATCGTGTGTGACTCGCCGGCCGGCATCGAAAAAGGTGCCCAGATGGCGCTCTATTATGCCGACATCGCCATTGTTGTCACAAACCCTGAAGTGTCGTCTGTACGTGATTCCGACCGCATATTGGGCATTCTGCAGAGCAAGACCCGGCGTGTTGAAGCAGGCGAAGAGCCGGTCGAGGAGCATTTGCTGCTGACCCGTTACAATCCGACCCGTGTTCTGGCGGGTGAAATGCTGAGCGTCCAGGATGTTGAAGATATTCTGGTGATCCCGTTGCTCGGCGTGATCCCTGAATCGGAAGCGGTGCTCAAGGCCTCCAACCAGGGAACACCGGTGATCCTTGATCAGGAAACCGAAGCCGGGCAGGCATACAGCGACGCTGTGGCCCGTCTGCTGGGAGAAAAAGTCGAACACCGGTTTCTTGAGGTGCAGAAGAAGAGCTTTTTGAAGCGATTGCTGGGAGGTAAGTAGTGAGCATTTTCGATTACTTTCGCAGCAAAACCCAGCCTTCATCTGCTTCGGTAGCCAAGGAACGGCTGCAAATCATCGTGGCGCATGAAAGAGGGAAGCGACATGAGCCCGACTACCTGCCGCAGATGCAGCAGGAAATCCTCGATGTGATCCGCAAGTATGTCGCCATTGACCAGGAAAACGTCAATATCCAGCTGGAAAACAACGATCATTGCTCCGTACTGGAGCTGAACGTGACCTTGCCTGACCGCTAACACCAGTCATTAAAGGGTAAGCAAAGACGGAACTCCATAGTTTGGGGTTCCGTCTTTGCTTTTCTATCTGCCGCAAATGCAGCAGGAAATCCTCGATGTGATTCGGCTCTTTATACGAGCAGGGCGTCGCCATTGACCAGGAAAACGTCAATATCCAGCTGGAAAACAACGATCATTGCTCCGTACTGGAGCTGAACGTGAC
>JBFIHZ010000410.1:0-3298 GCA_041601535.1 Lysobacterales bacterium | reverse complement strand
TAAATTTACGTCTTGCTTGATGAACCCGTAGCCCGGACAGGTCGAGTACCGATGCCTTTGACACAGCAGCCCAAACCGCATCCCCAGACCGGAGGCAACCTGCCCCCGGATATCATCTACAGACATCCGCTGTATGTGCGCTTGTGGCATTGGATCAACGCCCTCAGCCTGATTTTGCTGCTGATGAGCGGTCTGCAGATCTTCAATTACCACCCGGCGCTGTACTGGGGTGAATCTGGCTACTACGGTTTGCCCAGCTTCCTGTCCATCCAGGGTCCCGCAGCCGACGCCGAGGATGACGTCAGCATTCTGCAGATCGGGCCGTACGAATTTGACGTCACCGGTTTGCTCGGGGTGAAGCTTGAACAGAACGAACGCGTTCGCACCTTTGCCATTCCGCCGGCGTTGACGCTGCCAACCACCCGCAGCCTGGCGCTGGGACGCGACTGGCATTTCCTGATGGCCTGGGTGTTTGTGCTGAGCGGACTGGCCTATGTACTCAGTGGAATGGTGTCCGGTTACTTCAGGCGGCGTTTTGTGCCCAGCAAATCCCAGCTGGGCTGGCGCAGTATTGCTCACGAGCTGTGGTTGCACCTGCGGTTCAGGCCACATCGCGGCGAAGCCATGCGGCACTACAACCTGCTGCAAAAGCTAAGCTATGCGCTGGTGGTGTTCGTGCTGCTGCCGGCCATGGTATTAAGCGGACTGACCATGTCCAACGGGTTTACCGCGGTATTTCCGCAGCTGTTTGATCTGTTCGGGGGCCGGCAATCGGCACGCACCATTCATTTCATCACCGCTTTCGCGCTGGTTCTGTTTGTACTGGTGCACGTGATACAGGTGTTTGTCGCGGGTTTTATCAATGAAATGCGCTCCATGATTACCGGGCGCTTCAAAATTTTGCAGGAGAAAAAGCGATGAAAAAGTTTACCCTCAGCCGCCGCGACCTGTTGCGTACCGCGCCATTGGCCACCGCCGGTCTGCTGCTGGGTGGCTGCGACCCGCGCGCCGAAGCGCCTGCGTTTGGTGAGTTGCTCAGGCTGGGACGCAGCATGACATTTCATGGCCAGCGGCTGATACTGCAACACAGGCCGTTGGTGCGCGAACTGCGCCCGGATCAGATATCCGACTACTTCCAGCCCAACGGCACCAGCCTGCCGGAAGGGGATGTGTACCGGCAATGGATGGAAAACGACTTCAGCAACTGGCGCCTGCAGGTAGATGGGCTGGTCAACCGGCCACTGTCATTGTCGTTGCCACAGCTCAAACGCATGCCGGCACGCACGCAGATCACCCAGCACAACTGCGATGAAGGCTGGAGCGCCGTCGGACAGTGGACCGGCGTGCCGCTGGCCCATGTGCTGGACCTGGCCGGCCTGCGGAACGACGCACGTTACATTATTTTCCATTGTGCTGATAACATCCGCGGTACGTGGTACTACGAAAGCATCGACCTATTTGACGCCTACCATCCGCAAACCATCCTGGCTTATGGCATGAACGGAGGACCCTTGCCGGTTCCGAACGGAGCGCCGCTGCGGTTAAGGGTGGAGCTGCAGATCGGATACAAAAATGCCAAGTATCTGAAACGTATCGAGGCAGCCAGCAGCCTGGCGCACGTTGGCGGCGGTGAGGGTGGCTATTGGGAAGACAAAGGTTTCCAGTGGTATGCCGGTCTGTAAAACAGCTGCAAACCGGTTCAGACACCAGCACACAGCAACCCGATAAAAAAGAGGGTCTGGCGCAATCACAAACCAGACCCCCCTAAGGGCACAGACCGGGTACAGTCAACAAAACCGCCGGAGCAGATTCACCAACTGGCGGTATTTCCACCAGTCATACGGTATTAACGATCACCTGTAACGCCCAGCACCTTGCCCTGCATAATTACCCGCCCCACTTTCTGCATGTCGCCGTGCTCGTCAAACAGGCCAATGCGATCCAGTATCACGGCAACATGCCAGCACGAATTCACCAGCTCGGAGCGCGTTGTAGTACGGGTGCAGAGCTGGTGGCCATCGATTTTCCACGTGCCGCTGCTGGGGTTGATGTTGATCTTCCAGCAGCGATCGTCTTCCCGCCAGTATTTACGTTCCGCCAGCGCTGCGGCGGTGCAGGTGGCGTCAACCTGGTCTGCCGGCAGCTCTGCATAGCTGGCAGCCCAGCCTTCAAGCTCGCCCGAAGGAGCGAAATACATCGCCGCGCGGCCATCATTGCGCAGTGTGTTACCGGGGATAATGCTTTCGATCTGCTCATGACTGAGTGCGGGAATGCGCACGCTGGGCCACATATGCGTCATGCCTGCGCCGCCTTCACCGCCCTCTCCGGCCCAGATTTTAGCCATTACCTCGCTCAGTTCGCCCGGGTAATTATTGACGTTACCGCCGTGCCCGGCCTCACCGCCCTCCCCCGCTTCGTTGCTGTCAGCCGCCAGCGCGGAAGATACCGGTGAAAACAGACTCTGTCCCGGAACCGCTTCATCCAGAACTGCGCCCGCGCCGCCGATCGTGGCGCACAGGCCTATTCCGTACCATACTTTTTTTGATTTCATAACTGGCTTAATCCTCAGTGGTGGTCAGACGTCCACGGCCTGCGGGCCGGGTTTGTCGGCATTCAACTAAGGAGACGTTACCGGCCAAAAATTACCGTAAGCGGTGAGGAGATCAAGAGAGACGGAGAATTGAGCTGCGGCCGGATTACAGCTGCACCCACATGCGCCACAGGTTGGAAACAGCTTTCGACAGCGTATTGAATTCCGCAGTCTTGCCATCGCGGGCGAAAACCTGCCTGCGCAGGGTTTCAAGGTCAAACAGCACCTCGCGGCGGTCTGATTCGCGCACCAGGGACTGAACCCAGCCGACAGCGACTTCGCGCACGCCCGAGGTGACCGGCTCCACGCGGTGCACGCTGCTTGAGGGGTACAGCACCATCGCGCCACTATCGAGCTTGAAGGTCTGCACACCCTGAGTATCTTCAATCGCCAGCTCACCGCCCTGGTAGCTGTCGGGACTGGACAGAAACACCGTGAAGGAGAGATCTGAGCGCAGCGGCGTGCCTACACGCATCACCGCATTGTCCACATGATCTCCGTAGCCCATACCGGTTTCGTAACGGCTGATCAGCAGGGGTGAAATCACTTTGGGCGCTGCAGCAAGGTTGAACACGTCGTTGCGATTGATGGCGCCGGAAACCAGTTGTTGCAATGCTGACCAGCTGTGGCTGCCCGGCTTCATTTGCAGGTTGTTCTTGACATCCCGTGCCGCCCATCCGGCAGTTTCTGAACCGGCGCGGTAGTCAG
>JBFIHZ010000409.1:0-3303 GCA_041601535.1 Lysobacterales bacterium | reverse complement strand
GGGCATCGGCCCGGTGCCGGCCACGCAAAAGCTGTGCCGGCGATTTGACCTGTCGGTAGCTGATTTTGATGTGATTGAACTGAACGAAGCCTTTGCCGCGCAGGCTCTGGCGGTCAGCCGGTCGCTCGGCCTGGCGGATGATGCCGAACACCTCAACCCCAATGGCGGGGCCATTGCGCTGGGTCATCCGCTGGGTGCCTCCGGCGCACGCATTACCGGCAGCGCCATGCTGGAACTGCGCCGCCGCGGCGGCCGTTACGCACTGGCCAGCATGTGCATCGGCGTAGGCCAGGGCATTGCCATCGCGCTGGAAGCCTGCTGAAACCGCGCTAAGCCACCTACAGCATGCCGGTCCCGGCCGGGCCGGCGTGCCCACCCTGCTGATTGACTCACCCGGGTGCAGATTCTATAGTCCCCGCTTTCCAGGCAACCGGACTCCCCATGCGCTACTGGCAGGACATTCAGCCGGGTGAAGCATTCACCACCGCCGAACTGACGGTGACCGAGGAAGACATCCTCGAGTTCGCGGCCGAGTTCGACCCGCAGCCTTATCACCTCGATAACAGCGCTGCGCGCGAATCCATTTTCGGCGGCCTGTGCGCCAGCGGCTGGCAGGTCACCGCGATGATGATGCGGCTGCTGACTGACACCCTGAACCAGCATGAGATCGCCACCCTGGGCAGTTCCGGGGTCAATCGCCTGCGCTGGAAAATACCGGTATTTGCCGGTGACACGCTGTCGGCCCGCATGGAAGTTAGCGTCTGCAGTGAAGCCGAACAGGCGGGCCTGGGCCAGCTGGAATGTGCGGTGGAAGTGAATAACCAGCACAACAAGCCGGTTATTCTGTCGAACATCACGCTGCTGGTGCAGATGCAACCGGACGGCCGGCAACCCGGCGGCCCGCAGGCTGGCAGC
Organism: Lysobacterales bacterium; assembly: GCA_041601535.1. Lineage (GTDB taxonomy): Bacteria > Pseudomonadota > Gammaproteobacteria > Xanthomonadales > SZUA-36 > JBFIHZ01. The sequence goes on along the minus strand of JBFIHZ010000409.1, from coordinate 2,388 downwards.
AGCAACGGGGTGGGCCATGGATAAGGTCTATATCCGCAGCCGCTGGTTTGAAGACATCCCGGTGGGTGAATTCCATGTGTTCGGTTCACACACCTTCAGCGAGCTGGAGATTATCGAATTTGGCAAAAAATACGCGCCGCACCTGTTCCATACCGATCCGCTGGCGGCGCTGGATACGCCACACCGTGGCCTGGTCGCATCCGGCTGGCATCTGACCGCGGTATGGATGAAGCTGATGGTGTCCTACATGGAGCGCTTTGCCAGCGGGGTGCGCGATGGCCGCCGCAATGGCGCGGGCATGGGCATCGAAGACCTGCTGTGGCATCACCCGGTGCGCCCCGGCCATACCATTACGTTTACCTACGACATCATCGAAAAGCCCGACCGCGTGGTGCGCGATAAATGGGGCATCATCCGCAGCCGTAACGAAGCATTTAACCAGTACAATCAGCTGGTGATGAGTTTCACCATCGATATCCTGGCGGAGCGCAACCCCGAGCTGCTGGACACCGTCAAAGGCTGAGGTCTGACCCTGAACTGCGGGCGGCGTGTGCCTGCCCGGCGGGGCGCGGCCTAGCCCAGCGCCGCGTACGCACCGTACAACAGTAAGGCCGACAGTAGAAACACCAGGCTGAATACTGCCAGGAAGGGAAAAGCCACCACCCGGCCCACTTTGTCCACCACGTTTGAACTGCTGTCGCGCAAAGCCATCACCACCCGTTCGGTGCCCTGCAGCCAGGCGGCGATTTCTTCCGGCCTGGCCGTGGCGGCCACTGGCGGGGGCGCCTCACTCTTTTTGATGCGCGCTTCCAGCCGCGCGCTGATCAGGTTGAAAAACCGCCGCGTGACCGAGGCAATCAAACCGCCGAGCAGCGGGATTTTCCGGTCCAGGGTGCGCAACAGCACCGGCAGAACCAGCTGCGTGCCAACCTCATGAAACACCTCCTGCAAACCGGGCAGGCGCCGTTCACCGCGGATGATCTGCGTTTTGGTCCGGTCCAGGTCGTGTAGCACCTGAACCGTCAGGCGGGATGCGATGGCAAATACCGATTTCATATCGTTACGGATACGCCGCACAAACAGCACCAGCCCCAGCAGCACGCCATTCACCACCGCCAGCAAAATGCCGGGAAAGCCCAGAAACCCCCTGAACCACGCACTGTCGGTAGTGATTATGGCCAACAGCAGCAGCAATAACATCAGCCCCACCGGGCGTATCAGCGTGCGTGCCAGAAACAGCGGAAAGGTGACCGCGTTACCGATGGCATCGACCAGTTCCGGGTCGCGGTACTGGCTGAAATCCAGTCTGGTGGTTGGCTGTGGCATGGGGCTTCCCCGGGCTTACGCCTTGCTGCATCCTGCCGGCAGGATGGCAGCTTGTGGTGCCCAATGCAAAATGCGCCCTGTGCTCAGTGCAGCACCTTGCCCTCGGTCTCCGGCAGAAACAGCGTGGTGACAAAGGTGGCCGCGAGAAAAGCGGAGATAAACATTACCGTCTCGCCAAAGCTGCGGGTAGCCAGCATGGCGCCGATGGCGGCTGGCGCCACCGCATTGGCGACGCGTTGCATGGATACGCCCCAGGCCACGCCGGCGCCGCGCATGCGCGTCTCGTAGATTTCCCCCATCCAGGTGTTCCACACGCCCCAGGCGCCCAGGCTGAAAAAGGACAGGCTGAAGTTCCAGAAATACATCTGCGCCAGGCTGGCCGAATGGGCAAAGCCAAACCCGGCCACCGCGGCGATAAATACATACGCCAGCATTGTATTCTTGCGGCCGAAGCGCCCGGTCAGGTAGCTGGCACTGATATAGCCCGGAAACATGAATACGGCGGAAAGCGCAATAAAGCCCAGCCCGTCGGGCGCGCTCAGGCCGCGCTTGGCCAACAGCGTGGGCATCCACGAGGCCATGGCCCAGTAGCCCCAGGAAAAGCAGAAATTGACCACAGTCTGCAACACGGTAAGCCGCGTGACCGGTGCACGGAAAATATCGAAAAACGAGGAGTTCCTCACACCACCGGCCCGTTCCCCGGTGCCTGCATCAACTTTGATTGACAGCGTAGCGGTTGAGCTATCGCTGACACGCTCGGCACGGGCCGGGTCCGCCCCAACGCTGGCCGCGGGTTGGCATTGCGCCTCCACGGCGCCATTCGACAGCCAGTGGATTACCGTTTCGGCCTCTGCTGTGCGGCCTTTCTCCGCCAGCCAGTAAGGTGATTCAGGCACCCACTTATACAGCGCCAGTGACCACAGCCCGGCCAGCGAACTGAAGCCGATAATCCAGCGCCAGCCTGCGTCCATCAACAGCGCGGTTACACCCACGGCCACCAGCAGGCCCACCGGCCAGCCGGCCGACAGGTAAACGGTGGCACGGCCGCGGGATTTTACCGGC
>JBFIHZ010000408.1:0-3319 GCA_041601535.1 Lysobacterales bacterium | reverse complement strand
TGGCCATTGAACAGCAATTACCGGTACTGCCGGTGACCCTGATCGGCACCCGTGACATCCTGCCGGCCAAGACCTTGCGGCTGTTCCCCGGCCGTGCCCGCATGGTGATTCATCCGGCCATTGAAACGGACGGCATGACGGCTGAAGACACCAACAGCCTGCTGGAACAAAGCAAGCAAGTCATTGCCAGCGCACTGCCGCCCGCACTGCGCTGACCCGCGCAGCCAGTCCAGGAGCACCCATGCACCAGCCCGATCCCGATTACATCCGGTCGCCGAAAGCCAAAACCAGTTTCCGGCTGGCGCTGCGCATAGCGCTGGGCTTTGTCGGCATCCTGTGGCTGATCCTGGTGGCCGACGCGGTGCTGGGCCTGGACCTGAACCGCTTCGGTTTGCGGCCAGGCTCCGTAGCCGGACTGATCGGCATCCTCACCGCGCCACTGTTGCATGGCGGCGCCGGGCACCTGTTCAATAACAGCATCCCGATGGTGGTGGCGCTGACCGCGATGCTTTACCTCTACCCGAATTCCTCGGTGCGGGCCATCCCGCTGATCTGGCTTGGCTCCGGCGTGCTGGGCTGGATTATCGGCCGGCCCAGTCTGCATATTGGCGCCAGTGGCGTTTTGTATGGCCTGCTGGCGTTCGTTTTTGTCAGTGGCGTATTGCGCCGCGACATGCGCTCGGTATCGGTTACGTTGCTGGTCGGCTTCCTGTACGGCACCATGGTGTGGGGCGTGCTGCCGATCCGCGCGCACATGTCGTGGGAACTGCACCTGAGCGGCGCCGTCATGGGCGTGCTGCTGGCCTGGGTGTTCCGCCGCTGGGACCAGGTTCCGCTGAAGCAGTATGATTGGGAGCACGATGACAGCGTGCCGGAATGGTATCCTGACAACCCGGACAAGCCGTTCGAATTGCCACCGCGCACGGACGACAAGCGCCCGCATTGACTGCCGCAACGGGGGAACCGGCAGCATCAAGGTGATATTTGGGGTCAGAGTAAAAACTTAACGCAGCAAGGTTCCAGCCTTTGCCAAAAGTTGATAAAAATGCTTAAGAAAATATTCTATACCATTGTAATTATTATTGTTATTTTTATAACAGTAGGCTTTTTCCTGCCCCGGGAAGTGCACGTGGAGCGCAGCGTGAACATAGACCGGCCCGCCTCCACGGTATTTACCCTGGTGAACGGTTACCAGACTTTTAACGACTGGTCGCCCTGGGCCGCCCGCGACCCTTCGGCCGAGTACCGTTTCAGCGGGCCGGCCCAGGGTGTCGGCGCGTCCATGAGCTGGGTGGGAGATCCGCGCCTTACCGGTTCGGGGTCGCTGGAAGTGATCGAAAGCCAGCCCAACTCGCTGGTGCGTGCGCGGCTGGACTTCGAGCAGCAGGGTGAAGCCGTGTCGTATTTCGCCATCAGCGAACGGCCACCGGAAAATGGCGTCGGGCGCAGCACCATTACCTGGGGCTTTGACACCGATCTGACGGCCGGACAAAGCCTGTTCGGCGGGCTGATGGCGCGGTATTTCGGACTGTTGTTTGACCGCTGGATTGGCACCGACTACGAACTTGGCCTGTCGCGCCTGAAAGCCGTTGCCGAATCCCTGCCTGACGTGGATTTTACCGGCCTGGAAGTAGAAGTGATGGACGTTGAGCCGGTGGATATCCTGTTTATCGAAAGCGACAGCTCGCAGGACAGCAGCGATATCGCCGACACCCTGGCATCCTCCTACCAGGCCATACTGAATTTCATGGGTGAGCATGAAATTGCCATGTCGGCCCAGCCCATGGCCATCACCCGCGCCTGGGACGAGAGTGGCTATGCGTTTGACGCGGCGATACCGGTGTTTATGCCGGACAGCCTGCCAGCGGATCCGGAAGGCCCGGTCAAGGCGGGGCAGTCACCGGCCGGGCGTGCCGTCCGGGTCATTCACCGCGGGCCTTATGACCAGATGAAACCCACCTATGAAAAGCTGCTGGCCTACATGGGCGCACACGGTCTGGACGAAGGGCCGGTTTCGTGGGAGCAGTATATTTCAGACCCGGGACAGACTGCCGACGAGCAACTTATCACCCATATCTACTTTATGGTTGAGCCCGCTCAGCCCACCGCGGAGTCCGACTGATTCTGGTGCAAGGTCGCCAGCAGATTAAACCTTGCTTGCGCGGAGTTTTTACTCTGACCCCAAATACAGCCGGTGGAGTTTTTACTCTGACCCCAAATGTGGGGTTGCCAGTATTTTTTTGCAGCGGGCGAGCTGGCGCTGTTCGCGGTAGATGATGAACAGGCCGGAGGCCACCAGGATGGCGCCGCCGATCCAGGTTTGCGGGCCGGGCAGATAGCCCCAGAACAGGTAACCGTACAACAGCGCCCAGATCATGTGGGTGTAATCAAACGGCGCCACCACGGCGGCGGAAGCGCGCCGGAAGGCCGCGGTCAGCAGGGCCTGGCCCATGGCGCCGGTGATGCCCATCACCAGCAACCAGGGCCAGTGGTCCCAGTTCAGCGGCGTCCAGCCCGGCAGGGCCGCCAGACCGGCGCCCACACCGACTACCGTGACAAACCAGAACGCAATGGTCGCGGTGCCGTCCTTTGCGCCAAGGCGGCGCAGCAGCAACGAGGTGGCGGCATACAGCACCACCGCCAGCAGCGCCATAAAGGCGCCGTAGCTGATCAGGTTGTCGCCGGTAGGATTCAGCACAATCAGCACGCCGGAAAAACCCAGCACCGAGGCGGTGGTGCGGAAAACGCCGGCCGGCTCTCCCAGAACCGGGCCGGATAACAGCGTAATCAACAGCGGCGCGGCAAAAAATATCGCGTACGCATCGGCCAGCTGCAACTCACGAAAACATTCCCCTACCGAGTACAACATGCCCAGCCCGACCAGGCCGCGGATAACGTGGCCCCAGGGGTAGGCGGTGCGAAACTGCTGGCGGCCGGTGAACAGGATCCAGGCCAGGAACAGCGGCATCGAGGTGGCGCAGCGAAAGAACACCACCTGCATGCTGCTGTAATGCTCCACCAGCACTTTCAGGCCAACATCCATGGTGGACAGCATGAATACGGCCACGAGCATCAGGCCGATGGCCTGGAGCGGGTGCTGCTTGATCGGGCTCATTGTTATTGTTTCCTGGCTGGCCAGTGCACTCTGCCGGCTTCAAGTCTTCCGCACGACGTGGCGGCACGCAAGGGCTGTGAAGGTCAAGGTGCTGCCCGCAGCGGGGTAAACGGCCATTGTACAGAGGATAATCTGTTTTGATCTGCACAAAACGGCAAAAAACAGGCCCTGGCGTGTGCATTCGTCTTACCGGGCCATGTGCTG
>JBFIHZ010000407.1:0-3331 GCA_041601535.1 Lysobacterales bacterium | reverse complement strand
TATTATCAACGCGCCTGAAACACTTTATGATTTGGCTGGAACAAGAATTGTTCACGTGATAAAATTCTTATGTTTCATGATGTTGCTGACCACCTGACCATCGAGGGAAACGGTGATTCGGGTGGTACTCTCACAGCATGCATCAGTCGCAGAGCTCAGACACCGCCCTTCGTGGCGGTGTTTTTTTGTCCGTTCCGGGACGACTACGCCGCGTCTCCAGCCCGCTGCGCCACTCGACTTGGCGTCAGCTAGCAGTCCGAATGCAGACGGTCGCCGGCGGTCACCTCGTCAGTCGTCAGCCCACCAAATTGCAGCCCAACGTTGTCGCCAGCCGAAGCCGAATCCAGGACTTTGTTGAACGACTCGATGCCCATCACGTTCAGGGCCTTACGGCCCGACGCGCTTTCCAGACAAACGGTATCGCCGGCAGACACCGAGCCGGACTCGATGCGGCCGGTCAGCACCAGGCTGCCGCCGGCGATTTTCATTACATCCATAACCGTCATCGTAAATGCCGCAGCTGAATCCTTCCCCGGGGAAGTCTCGGCGGCCTGATCCGCACGCGCCGGGCTTTCCACACTGGAGCCGGCTACAGCCGGGCTGTCTTCAGCAGGGCTGCATGCCAGAAGCAATACGGTGAGAGTGAGAATCCAGTTTTTCATACCTTTCCGTCTCCTTTTTAACCGGATGGCAAGAGAAATCCGTGCTGTCAATTATCTGCCGCACGGTTTATTTCAATCCGCCACTGCTGTTCCTGCTTACTCTCCTCCGGTTCAAGTTCCTGGTAGGGCGTAAGCTTGGCCGCGCCGCTTAAATGCTCGCGCAACAAATGAGCCGCCCACAGCTGATCACCCGCCTCTACCGCTGACATGATGGCCAGATGTTCGTGACAGGTTTCCAGTACGCGCTGTGCGCCATAAGTCCACTGGTAACCCAGTACGCGGCGCAGCGTGTTCTGGCGGCGCATGGCCTTGGCGAAAAACCGGTTGCCGGAAAATTCCGCCAGCATCTCGTGAAAGTCGGAATTCATCTGGAAAAACTCGATGGATGACATCTCCCCGGATTTGCCATCGATAACATCCTGATGGGCTTGCTGGCTGGCCTTCAAACGCTCCGGATCAACCTTGAACGTTGGCTCCAGCAAAGCAGCCGGCTCAATGCACATGCGAAAGCGGTAACTCTCGTCATGCGCTTCTTCGCTTTCCAGCATGTCAGAAAAACTCCAGCCCCGGCCGGGACGCTTCTCCACCAGTTGCTCGCGTAACAACCGCTGCAACACCCGGGTCAGGGTTTTGCGCGGCACCTGGTAGCGGCGGATGATGTCGGCTTCCATAAACTCGTTGGGCAGCCGGCCGGCAAAACGATCGCGGGTAAGTTTTAAATAGAATCGCTCTTCATCGCTGTCGCTGGGCTGCGAGACATCAATCTGATGCGACGGCAATGCGGTGAAATAGCCCTTGTTGGGCCGATGCCCAACCACGCCCAATTTCGCCAGTTCCCGCAAGGCAGCTCGCACCGGGGTGCGCGATACCCGCAACATCTGGCACAAGCCCGTTTCGGTTAACCGGCTGCCAGCGGGCAGGCTCTCGCGTTGAATGTGATCTACGATTTCACCTACCAGTCTCTGGCGTAGCTCATTATTGGAAGCCATAGTTCGAACACCTTTTCAGCAAATCGGTTGACAGCCGGTCTTGAATCGATGGAACTCGTACGCTTGCAGAAAAACCTGGAACCCCATTTTACCTTGAAAACGTACGCCGAACGATGCACGCCCGGGGTGACGCGCGGCAAGTCATCCGGGAATATCGCCATAAGAAACGCCGCGAAAGCTAACTGCGCCTGTCCCGGCTTCGTTTATCAGGCACGCGCGCGGGGCTGCTTACTTGCCGACTTGACGGATCGCGTACAGTGGTCGTACCAACCAAACAGGATTACCACATGACAAGCGAATCGCTTCGCCTCACGCTCACCGCGCTGTTCAGGGATGCTGCCGCCGCCCACCGGGCAGCAACTTCAAGCCCTCGCGAACAGGACCCGGACTGGGCCATCTGGTACGCAAACCATCTGCGACAGCCGCTGCAGCAAGAGGGCCGAATGGATTTTGTAAAAAGCCGGCTGATTTACTGCCTGATGAATGCCGATAACGAGTACAGCGCACGGGATCCGGATGCTTCCTGGGAATCATTCGTCGCCGATCGCTTTGTTGAGTGTTATGCAGCCAGTGAAGCACCGGCCGAGGATCAGCTGGCCCTGTATTACCTGCCCACCTGCCCGTATTGCATCCGCGTGATGCGGGTAATCGACCAATTGGGTCTGGATATCGAACTGCGGAATATCCTGGCCAGCAGCCAGCATCGCGATGACCTGCTGGCAGCCCGCGGCCGCACCACCGTGCCGGTGCTGCGCATTAGCGAAACCGCCGGAACGGAACGCTGGATGCCCGAGTCGTTGGATATCATTGATTATTTGAAACGCAATTACGGCCAGCAGGCTTAGGCTGCCCGATCAGGGACGCCGCAGAGAAACAGGTGGCGCCGGCTCTGGCTCCGCCGGCTTTGGCGCACGGCCGGACTGACCTGGCCGGTCAGGCAATGAGGGCAGATTCTGACGGGGCACGCCGCTGCGGCCAAAGGCCGGCCAGTAGGGTGCCAGCGGGTAAGATTCCGGCTGGGGGTACACGGCCAGCGGCGCTGGCGCCGCAGCGCGTTGTCGCGCTTTGGCGGCCGCGCGACGCTGCTCAATATCGGCCCAGAGCTCTGCCATGGCGGCTGCATGCCGGCTGGAATGATACGGATTATCCGATGGATCGTAATCGGACGGACGCGTATCTTGCAGCGTGATTTCCTGAACCTGCTCCTGCACCTCAGCGGGCTTCCACTGGCTGTAATGGGAAACGCCGTTGGCATCTACCCAATGGTAGATTTCCGCAGCGCAGAGCCAGCCTGCTGGCAGGATAGCCAAAAACAGGACTGACAGAATGCAACCGTATCGGCAGGGCATAATGTTAGTTTAGATGAAAATGGCGCGCCCGAGAGGATTACTCCGGGCGTCCCGCCCTCCGCCCCTGCGGGGCCGTCTCCGCTGCGCTACGACGTTCAAATTCGCTCCCGGCGAATTTGTCGAACCTTTGGCGGTTCTCATCCTCCCGGAAGAATTGGGTTTCAGAGCTTTGACAGTGCGGTTATTGAGAAATGGCGCGCCCGAGAGGATTCGAACCTCTGACCCCTGCCTTCGGAGGGCAGTACTCTATCCAGCTGAGCTACGGGCGCTCTTGATAAAACTCTATTCTAATCCAGCGCTCTTCCCGAGAGGATTGATTCGCCACATCCTG
>JBFIHZ010000406.1:0-3369 GCA_041601535.1 Lysobacterales bacterium | reverse complement strand
GCTGGGCTGGGACAGCAACGACCAGTTGTACGAGAACTGCGGCGTCACATACACCGGCTGGCACACTGCCTACCCCGATGCTGCCGTGCGCATCCTGCCGGAAACCTGCCGGGAACTGCCAATGGAAGGCGATGCGCTGTTCTTCCTGTGCGCTTTTGACGGGCCGGCAGCGGAGATTTGCCCGCGTGGCCTGCTGCAGCGCGTGCTGCAACGCGCTGACGACATGGGCTATGAAGCCCAGGCTGGTTTCGAGTATGAATTCTTTCTGTTCGACGAGACACCCGATTCCATACGGGCCAAAAACTATCGGGACCTGAAGCCGGTCACGCCGGGCTTTTTCGGCTACTCGGTTTTGCGCAGTTCGGTGCATGCGGAGTGGTACCAGGAACTGCTCGACCTGGCCCGGCGCATGGACTTTCCCATCGAAGGGCTGCATACCGAAACCGGCCCCGGCGTCCTTGAAGCCGCACTAAAAGTGGATAGCGCGGCCCTCGCCGCCGACAAGGCTGCCTTGTTCAAGACGTTTTGCAAGGTTTGGGCACAACGCCGCGGGCTGCTGGCAACCTTTATGGCCAAGTGGTCGAACGATTTTCCCGGCCAGTCGGGCCATATCCACCTGTCCCTGCGCGACCGCAAAACGGCTGCATCAGTGTTTTTCGATGCTGCAGGCAAGCACAACATGAGCGCCACGCAACGGCATTTTGTTGGCGGCCAGCAGCGCCTGATGCCGGAACTGCTGGCCATGCTGGCGCAAACGGTGAATGCCTATTCGCGTATGGTCCCGGGGTTCTGGGCACCGACGCACGCAACCTGGGGCGTGGAAAACCGCACCACCGCGCTGCGTGTCATTCCCGGTTCGGAAAAATCCCAGCGGGTGGAGTTCCGCCTTGGCTCGGCCGATGCCAATCCCTACATCGCGCTGGCGGCGGCACTCGGCGCCGGTCTGTGGGGCATCGAACACGCCATCGAACCGCAGCCTGAAGTGGTCGGTAACGCCTACGATAAACAGCACCCGGCGGAGCTCAACCTGCCGCTGACACTGGACGCGGCCGCGGCCGTACTGCGCCAGTCCAGGGCAGCACGTGAATTGTTTGGTGACGCCTTTGTCGATCACTACGCAGCCACCCGCGAATGGGAGTGCATGGAATACCGCAAGCACATCACCGACTGGGAATTGCAGCGTTACCTTGAAATCATTTGACCGGGCCAGCCGCCCACCTCCAGGAACTTGCCTGCCGTGACTGAAAAACTCATAACCCTGTCTCCCATTGATGGCTCGGCGTACGTGGTGCGTGATTACGCCGATGCCACGGCCATCGCGGCCAGCCTGCAACGTGCCACCGATGCCCAGCGTGACTGGTCGCGCACCCCGGTGGCCGAGCGCGCCGCGTACTGCGGCCGCATGGTGGACGCCCTGGTGGCCCATAAGGGCGAAATCGCCGCCGAAATCTGTTGGCAGATGGGACGGCCGATCCGCTATGCCCCGGGAGAAGTAAGCGGTGTTGAGGAACGGGCGCGTTACATGATCAGCATTGCCGAGCAGGCGCTGGCACCGATTGAGCTACCGCCAAAGCCGGGCTTTCACCGGTATATCCAGCGCCAGGCGCTGGGCGTGGTATTCGTGATCGCGCCCTGGAATTACCCCTATCTGACAGCGGTCAACGCCATCGTGCCCGCGCTGCTGGCCGGCAATAGCGTGGTGCTGAAACATTCCGCGCAAACCCCTTTGTGTGCGGAGCGCTTTGCCCAGGCATGCCGCGAGGCGGGCCTGCCCGAGGGCGTGTTCCAGTACCTGCACTTGCAGCACGCGGACACCGAAGGCGTGATACGCGACCCGCAGGTACAGCAGGTGTGTTTTACCGGCTCGGTGGCGGGCGGCGCCATGGTGGAGCGCGCGGCGGCCGGCCGCTTTATCGGCCTTGGCCTGGAACTGGGTGGCAAGGACCCCGCCTACGTGCGGGCAGATGCCGACCTGGACCACGCGGTGGAAACCACCATCGACGGCGCTTTCTTTAATTCCGGCCAGTCCTGTTGTGGCATCGAACGTCTGTACGTGCACGAGTCGGTCTACGACCGCTTTGTCGAACAGTCGGTCGCGCTGGTACGGCAGTACCGGCTGGGCCGGCCGGATGATCCGGAAACCACGCTTGGGCCATTGGTTCGCACCAGTGCCGCCGAGTTCGTCCGCGCCCAGGTCGCTGAAGCCATTGCGCAGGGAGCGACGGCGCACATCCATGCCGAAGATTTTCCATTGGACAAGGCGGGTACGCCTTACCTGGCGCCGCAGCTGCTGACGGACGTTCACCACGGCATGCGCATCATGACCGAGGAGACGTTCGGGCCGGTGGTGGGCATCCAGAAAGTGACATCGGATAAAGAAGCCATTGGTCTGATGAACGACTCGGAGTTCGGCCTGACAGCCGCCGTGTTTACCCGCGACCTGGAAACCGGCACCGCCATCGGTGACCAGCTGCGCACCGGCACGTTTTTCATCAACCGTTGCGATTATCTGGACCCGGCCCTGGCCTGGACCGGCGTGGGCAATTCCGGCCGCGGATGCACGCTGTCCACGCTCGGCTTTGAACAGCTGACCCGGCCCAAATCCTATCACCTGAAAGAGCCGGCCTGATGCGCTGGCCCGACTGAACAAGCATGATGACCACAGGCAACTGGAACTACCCCAACCCGATCAAAGCCGGCGCCGGCCGCATTGCCGAGTTACCGGCATGCTGTGGTGCACTCGGCATGCAGTCGCCCTTGCTGGTCACTGACCCGGGCATTGCGGCACTGCCGATGACGCAGCGTGTGCTGGAGATTTGCCGCGAGGCCGGCCTGGCAATTGCGCTGTTCAGTGGCATCAAAGGAAACCCCACCGGCAGCAATGTTGCGGATGGGCTGGCGGTTTTCCGCCGCGGCAAGCACGATGGTGTGATCGCCTTTGGTGGCGGCTCGGCGCTGGACGCCGGTAAAGCCATCGCTTTGATGTCGGGGCAGACACGGGAGCTGTGGGATTTTGAAGATGTTGGCGACAACTGGACCCGTGTCGACCCTGCCGGTATCGCCCCCATTGTGGCCGTGCCCACCACGGCAGGAACCGGCTCCGAGGCGGGACGCGCTTCAGTCATTGTTGACGAAGCGCAGCACATCAAGAAAATCATTTTCCATCCGCGCATGCTTCCGGGCAGTGTCATCCTCGATGCGGAGCTGACGGTGGGCTTGCCGCCCGGCCTCACGGCAGCCACCGGCATGGACGCCTTGTCACACAATCTTGAAGCCTTCTGTGCACCGGGCTGGCACCCGATGGCAGACGGCGTCGCCGTGGAAGGCATGCGGCTGGTGCGCCAGTTTCTGCAGCGGGCCGTGGCCGAT
>JBFIHZ010000405.1:0-3425 GCA_041601535.1 Lysobacterales bacterium | reverse complement strand
GTCTCTCGGTCGTGGCAATGTCACGTTGATGTCGGCAATAATCGATCCCGGCGTGGCGCTCATCACCAGGATCCTGTCGGCCAGGAATATGGCCTCATCCACATCGTGGGTGACAAAAAGTACGGTGTTGCCAAACTCGGACCAAATCTTCAGCAGACTTTCCTGCATCATGATTCGAGTTTGCGCGTCCAGTGCTCCGAAGGGTTCATCCATCAACAGAACACTTGGGTAATTGGCCAAGGCCCGGGCAATTCCCACCCGCTGCTGCATACCGCCGGACAACTCCCCAGGCAATTTTTTCGCCATTTTCGGCAGGCCGATCATCGCCAGCAGGGTGTTGGCGATGGAACTGCATTCGGCGGCGCTATGGCCGGCGATCTTGGGGCCGAAGGCGATATTTTCGTGCACGGTTTTCCAGGGAAACAGGGAGTATTGCTGGAACACCATACCGCGGTCCGGGGATGGTCCGGACACAGGGACGCCATCGACACTGATACGCCCCGCAGTCGGAGTTACGTACCCGGCCACCGAGTTGAGCAGGGTTGACTTGCCGCAACCCGAAGGCCCGAGGATACAGACGAATTCCCCAGGGGTTATTTCCAAGCTGGTACTTTCAACGGCCACATTGCGCTTCTTGCCAGTGCCGAAAGCGATGCTTACTGCGTCGATAACAATGTGTCCATTGGCTTTTTTCTTTTGTGAGCGCGCTAATTTTTCGCCCAACTTCGTCGTTACTGCTGCATCCATTGTAATGCCTCTATCAAAGTCTCTAATTGCGATCAAACGACACTTCACCGGCTACCCGATTACGATCCGCGGCCAGCAAGGCGGCACCAATTAACAAAATGAAACCCAGCCCGCTCACAACCGGGCCCATTGGTTCGAGATACAAGGCGGTTGATGCACCTAACCCCATCATTGCCAAACCCACCACCCAGGTAGGTGTCGCGCAGCAGACCACCCACGACATGGTGATCGAGGATAGCGCCACAAAGGAACCACCTATGCCACCGGCAAACGCCGGCACGTAGCGCGATCGGGTCGAGCAAATGCCACGGGATTCGCGCAGCAACAGGAAGTTAATGACGGCCAGGAACGAGAGCAGGAATACGCCCAGCGCCTTGACCGGAATGACGTACATACTCCATTCCGATATGCCCTTGCCAAAGGCATAGTTCATATAGCCGATTTCAAACCACCACTCGTCGTTAATGATCAGCAACTGGTCCTTTAGTGACGGTGTGGATTGCACAATCATGCTGACGTTGCCCAACCAGTCGTAGAAAGTCACATAGTTTGGAATAGCGCCAAAGCGTACAATCATGGCTCCCAGCTGTATCGAGTAATAAGTCAGTGTCAGCAGTAAACTGACGCCAAGCAGCAGCACAAACTTGCGTTTGACCAGCTCGGCTATGGTTGCTACACGCTGTTTCATATCAGTGCTACTCATCGATTTTTGATGTTCCAACGCAACGCCGGTTTCATTGCCACCTTGACCAGATAGGTCGACAGCGACCCGGCCCCACCGATCACCAGCATTCCCACGACGATGTCCTGGTAATTGATCAGTGAATAGGCATTCCAGGTGAAATAGCCGATGCCGTACTGGCCGGAAATAATTTCCCCGGCCAGCAGTGAAAACCAGCTGATGCCCATGCCGATGGCAAGCCCCGCGGCAATGCTCGGCAGTGCGGCCGGCAACACCACGTGCCAGAAAATCTGTAACTTGTTGGCGCCCAGCGACATGGCTGCCCGTACCAGTACTTCCGGAGTCTGCTCCACCCCGTGCACGGTGTTGAGGATGATGGGAAACAGTGCGCCCAGGAAGGTGATATAAACAATGGACGACTCCTCTGTTGGCCACATCAGAATCACCAGTGGAATCCAGGCCACCGCGGGAATCGGCCGGATAATTTCGATATAGGGTGACACCGCTGCGCGCACGTAGACGGAGCGGCCGATCAATACGCCGAGGAACACACCCAGCACGATCGCCAGACTGTAAGCGATAAGTATCCGGCGAATACTCACCATTATGTGAATATAAAACTCCTGGTCGTGCAGGTGTGCCAGAAAAGCACTGCCCACCTGCAGGGGCGAGGGTATGTTTTCAAAATTGATAAAATAATTGAAGTCGTACTGCGTCGCCAGGTGCCACAACAGTATACCCATTGCAATCGACAGAGCGCCGATAGCCGCGTTAACGGCGCGGGGATAATGACTCAATTGTATGGCCGCCTCACGGGGAGCCGGCGTTGTCAATCTGGTCTTAACGAGCGGATCGACACACGCAACCTCCGCGACTTTTGCGAAGCCCTTTTTAGTATCCGGTGAGTCAGCTTCCGCGCCGGCATCTGTCGATTTAATAGTGTGCGCGATATTCATTAATACAGTCCTGTCAGTAGCCTCGGTATTCAGGCGATGTGGTGTAGACCGAATTCCTGAAGTAGCAGCCCGCCGCAAAAATTATTGGCGGACCGCGCCCTTTTAATTCTCTGGCTCAGCTCTCTGGTTCAACCCTCTCAGGCCTCCTGGCCTGCACTCAACTCCAGAGCTTTCTTGATGTCCATCACCTCGCCGCTGCTAGTAGCCGCATACTTTTCGGCGTCAGGCTTGCGTAAAAATGTCTGGAACCCATCCGCTGTTTTCACGAAAAAAGCGGTTTTGCCAAACAGCTTCAAACCTGTTTCCTGGTCGTAAACATAGGTTGCATTGAGCTTCTGGCCCACACTCTCAAACTCGCTTATAGCGGCCAGGAATGCGTCCATGGTTGGGTAGCTGATCACGCCCAGGCGGGAGTGCCAGATTTCCAGCGGCAACCCCTTGTTGGCCACCTTCGGATCGACAATCACAGCTTTTTCCTGTTCGTAGTTCTTGCCCATCTCCCGGTAGGCAGTCTTCAGGTAGGACTCGGTAATCCACTCATCGAAGTCCAGTTTGGGAATCGCTTTTTCACTTTCCAGCACACCATGGTCCAGCTTGAGCGCATCTACCCAGGCAGGCTTGATGGTCGGATCCAGAGTAAGGTGGCCACCCTTGGAGAAGTAGATGTAGAGCACTTCTTTCTCAACACCGGTCCATTTCTCCATCATTTCTACAGCGCGAATGGGGTCTTCACGAATCCACTCCCCGGCCTCGTAGACCGCTTTCAGAAATGAAGTTGCCACTTCCGGGTACTTGTCTAGAAAATCCTGGCGGGCAACCACACCGTGCAAGTAGGGCACATTGGTTTCGCTGCCGTCGAAGATCTTGCGCCCGGTTCCGCGAAACTCCATCAATTCAGACCAGGGGCAAAAGTCAGCGTGGGCATCAATTTTCCGCGAGGCAATATTGGCAGCTCCCACCGCGGGGCTCTGGTTTTTCAGGTTGTACTGGTCCGCGCTGATGCCGTTGTCCTGCATGGCCTTCAACAGCATGCCCCAGGC
>JBFIHZ010000404.1:0-3481 GCA_041601535.1 Lysobacterales bacterium | reverse complement strand
GCGTTGTGGTGTTTCAAACTGGTCTGCGTGCTGCCGTGCATGGTTTACCAGTTCGTCCGGGTTGAGCAGAAAATCGTCAATCACGGCCACAGGGTGTGCAGGCGTCACCGTCACCAGGTCAATGGTCAGCTCGGGATTGATGTGCAAACGGCTGGGCAAGGCGGGGCTCCGGGTTTGGTGGCAGCTGCATTCTGTACCGGAACGTCAACGCAGGGCAATGGCTTGTGGCTGCACAGCTGGCCGGCGCGGCGAGTGCCGGGTGGTTGTGGTGGCGCAGCAACTGCGGCACACTCAGCCGCGATGGCCCGTGGCCGGTGAACCCGCTTAAATGACGCCTTCATCTCCAACACAGCAGACCGACAGCATTCGCGCAGCCTATGATGAAGCGCTGGCGGCGTTTCGCCGCGGTGATGTGGAGCAGGCGGAAAACCTGTGCCGCCGGGCACTGCCCTTGTATCGCAATGAACCCAACATCATGAGCCTGTTGGGTGAAATCTGCCTGCAGCAACGCCGGCCGCAGGAAGCCCAGACCTGGTTCGGCAAGGTGCTGAAGAATCATCACGGTTACCCGCGTGCGCTGGAAGGCATGGGGCTGGCCTTGCTGGCTGTTGACCGTCCTCAGGAAGCCGTGGATTTCCTGCGCGAGGCGGCCGATAAAGCCCCGCAGCGCTCACTCACCCGCATGGCGCTGGCGCGCGCACTGGACCAGTTGAACAAACCGCGCGAAGCACACCAGGCCGCCCAGCAAGCGCTGGCGCTGGACCCGCGCAAGGCGGCGCTGGCCAAGGCAGAAGAAGCGCAGATGCACGGCCGCATCGATGAAGCCGAAAAAATCCTGCGCACCCTGTTGGGCAAACATCCGGACGATCCGAAAGCGCTGCGCATGCTGGCCAATATCGCGCTGGAAGCCAACCGGTTCAAAGCCGCCCGCCGCATGCTGGAACGCGTGCTGGAGCTGGCGCCGCGTTCCGCCATGGGCTGGTGCGACCTGGCCAACCTGAACATGAAACAGGACCGCTACGACGAAGCGCTGCAAAACGTGCAGAAGGCCATGGATATTGATCCGCAGCTGGCGCATAGCCACGTGATGCGCGGCAACATCCTCACCCGGGCGCAGCGCCACGAAGAATCACTTGACGCCTACCGCCAGGCGCTGGAATTCAGTCCGCACAATGCCGGCGCGCTGGCGGGGATGGGCCACGTATTGAAAACCATTGGCCGTACGGCAGAGTCCATAGCAGCGTACCGCAAGTGCATCGCGGCCCACCCGGCGTTTGGTGAGGCGTACTGGAGTCTGGCCAATCTGAAGACATTCGAATTTGACCCGGCCGAGGTGGAGCAGATGCAACGGCTGGTGGATGAAGCGCCGTTGCCGGATGAGCCCAAGGTGAACATCTGCCTGTCGCTGGGCAAACATTATGAGAACGAGGCGGATTACGACAGGGCATTCGAGTACTTTCGCCGTGGCAATGAATTGCGCCGGCGGCACGAAGTGTATGACCCGGTGCAGACGCAGATCATCCACGACCGCATCATCGAGGTGTTCTCCGCGGAGTTCTTCGAGCGGCACAAGGGTTATGGCGATCCGGATCCAGCGCCCATCCTGGTGGTGGGCCTGCCGCGGTCCGGCTCAACGCTGATCGAACAGATACTGGCCAGCCACAGCATGGTGGAGGGCACCATGGAACTGCCGGATCTCAGCCGCACCATAGGCGAGCTGAACAAGCGCAGCCCCGGCAAGCTGGAGTATCCCGAAGCAGTGCTTGATATCAGTGAGCAACAGGCCGTCGAGCTGGGCGCGGGCTATATCGCTTCCACCATGCGTTACCGCAATGGCTTGCCGCATTTTATCGACAAGATGCCCAACAACTTCGCCAGCATCGGTTTTCTCAAGCTCATCCTGCCCCATGCGCGGGTGATCAATGCCCGCCGCCATCCACTGGACAGCTGCCTGGGCAGTTACAAGCAGCTATTTTTCAAAGGCCAGTCATTCACTTACGATCAGTTTGAGCTGGGCGAATATTACTTGCAGTACCAGCGGCTGATGGATCATTGGCACACGGTATTACCGGGGCAGGTGCTGGATGTGCATTACGAGGACGTGGTGCGCGACCAGGAAATGCAAACCCGGCGCATGCTCGACTACCTGGGCTTGCCGTTCGAGCCGCAATGCCTGCGTTTTTATGAAACGGAACGTGCCATCAACACCGCCAGCTCGGAACAGGTGCGTCAACCCATCTATACCAAGGCGCTGAACTTCTGGCGGCATTATGAACACCACCTGGATGAATTGATCCAGACCCTGGAGCCACTGTTGCGGCAATTGCCCGAGGAGGATCAGCCCGCGGTATTGCGCCACAACGATTAATGGCAGCAAAGCCGGATACGGGCACAGGAGCCATGGAGGATTGTGGTGCCGACCGGCCTCATGATACCGGTGTGTTTGGTTCTGATGCTTAACATACGTTAAGTTACCGGTGTTGCGGCACTGGTTTGTATTTTCAGTATTGCCGTTCTATTATCGACTGGATAAAAACAAGAAAGAAGTTACTGATCAAAGACCAAAATTCTCAGAGGGCACATGTATGTCGCAGGATACTGATCGCTTGCACGACCTTCACCTGATCCGCCCGAAAAACCTTTCCGTCGCCATTTCCGCTATCCTCGCCGCACCCGCCGGCACCGCCATTGCCCAATCCAATGATGCCGAAGCACGCGGCGGCCTGCTGGAAGAGGTGCTGGTCACGGCACGCAAACGTGAGGAAAGCCTGCAGGACATTCCGCAGAGCATCCAGGCATTATCCAGCGAGCAGATCATCCAGTCCGGACTGAAAGGCATGGATGATTATGTGCGGTTCATTCCCAGCATGAATATCGTCCAGGCCAATCCCGGCACCGCGATGGTGATTTTCCGCGGCATCGCCGATGCGCAAAGCACGTTCATCGCCGAGCCTTCTGCGGCGGTGTATCTGGACGAGCAGTCGCTGGTATTGAATGGCCAGCCCAATCCGCGCATGGTTGATATCGAACGGGTGGAAGCACTCAGTGGCCCGCAGGGCACACTGTATGGTGCCAGCGCGCAGGCTGGTGTGTTGCGCATCGTCACCAACAAACCGGACCCCACGGCCTTTGCCGCCAACTTTGATGTGGGTTTGCGCACCATGTCGGAAGGCGACATGAGCTATGACGTCAGCGCCATGCTGAACATGCCGGTCAGCGATACCTTCGCGGTTCGGCTGGTGGGCTTCACCGCCCGCGATGGCGGTTTTATCGACAACGTATTGGGCACCACGCCGCGCTTCGGCCTGTTTGACAATGCCGATGCGGTGCAGGACGACTTTAATGATGTGGACATTTCCGGCGGCCGCCTGAGCGCACGCTGGCTGCTGAATGACGCCTGGACGCTGACTGCGGGAATCGTCTATCAGAAGACCGATTCCGATGGCCGGCCCGATCACGACCCGGAGTTCGCCGGTGATCT
>JBFIHZ010000403.1:0-3516 GCA_041601535.1 Lysobacterales bacterium | reverse complement strand
TGACAAGACCGTTACGGCCCGCTACGAACAGCCCTATGTAAACCACGCACCGCTGGAACCACAGAACTGTTTTGCCCACGTGCGGGACGATGGCGCGGACATCATTGCACCCACCCAGATGCCGTCCGGCGCCAGCCGTGCAGTGGCTGAAGCCACCGGGCTGGAGCGGGATGTCATCAATATCCAGATGACCCGCGTGGGCGGCGGTTTCGGCCGCCGGCTGACCAACGATTACGTGGCCGAAGCCGCCATGGTGTCGCAAAAGGCGGGCGGCCCGATCCAGCTCGTATGGACCCGGGAAGACGACGTAAAACACGACTTTTACCGCCCGTCCGGCCTGCACGAAATGCGCGCCGGGCTGGATAAAAACGGCAAGGTGATCGCCTGGACACAACGCCTGGCCAGCGCCAGCAAATACTACCGCCGCGCCGGCGTAACCGCGGACACGCTGTATGAGGCCGAGCTGTACACCGACGACTTCCCGGCCGCCATGGTGGAAAACCTGCGGCTGGAATGGTTCGATGTGCAATCGGGCGTACCACGTGGCTCATGGCGCGCACCGGCGCATACCGCCAATGCCTTTGTGATCCAGTCGTTTCTTGATGAAATCGCCCATGCCAGCGGGCAGGACCCGCTGCAACTGCGCCTGGACCTGTATGGCGAAAGCCGCGAACTGCCCTACAGCAATCACGGTGGCCCGACCTTCAACCCCTACCGCCTGTCGCGCCTGCTCAAACACGTGGCTGAGCGCATCGATTACTCCACCCGCCGGCCGGCCGGCCGCGGCGTGGGCATCGCCTCGCACTTCACCTTTGGCGGCTATGCCGCCCACGCGGTGGAAGTAAGCGTTGGCAAACGGGGCGAAATGACCATCGAACGCATCGTGGCAGCAATCGACTGCGGCGTGGTGGTAAACCCGCGGGGCGTGGAAGCGCAATTGCAAGGCGGCACCATCGACGGCCTGAGCACCGCGCTGAACCTGCAGATTACCGTGCAGGACGGGCAGATCCAGCAAAGCAATTTCCACGATTACCCGATCCTGCGCATGGCATCGGTGCCGCAGGCACTGGAATGCCATATCCTGCCGTTCGGCGATACCCCGACCGGCATGGGCGAAATGGGCATTCCAACCATCGCCCCGGCCCTGACCAATGCCATCTTCAACGCCTGCGGGGTACGCATTCGCAAACTACCAATCCTCGACCAGCTGCAGCAGGCCATGGCCTGATACCGCAGCCGGGTCCATCATTGAAGGGGCTACTCAAATGAGTAGCCCCAGAATCCTGGCACTGCGATGAAGCCGTCATAGCCAATCCACAATTCAAAGGCACAACCCAAACGATTATTGGGCGGAGGTGGGAGGCTGCTTTCAGGACAATCGGCGACAGGGACGTCGCCGATTAGCCCCAGGGAAGGGTTTATGCGTGTCCTGAAAGCAGCCTCCCGCCTCCGGCCACCAGCGATAATGCGAAGGAGGTGTTAATACCGCTATCAAATCAAAGCTGAACTGCGCATTGGTGCCGTCGCCGATTAGCTCCAGGGAAGGGTTTATGCGTGTCCTGAAAACCGCTCCCCGCCTCCGCCCACCCCCAATCATGCGGAGGAGGTGTTAGATACCGGTAGCAAATTAAGTTGAACGAGGTTGCAGCGACGTCGCCGATTAGCCCCATGAAAGTGTTTATACGTGTCCTGAAAGCAGCCTACCGCCTCCGCCCACCCGCGAGTACCCGAAGGTGGTGTCAGAAAGCTGCATCAAGTCAAAGTTAAACCACAGAATTCCGCTATTATCTGACGTTGAAAAAAACAGGAGAACAAAGGTGCATCTGGGAACGGCGGCATTACTGAAATTTCTGCAACGGCATCAAGGTGATGACGCGCTGGTACTGGCCACCATTCATAAAGTTGCCGGTTCCACCTACCGCAAGCCCGGTGCCATGATGCTGATCGCCGCCGATGACACGTTCGAGGGCATGATATCCGGCGGCTGCCTGGAAGGAGACCTGCTGCATCACGCGCAGGAAGTCTTCGCCAGCGGAGAACCCAAAACCGTCACCTACGACATGCATGCCGGTGACGAACTGGTGTGGGGGCTGGGGCTGGGCTGTGACGGCGTGATCCACCTGCTGCTGCAGCGGCTGGACCGGGCAGACGGGTTCGGACCGCTTAACGGCATGCGCGAAGCCATGGCCGGGCGGCAGCCGGCGCTGGTGGCGCTGGTCACGCACAGCACAGACTCAACCTTACCGCTGGCGGCCTGGGGCGTACTGCAGCAAGGCGGTGACAGCTGGGGTGATGAGGGCCTGGTGGCCAGTTGCGCCAGTGCCGTGCAGGCCGGATGGCCCGGCTGGCGGCACCACGTAATCAGTAATGTTGGCCAGCAGATAATACTGATCAACGTCACGCCGCAACCGCGGGTACTGCTGTGTGGCGCCGGCCCGGATGCGGTGCCGGTGGCGCGGCAAATAGCCGGCCTGGGCTGGGAATGCGTGCTGGTAGACCACCGCCCGGCCTATGCACGCGCCGACCGGTTTCCCCCCGACTGCGAAGTAGTGTTGTCGCGGCCGGAAAAACTGCCGCAGGTGGTGGACCTGGCCGCGCTGGACGCGGCCATCATCATGAGCCATCACCTGGAAAATGACGCCAGCTACCTGCGCGCGCTGGCTGCAGTCAGCGCGGCCGGCAGCCTGGCTTACGTCGGCGTGCTGGGGCCAACCACACGGCGCACGCGGCTGAAGGAAATGGCGGACTGCCCGGAGCTGCTGGTGCACGGGCCGGTTGGGCTGGATATTGGCGCCGAACTGCCCGAGGCTATCGCGCTGTCCATTGCCGCGGAAATACACGCGGTGCTGAACCAGCGTGACGGACAGTCGTTGACTACCGGGCCGGTGGGACAGGGCGGAGCGGCCAGGTGAGTGAAGCCGCCGCGGCGCTGGGCGTGGTGCTATTGGCGGCCGGTGGATCCCGCCGGCTGGGGCGCTCCAAACAGTTACTGGATACGGGTGACAAGGTGCTGGTGGCGCGGCAGGCCGAGTTGCTGCTGGCCTTACAGCCCGCCTGCGTGGTGGTGGTCACTGGCGCGGAACAAGCGGCGGTGAGCGAGGCATTGCAGGGGCTGCCGGTGCAACAAGTGCATAACGCGGACTGGCGTGATGGCATGGGCCGGTCCATTGCCTGCGGGGTGGCGGCCATGCCCGAGCGGGTGCGGGCCTGCCTGCTGGTGCTGGTGGACCAGTGGCAACTGCAGCTTTCCGACCTGCAGAAGCTGATCGCCGCCTGGCAGGAAGACCCGCAAAGCGCGGTCACCGCGCAGTGGACAGCGTGCGACGGCGAAATTGCCAGCGGACCACCGGTGATTTTCCCGCGCAGTCTGTTCGCCCGGCTGGGGCGGCTCAGCGGCGAACGTGGTGCACGCGGCGTGCTGAAACGACATGCGGCACGGCTGCAGCAGGTGGACCTGCCGCGTGCCGCGGCCGACCTGGACCACCCCGGGGACTGGCCCGAAACCTGGCCCAGAAT
>JBFIHZ010000402.1:0-3538 GCA_041601535.1 Lysobacterales bacterium | reverse complement strand
CATGTCGCGTGGCTTGATCAGGCCGATGCGGGTTTCCCCGTGCTCGGTGAAAACGGAAATGCGGCAGGGCAATGCCATGTTCAGGCGCATGTCGCTGGCCAGAACCCTGGCGGCCTGTTGTGGGTTGCAGACCTCAAATACATGGCATTGCTCTTCAAAGTCCACGCCTTTGTCACGCAGGGTGCCGCCCAGGTCATGTACATGTAACACGCCAAAACCAAGGTCTTTTACCGCAGTTTGCAGGTCCTGGGATGCCTGTTCAAAGGGTTTGGTGCTGCTTACGATGTAGTACATGCTGGGGCCCCCGCGGTGTGTTCAGTCCGTCATGGCTGGATGGTTCAAGGTATCCGGTCAGCCTACAAATAGCGACTTGCCACGATGTTGATCTGGGTCGTTCAGTCGCCTGATTTTGCGGTTGTGGTATGCACCAGTTTGTGAAAATTTTGTTGTAGGAAAGTCTTAAGCAGTATGGCTTTGAACGCTCCCGGCCGGGCAGTCCGTTATTTTGAACAAGTTACAAACATTCAAGCCTAATGCCGAAAGTGCTTGTTATTTCATGTCATTGGGTCTAATATCGGCGGCGATCAGACGGCTAGCCTGTGACACCTTTAAGGGTTTTGCGGCGCCGACTGTGCATCAAGTTAGTTGCACGTCTTTTAGTAGGTTCAGAAGTCCTTCTTTGGTATCTCCTGTTTTCACCTTCAATCAAGATTTGCAATTGATGTAGGTAGTTAATTTTAAATAAGGTAATTCAAATGACGACAGGTACAGTAAAGTGGTTTAACGACTCCAAAGGCTTCGGCTTTATCGCTCCAGCGGACGGCAGTGCAGATGTATTCGTACATTTCTCAGCTATCCAGGCCGGCGGGTTCAAAACCCTGGTTGAAGGTCAAGCTGTGACTTTCAATGTAGAAAACGGACCGAAGGGCTTGCAGGCGACTAACGTCACCACCGCCTAAACAGCGGACAGCAAGTTTTGGAAAAGCCCCGCCTTGTGCGGGGCTTTTTCTTGCCTGGTGTTCTGAAACTCAGAACGTGAAGTACAGGTTCAGCCGGGTGCGTGATGCCCAGTCATCGTTGAGCAAGGGGTTTTCCGCGAACTCATCCAGCTGGCGGAACTCGTAGTGGGTCAGGCCGATAAAGGCATGATCCATCAAAGCGTAGTCCACCGTGAACGTATGTAACTGGTAGTTGGTGGGTAAAATGATGTTGTCATGCGAGAACATGCCCAGCACCGCATCGGTTTCAACCTGTGAATAGCCGTAGCGGAACAGGAAATGGCCGGGGGCATTCAGGTTGCCCACAAACAGGTCAAAGCCGTAGCCGGAATCCTCGTCCACCTCGGCGCCCAGGTTTTTCACGTAATCGGCCACGAAGCGAACATTCCAGCGGTCGCCAAAGCCGTTATAGGCAACTTTGGCCATCGTGTCCCATAAGTTGAAATCGGAAACATAGCTCAACCCGCCGGGATTGATGTTGTTGCCGCGCGCGCCGCCGGGCACGGACGGGTTCAGCGTGCCGATGTCGTAGTCGTAATACGCGGAGTGCAGTGACACGTCCCAGTTGGCCGCCGGATGCGCCGACCACGACAACTGGCCGCCCAGCATATCGCTGCTGTCGGCCAGGGTGTTTTCATTGATCAGGAAATAGGTCCCGGAAACGCGCACTGCAGAGCTGTCATTCCTGAACAGGTCGTAGTAGCCGCCCACGCCTTGCGGATTGACATCACCATCCCACACCAGCTCGGTGGAACTGAACGGCTTGGCAAACTTGCCGCCGGTAAGCAACAGGCGGTCGGTGCGGTAGTCCACATAGGCCTTGTCCAGGCTGATGTCGAACTTGTTTACAAAACTGCTGAGGGTGGTGTCGGTGGTGCGCGGGTCATCCGGGTCGCCGGTAACCACGCGTGTGCCCAAGGTAATGCGGTCGGTGAGCTGATAGCTGGCCGCCACGCGGCCGCGCAGTACGCCGCGGTCCCATGAAGGTGTGGCCTGGTAATCCGAGTTGTATTCATAGCGCACACGGAAATCGCCGGAGAGCTTTAAGCGGTTGGCGGCCGTGCCGTGCTCACCGGCGGCCGATGCGGCTTCGGCAACCTGCGGATTGCTGGCAGGCTGTGACGAGGCAGCGGCGGTGGCCGCAGCCGGTGCTTGCGAGGCCAGTTGTGCAATCTGCGCCTGCAGTTGCTGCAGCTGCTGGTCCGTCTGCTGGCGCAGCTGCTGCAGTTTGCGTTCCGACTCGCGCTGAATTTCAATAATTTGCTGTTGTAGCTGCTGGATGCTCGGTTGTTGTGCCGGCTCGGTGGCGGGCTGGGCCTGCAGTGGCAATGCCACCAGGGCGCTGGCAGAAATGGCCAAAATACAGGCCGTTGCGCGAGCGCGCAGAAAAATTCGGGGCAAATAAGTCATCAGGTGTTCCTTGGTGTTACGTTTCGGTATCGCGCAGTCGGTGGTTGCTTTCCCTTATGTGGGGGGTATCAGTGGTGAGTTAAACCGCTCAGCCAACATCGGCCATGGAAAGTTTCTGAGTGTGCTTCGGCGGATTGGTTCCCGGCGAACTAAAGCCCGGCCGGTGGCTTTCCGGACTCGCTATTCTGGCTGTCCTCAGAATTGACCAGCGGGTCGTGCGAACTGTCCCGGTATGGGACGTGTTTCTGTCCGGTGATCATGGCTGATACCAAGCCGGATTTGTGCTTGAGTTCGGCTGTCACGACACCGGCAATATGGAATGCTATCGCCACCATCAAAATGTAAAATGCCAGTTTGTGGGTGTTGATGAAAGGCTTACGAAAAGCGCGCATTTCCGCGTAAGCGGCCTCATCCGTATGTTCTTTCGATCCGGGCTGGAGTAATGCCAGGCGCTGCTCGTCACCGACGGTAACCCACTCGGCAAATTGCTGGCCAAATGGCGGTTTGTACAGGTCGGTGCCGGCCAGCACCAGGCCGGTTACCATTTGCGTCAACATCAACAGCAGCAATAGGGTAATCATCAGCCGGCCCAGCGGGTTGTGTCCTCTGGGTTGCGATGCTGCGGTATTGTTCCAGTTCTTGAGGTAGGCCTTCAATTCAGTCAAAAATGTCCGGTAAAAAGGCAAAAAAGCTTTCCAGCGCGAATACTCACCGCGGCGAAACGCCCACAGCAGTCGCCATACCAGATTGCCTGCAAAGACGTATCCCACGTATACATGCAGCGTCTTCAGATTGATTTTCCCTTCTGCGCTGATACCGAAATAGTCGGCATTAAGGATGGCCAGGCCGAAAACGGTGAGCAAAAGAACGCAGAGCAGGTTGAGCCAGTGAAATACCCGGGTGGTACGGTCCCAGACGGGGGTTGTGGTTAAAGTTGCCTGGTCTGCTGTAGTTGTTCCTGATCGCATGGTGTAATTCCCGATAGGTAGGTGGGTTGTCGGTTGCAGCGCTGGGCAGACCCGCACTGTTAACCTGAAGCTAGCATTTCAAGCAGTAATCCGACATCAGTCATTCGTCCGAGAATCTGACATTGGTCAACTGAACATCACTGTCCTTGCAAAAAGTGGATT
>JBFIHZ010000401.1:0-3550 GCA_041601535.1 Lysobacterales bacterium | reverse complement strand
TTCATCGGCTTTAAGACGAATCAGTTCAAACACTCCGATCAGCATATAGTTCACTTCTTCCTGGGCACGGGCGACTGATTCAATGCGCTGCGGGATCAGCACTTCGCTGTACTCATTGACCCGCTGGCGGGCATTCAGCAAGCCGGCATACGCCAGGCGGACGCTGTTTTCAACATCCAGCGTAAGGCGCTGCACTTCAGCCATTGCGATGAACATTTCGGCCCGCGCGCGCACCACATCGTCCTGATGCCGGGTGAACAAAGGAAGCTCCCAATCCAATGTCGGGCCGGTCAAACGCACACCGTCGGTTTCGCGTTCGTGCTCGATGCCCGCATCCAGGTCACCAATCCAACGGGTCCAGTTGACCACGCCCAACCGGTCGGCAAGTACCTCAGCCTCGGTGCGGGCCGCGGCCAGGTCCAGCCGTGAAGCGCGCGCCAGCGACAGCAATGCATCCAGCCCGGCTTCTTCGGCTGGTGGCAGATGCAGGCTGGCGGTTGCTTCCCAATTGGCGGCGACAGACAGTCCCATCAGTTCGGCCAGGTGACCGCGGGCAGCAAAAGCCTCACGTTCGGTTTCCAGCGCCAGCAACCGTGCCTCCGATGCAGCGGCCCGTTGCATGGCCAGTTCACGGTTGTTGATATTGCCGGCCTGGTGAAAGCGTTCGGCCAGGGTGGCCGACAGGCTCATGGCCCGGGCTGACTGGGCTCTCAGTGCGCTCACCTGGCGGCTCCCGACGTAATCGTAGAAAGCCCGCTCAGCTGTTGCAGCCATGTGTAGCACTTCAGCGGCAACCGATTGCTTCAGCGCCGTAAACGCGCCGGCGGACAGCCGTTTGCGTGAAGAAAGTGTGATCAGGTCGGTAAACGAGGTGACCAGCCCCAGGGTGAGTTGGTCGCGATCCCCAGACACGTTGGGACTGAGCAACGCCGCGCTCAAAACCGGATTGCGGATCCGTCCCGCAGCGTATACGTCAGCGGCACCGAAGCCCAGCCGGGCATAAGTGGCAGCCATCTGCGGGTTATTCAGCAATGCGATGCGCACGGCGCTTTCAGCCGTCAAGGGCGCAGCAAGCAGTTGCCCGATCACCTGGCTAATGGCCTGCGGTGAGTCCTCATGGTGCTGCCTGAGTCCTCGCTCATTCAGTAACTGATCGACTTCGCCACGCCCGAGTTCGGGCGGCATGGACGCGCAGGCGCCCAGTAACAGCACGGCCGAACAGGCAATAGCGGCTTTTACAGTGGAAGTAATCATCGGTGTGCCCCGCCTTGCGAAGCTCCTGCATAAGCTTCGCACGGCCGCAGAATAATGAAGTTCATGATGGCCCTTGTCGTTCTGATGTGTGACGTACGACTGCGCTTGCACAGACGACTCCGTCAGGGGGCGTGAGCCAGGCGTCCTATCTGAAGTTGCTGACGTGGCGCGCCACGAGCGCTGTGCTCAGGGCACAGCTCTGGCTATGTCGTCAATGCCGGGGGACGGTAAGGGGATCCGGGTCCGGGGTTGGGGAGAATGGTTGTGCTGGCGGGAAACGATTGTCCTGAATGGTCAATGACGTAACCTGCCGCGCTGGCCGCAACGGCCAGTGCCTGGCCGCCGATGAGTGAACACAGTTCAATGCACAAACCGCAACAGGGACAATCGGCGTCCGTTGAGGACTCCGTGGTTGGCGGGCCATCTGGAGATTTTTCCCCGCCGTTCTGACTGGTGGGTACGGACTGGTGTTGAGCGTGTTGGCTGTGGTCCGTGGTGGCACTCGTAGCGGACATTGTGGCCGATTCCTGTCCACAGGCCATGGCCGGGCCTGCCCATGACGTCAGTGTCATGCTCAGCATCAGGATGTAGCACAAATATTTGCGTGCTCTGTACATTAGGTACCCAGTTTACCGGCTGGTTTTTGTTACTGGCAAGGTTCGACTCCGGCAGCCAGCCTGTGGTTCCCTGCCTGCATGCGGGCAGCCGGTGTCTGACACGGCCGCAACGGATGAGAAGGTCGTGCTGGTCGAATCACCCGGCCGGTAATAGTAGGATTGAGCGCAAGTGCAATCATGTGATGAGTTAACGGAGTGCGGATTGTCAGCAGGTTCAGACAGGTTTTACGGCGGGGTTAAGTTGCGGTCAGGGCTGCAGGCGCTGTGGCTGGCGGTGGCCTGGGGCTTTGCCGCGCCGCTGCAGGCGCAAATCACTTTTGAAGAAGTGGCGGCCGCCAGCGGTATCACGGGCTATCACATGGCGGTGGGTTCGGTGGGCGGTGTGGCCGCGGCGGACTTCGACCGCGATGGCGATATTGATGTCTTCGCCCCAACGGGTGAGTTGTTGCAAGATAAACTGTGGCGCAACAACGGTGATGGCAGCTTTAGCGAAATAGCCGCATCGGTGGGGCTTGCATCCAAGCGTAACCATCGCGCCGCCTTGTGGTTTGACTACAACGGCGATCACCGGCTGGACCTTCTGATTGGTGGCGATTGCCGCATGGATCCGCTCACCGACGTGGAATGTGAACAGCCGGAAAACCTGCACCTTTACCGCCAGGAGGCCAACGGCCAGTTTACCGACGTGACAGCGGGTTCAGGCCTGCAGGCCAGTTGGGGCGGCAAAGGCAATGCACACCGCGCCGGGCTGGTGGCGGGCGATATCGATAATGATGGCGATCTGGACCTGTACGTGTGTGACTGGAATGGCCGTGCCTGGCTGTACCGCAACAATGCCGATGGCAGTTTCAGCGATATCACACTGGCCAGTGGCATGAGCGATAGTCATTACGAGCACCACCAACCGGTGATGTATGACTTCAACCGCGATGGCTGGCAGGACATCTACGTAGCGGTGGATTACAGAACGCCCAATTTCCTGTGGATCAATCAGGGTGACGGCACGTTCGTGGACATGGCCAACGTCGCCCGGGTCAACAATGACATGACCGACATGGGCGTGGCGCTGGGCGATTACGACAACGATCTGGATATGGATATCTACGTCACCAATATCACCCGGGCGTCGGATCACAATGTGTTCTACCGGAATGATTCCACTGAGAACGAATTGAAATTTACCGAAATAGCGGAAGATATTGGTGTGTGGCAGGGTTACTGGGGTTGGGGCACCACCTTTCTTGATGCCGATAACGATGGCTGGCTTGACCTGGCAGCCACCAATGGCAAGGAAGTCGGGCAGTGGCTGGACGATCCGTCGCTGTTCTACCTCAATCAGGGTGGAAATCCGGTTACCTTTGCCGATGTATCCGATGCGGTGGGTTTTAACGATACCTATATCGCTGCATCGCTCATTGCCCTTGATTACGACCGAGATGGTGACCTGGACATGCTGCAAACCGCGCAGCAGGGCGGCAGTCTGCAACTGTTGCGGAACAATCCTGGCAGCGAGGCGGCCGCCAATCACTACCTGGTGATCAAACCGCGCATGCAGGGCAGTAACCACTATGCCATTGGCGCGGAAGTGCAGCTCACGGCGGGTGGGCAACAGATGATGCGGGTGATCCGAACCGCTACCAGCACGCTGGGCCAGGAACCGGCCGAAGCGTTTTTCGGCC
>JBFIHZ010000400.1:0-3552 GCA_041601535.1 Lysobacterales bacterium | reverse complement strand
GGCGTTCCCCGGTACTGACCGCCGCGCGCGGCAAACAGATATACCGGGCGGTCCGCCAGCAGCCCCACGGCTCCGCTTTCGGTGTACTGAAAGGTTTCGCCGGCACGGGCAATGTGATCTATCCAGGCCTTTAACGTGGAGGGAATGCCAAAGTTGTACATCGGCAAGCCCAGCACCACCACGTCAGCCACTTTGAGTTCATTGATCAGTTCATCGGACTGGGCAACAAACGAAGCCTGTTCCGCGCTGCGTTCCTGCGGCTCAGTCAGAAATGCCTGGAAACGCTCGGCAGTAAGGTGCGGCACGGGCCTGGCCGCCAGATCACGCACCACCACGCGCCCGCCGGGGTCGGCCTGTTGCCACTTGTGTACAAACTGGCTGGCCAGTTTTGATGACTGTCCACGCCCGGCGTACAGGCTGGCATTGATTTGTAACAGTGTTTTCATGGTTCGTGCTCCTTGCAGCTGATTAGCGATTGGGCACATACTATCCATCTTACAAATCGATTAATAACGGAATATTTCGAGAATTTTGATCGTATAATTCGATATGTTGACTACACGAATATCCCTGGACCAATGGCGCGCCTTTATTGCCGTGGTTGAACAAGGCGGCTACATCCAGGCCGCCGAGGCGGTGCATAAAACACAGTCTTCGGTCAGTTATGCCGTGCAGAAAATCGAGCAGCTTCTGGAGGTAACGCTATTCACCAAACAGGGCCGCAAGGCGGTGTTAACACCGGCTGGCGAAGCCTTGTACCGCCGGTCAAAAAACCTGATCGAGCGCGCTGAGGCCCTGGAACGGGGTGCGGCTGAGCTTGGCGCTGATTGGGACCCGGAACTGCGCCTGGCGGTGGATATCGTTTATCCCACCTGGCTGCTGCTGCGCTCACTGGCCCGTTTCGGCGACGAGCGGCCACAAACGCGGGTGCAGCTTCACGAAACCGTGCTGGGCGGCACCGACGAAGCCTTGTATGAGCGCGCCGTCGATCTCGCCCTCAACACCACGGTACCGCAGGGTTTCGCTGGTGACCCGCTGGTCCGTATCCGCTTTATTGCCGCGGCCCATCCCGACCACGCGCTGCACCACTTGCGGCGCAAGCTGACGCTGGATGATTTACGCCGGCACCGGCATCTGCTGATCCGTGACAACGCGCAGCAGCGCACGCGCGACAGCGGCGGCTGGTTTGGGGCGGATCAACGCTGGACGGTCTCCAATAAGGCCACGCAAATCGCCGCCGCCTGCATGGGGCTGGGTTTTGCCTGGTTTCCGGAACATGCCATCAGCCGTGAGCTGGCTGACGGCAGCCTGAAAGCCTTGCCCATGCGTGAGGGTGCTGAGCGCTTCGGCCAGATCTACCTGATTTTCGCCGACCCGGATTTTCCCAGCGCCAGCGCCATGCGTATGGCTGAAATCCTGCGCGAGGACGTGGCCACGCTGTGCCCCCTGGTGGAAAGCGGTGAACTGCCTGAAAGAGGTTGACGGCGCTGCCGGCCAGTTGCGCTTCTGAACTGACCGGCAGGAATACTCACGCCGCCCCCGCCCGGAGGCTTCAGTTCTTTTTCAATGTCAGCATGCTCCAGCGCAAAGGCAATACCCCGCACTGCAACACCGCCGAGTGAATGTCTACCACCACCAGCCGCTGCGCACCAGGTCGTTTGCCTACTTCCGGAGAGTCCCAGTCAATCTGCGCCGACCCGCTGATCTGCAGCATGCTGCCGGTATGAAAATCAACAAACAACAAGCCAACAGCGGGGTTGATAACCAGGTTGCCGATCGTGTTGAAGTGGTTATTGCCGGAATAATCCGGGAATACCAGTCGCGTGGGGCTGTGCACTTCGACAAAGCCCGGCGGCCCGCCACGGTGCGACGCATCCATGCCCTGCACCGCCTGGCTGGCAGCGGCCTCGCGGTAGCCGCTGGCGATAAAAAACGTATCCGCCGATCGGATCCAGTGCTGCATCATCCGTGTCAACTCAGCCGAACGCGTGGTGGATGGCGCTTGCCTGGCCATGTCAGTGAATTCCCAGCTGCGCCGGGTAATATACTGCGGGCAATTGCCGAATGACTGGTCAACCTTGAACTCCATGCCGGACGGCCCGGTGGCGGCAATGCGGCCATTCACGCGGTTCCTGCGGCGTGTTTCCAGCTCAATGCCCAATACCCCCAGTTGCGCCCCGGCCAACAGGGAGGATTCCAGCGCATCACCTGGCGAGGGATGGGCGGCAATCACCAGGCTGTCCGCCTGCGGTGATTGCACGAAACCGGGCTGACCCGTCAGCAAGGTCACCCACGGCCGGCCGGCCGCATCCTGCGCCGCCACCACCACGAACGGCAACTGGCGAAAGAACTCGCGGTGCTGTTCCGGCAAGTACGGCCGCACCACCCTGCGTGCCCGGGCATCAAGCGATTGCGGCGCGCCCACCCGGGACTGTACCTGCAGCTCCCCGCGATGAAACGGGGACGGTCCCGGGTTGGCGCTTGTCGCTGGCGCAGTCATCATGCGGCCCCGCTCAGGCTGCAATCAGCTCAAGCCGGATATTGCCGGGAATACGGCACATCATGTGACGCAGCCCGCTGCTGCCCAATGCTTCCGGCGAGAACTCAATTTCGGTATCCGGCCTGTCGGCCAGTTCCTGGTGCAGCCGAGCCAGAGACTCCGGGCTTTCCACGCGCAGGGCCAGATGATGCAAACCGATGTTCCTGCGGCGGTCAAAGGGTAAGGCGTGGGCCGGGTCCTCAGCCTGCCAAAGGGTGATCATGATGCTGCCATCACTGACGAACACGGCCGGGTAATCCGCATTCTCACCAACCTGGACATATCCCAGGGCATCGGTAAAAAAGGATGTTGCGCTGGCCAGATCGGCTACCGTCAGTCCAATGTGATGGGCCCCTTGGGTGCGTGCTTTTGTTTCTGTCATGCTGGTTCTCCAGTGTGCGGAAAAGGAAGAGCCACAGTGTGCAGACATAATATGAATGGATAAATACTTCATTTTTTATAATATTAATGCTTTTTTTGCAGTAATATTGCGCGCATGGACCGCCTGACTGCGATGCACGTATTTGTGGAAATTGTCGACCGCGGCAGCCTCACGGCCGCGGCTGACGCGCTGGGGCGGTCACAACCCAGCGTGGTGCGCACTCTGGCAGCGCTGGAAGCTCACCTGCAAACCCGTCTGCTGAACCGCACCACCCGGCGCATGTCGCTGACGCCCGAAGGGCGGGATTACCTGGAACGCTGCCGCCGCATCCTGGCGGATGTGGAAGATGCCGAACTGTCGGTGCAACAGGACCAGCAGGTGGTGCGCGGTGAGTTGCGGCTTACCGCCCCGGTGCAATTCGGCCAGCTTCACGTCATGCCGGCGCTGACCACTTTCCTGCAGCGCCACCCGCAGGTGCGTGTCGACCTGTTGCTGCTGGACCGGGTGGTTGACCTGGTGGAAGAAGGTATCGACCTGGCAGTGCGCATTGGCCAGCTAGCAGATTCATCCATGGTGGCGGTGCAGATTGGCCAGGTGCGGCGCGTGGTGTGCGCCAGTCCGCAGCTGCTGC
>JBFIHZ010000399.1:0-3554 GCA_041601535.1 Lysobacterales bacterium | reverse complement strand
GCCATCCGGCAGGCGGTTGATGCCGACGTCCACCACCACGGCCCCGGGCCGGATCCATTCGGACTGCACGATACCGCGCTTGCCCACCGCGCTGATCAGTAATTCCGCGCTGCGTACGTGCTGCTCCAGGTTGCGGGTAAACCGGTGGGTCACCGTGACCGTGGCACCGGTATAGAGCAATTCCAGCGACATGGGCCGGCCGACGATATTGGAAGCCCCGACCACCACCGCATGCCGCGAGCGCACCTCCACGCCATGAAAGCTCAGCAAGGCCATAATGCCGCGCGGCGTGCAGGGACGCAGGCCCGGCTGGCGCAGCGCCAGTTTGCCCACGTTAAACGCGTGAAAACCATCCACGTCCTTGTCGGACTTGATGCGGTTGGTGACCCGGGTTTCATCGATTTGCGCTGGCAGGGGCAGTTGCACCAGGATGCCGTCAATTTCATCGTCAGCGTTGAGCCGGTCGATCAGGTCCAGCAGGTCCTGCTGGGTGGTGGATTCATCCAGGTCAAAATCATGGGCGATGATGCCGGCCCGTTCGCAATCACGCCGCTTGGCGCGCACATAGATGGATGACGCCGGGTCGGTACCCACCAGCACCACCGCCAGCCCTGGCCTGCGGCCGCCGGCGCCGACATGCTGGTCAATAATCTGCTTCACGTTATCAATAACCGCCGCGCTGGCTTTGAGGCCATCCAGTATGCGGGCCGTTTGAATCTTGTCTGCTTGCATGTTTTATCCCAACGTTATCTGCTGCCTGACATTCAGCCGGAGTGAGGAAACCGGCCCCTCTGCATGGTGCTTTGGCATAGCCAACCCGTGGCGGCCGGGCCCACGGGATGCGGACAAGGCAAAATTCAGCGGCAATTCCGGGAAAGGCTGTACCCCATACTTCCAACGCCGAATTGTAACCGAACTTATTGACCGTCCGCACCGGAGGAAATCCGTGACGGACTGGGCTATGCTTGCACCGTGTCGACCTTACAACATCAAAGGACCTGAAACTTGATCGTTCACGAATATTCTTTTCGATCTGTGCACGGCGCCAGCATGCCGCTGGAGCGCTGGAAAGGCCAACCCATCCTGTTGGTGAACACCGCGTCGGAATGCGGCTACACACCGCAATACACCAAGCTGGAAAGTGTCTGGCAGGAGTACCGCCGCAGCGGGCTGATCGTGCTGGGCGTGCCTTGCAATGATTTCGGTGGCCAGGAACCGGGCAGCGATGAAGACATCGCGGCGTTTTGCAGCGAACGCTACCAGATCACGTTTCCGGTGACCGCGCGGCAATCCATTATTGGCAAGAATCCACACCCCTTGTTTGTCGCGATGCGCGAGGAATACACCAACGATGTGATGCCGCAGTGGAATTTCCACAAATACCTGTTCGGCCGTGATGGCGACCTGATCGAACACTTCCCATCAGCCATTGAGCCGGATGAACCGGGTTTCCGCCACACGCTGGAGCGCAACCTGGGCGCCTGGACCATTTAACGGTTCAGCCGCAGGGCAAACTGAAGTCGCCGGCACACGCT
Source organism: Lysobacterales bacterium (assembly GCA_041601535.1). Taxonomy (GTDB): domain Bacteria; phylum Pseudomonadota; class Gammaproteobacteria; order Xanthomonadales; family SZUA-36; genus JBFIHZ01. The sequence continues at coordinate 2,019 of JBFIHZ010000399.1, read as the reverse complement.
GCAGGCGGCTGACCATTCAAAGCAAAGACAATACGCCGGACGGATGGCCGGGCCGGCAGCCGACGGCCACTGGCCGGGCCAACCGGCGGGCCTCGCTCAGTGTTTGCGGCGGACGAATTTTTTCAGGCGCTGGCGTTTGTCTTTCTGCCGTTTGCTGAGCACGTTCTTCTTGCCTTTGTACGGGTTATCGCTGTTGCGGTACTCGATGACCAGCGGCGTGCCTTTCAGCTTGAAGTGGCGGATAAAGCAATTGGACAGGTAGCGCGTATAGGCTTCGGGAATGGTATCAGTGCGGCTGCCGTGCACCACGATGCGGGGTGGATGCTTGCCACCGGAATGGGCATAGCGCAGCTTGGCGGTGCGGCCCTGCTTCATCGGCGGCTGGTGCGCTTCAAAAGCGTCGGTCAATACCTGGGTCAGTTGCGGCGTGGGCAGGTCCATGCTGGCGCTGCGCCAGGCCTGCTGCACCGCGTCGAGCAATTCCTGGATGCCGGAACCGTGCAGCGCCGACAGCGTGATACGGCGCGCCCAGGTGACGAAGGTCAGGCGGCGGTCCAGTTCCATCTTGACCTGGTCCCGGTGCTCCTTGTCCAGCCCGTCCCACTTGTTCAGTGCGATCACCAGCGCCCTGCCCTCGTTCAGCACGTGGCCGAGCAAGGTCGTGTCCTGGTCGGTCAGGCCTTCGCGGGCGTCCAGCATCAGCACCACCACGTGGGCGCGCTCAATGGCCTGCAGCGCCTTGATGGTGCTGAATTTCTCCACCGCCTCGGTAATCCGCGAGCGGCGCCTGACGCCGGCCGTGTCGATCAGCTCGTACTGCTGCCCATCGCGTTCCAGCCGCGTGCTGATGGTATCGCGGGTGGTGCCCGGCATATCAAAGGTCAACACCCGTTCTTCGCCCAGCAGGCGGTTGACCAGCGTGGATTTGCCCACATTGGGGCGCCCGACAATGGCCAGCTTGAGCAGGCCGGAGTCTTCTTCTTCCGGTTCGTCTTCTGCGGCAAGGGGCAGCAGTTCGGAACAGCTGTCCATGACGTCATCGAGTCCGCGGCGGTGTTCGGCTGAAACCGCCAGCGGGTCACCCATGCCGAGACTGGCGAAATCCGCCAGCGCGGTATCGGCGTCCATGCCATCGGTCTTGTTGGCCAGCAGCACGATGGGTTTGCCCGATTTGCGCAGCAAGGCAGCCACTTCGTGGTCTTCCGGCATCAGGCCATCGCGCGCGCTGAGCACAAACAGCACCACTTCACTTTCCTCCACCGCGGCCAACACCTGCTGGGCGGTGAGGTGGTCAATGCCTTCGGCCTTACTCATCAACCCGCCGGTATCGACCAGCAGACAGGGCGTGGAGCCGACCCGGGAAATACCGTACTGGCGGTCACGCGTGACCCCCGGCATATCCGCCACCAGCGCATCGCGGGTGCGGGTCAACGCATTGAACAGGGTGGATTTACCTACGTTGGGACGGCCAACTATGGCGACTACCGGCAACATGGGGATATAAAGATCACTGCGTGTATCGGGCCGCCGTTACAGCGCGGCACCGGCACGGTAGGCCACCAGGTTGCCCTTGTGGCTGAGCACGTAAAGCGTGGTGCCGACGGTAATCGGCGCGCTGGCAAAGCCCTTGCGGCCTTCGCGCACACGCGCCACGAAATTGCCTTCAGCCAGGTCTACCCAGTGCAAGTAGCCTTCCTTGTCGCCGACCACAACCAGGTCGCCGTAAAATGCCGGCCGGGTCAGGCCACGGTTGGTCAGCTGGTCGATTTTCCACATGGTGGCGCCATTGCGCCGGTCCAGCAGCCACAAATCCCCGATGGTGTCGCTGACCGCCAGGTTGGTGCGGTCCACCTGCACGCCGGTGGCCGAAGAAATATCCTTGAACCACAACAGGCGGCCGGAATCTGCAGCCACCGAAGCCACGCGGTTTTTATAACTGGATACGATCAGGTCCGAGGCGACAATAACCATCTGGGTGCCGATATCAGCCAGCCGTTCCAGTTCGGTGCGGCCGTCGGG
>JBFIHZ010000398.1:0-3554 GCA_041601535.1 Lysobacterales bacterium | reverse complement strand
CCAGGCCAAATCGGCTGTTTGTTCCGCCTGTCATGGCGCCGATGGCAACAGCATGGTGCCACAATGGCCCAAGATTGCCGGGCAGCACGAAACCTATCTGAACCGTCAGCTGCAGCTGATCCAGTCCGGAGCGCGTTCTGTACCCGAAATGACCGGTATCGTGGCCTCACTCAGCGCACAGGATTTCGCTGATCTGTCCGCCTATTATGCGGCCCAGACCACCAGCGGTGGCGTGGCTGACGAATCTCTGGTGGCAAGCGGTGAAGAGTTATGGCGTGCGGGTAACAGCGCCACCGGCGTACCAGCCTGCATGGCCTGTCATGGTCCGGCGGGTGAAGGCAACCCGTTGGCGGGTTACCCGGCGCTGGCAGGTCAGCATGCGGTGTACACTGCCAAACAACTGACGCAGTTTCGCAGCGGTGTGAATTACGGCGAAAAAGATGCGCCCAGCCGCGTGATGAATGGCGTTGCGGCTGAATTGACCGATGCTGAAATCGCCGCGTTGTCGAGTTATATAGAAGGGCTTTACCTGAAAACGGAATGAACTGATCGGCCTCTTTCCGGTCTGTAGAGGTTTGGGGTGTGCATTCCGCGCCGTTCAGGCGTCATGACCCGCGCCCGCTGTCAGCGCCGCTGACGAATGCCCCGGCATTTCCTGCAGTACGGCAGGCAGCCAGTGGTAAATCAATGGAATGGCCGGGCAACGAACAAGCCGGGCAACAGACAAGCCAGTTAATGGAGTGAAGGAATGAAAATGAGTCAGCGTTTTATGTCAGGTTTGCTGAGCCTGGGCGTCATCGGCGCCCTGGCCCTGATCAGCAGTGGCAGCGCCATGGCGCAGCCGGCGCAATCGCCGGTGTACCAGGATGGTGTGCATTACACCACTATCGAGAATGCCCCGGTCAAGAACACCGGCGATGTCGAGGTGGTCGAAGCGTTCAGCTATTTGTGCACGCATTGCGCCACGTTTGAGCCATTTATCACCAGTTGGAAGCAACGCAAACCGGAAAACGTCACTTTCAAGCGTATTCCGGTGGTGTTTGGCCGTGGCAATTGGGAGATCTACGCCCGCGCCTATGTGACTACTGAATTGATGGGCATCGCGGATAAGGCCCATGGCGATTTGATGGATAAAATCTGGAAAGAACGCGAAGTGCTGCGCAGCGTTGAAGAGCTGGCTGAGTTTTATGCTGCTTATGGCCCCAAACCTGCCGAGTTTGTCGCCACCTCCAAGTCGTTCGCGGTCGATGCCAAAATGCGCAAGGATCAACGCGACTTGCAAACGGCCGGTGTGCGCGGCACGCCCAGCCTGGTGGTCGATGGTAAATACCTGGTAGCTGGCAATGCCGCAGTGGCAAATTACGATGTGATGCTGGATGTGGTGGATTATCTGGTGGCCCTGGAAGCTGCCAATCGCACGGTGCCGGCAGCAGCATCGGCCGAAGCCGCTCCGTCAGCTGATGAGGCCGCGGCCGCAACAGCTGCCAGCGAAAGCTGATCCGCAGTCCGGGAACGGGGCAGACGCGCACCAGCCTGCGGGCTGGTGCGGCATATCCGCCCCGGCCTTACTGACGCAGAGGTTCCCGATTGCACCAGACCCCCCGAAAACCGGATGAGCCGCAAACCCTGAAGCTGCTCAGTTTCAATATCCAGGCCGGCACCACCACGGCCCGTTATCATCATTATGTAACCCACAGCTGGCGCCAGATCCTGCCACACTCCCAGCGGGTGGAAAACCTCAATGCCATTGCTGAACTGGTCTCTCCATTTGACATGGTGGCGCTGCAGGAAGTGGATTCCGGCAGCCTGCGTTCCGGCTACGTCAACCAGTCACGTTACCTGGCTACCCACGCCGGCATGCCGTTCTGGTGCCATCAATCCAACCGCAAGGTGGGCACGGTGGCGTATGCAGGCAATGGTTTCCTGAGCCGCTTCGAGCCCGACCAGGTGGAGGAGTACCGGCTGCCCGGCGCCATTCCGGGGCGTGGCTCGCTGGTCGCCCGCTTTGGCGCAGCCGATGATGCGCTGGTCATAGCCGTGGTGCACCTGGCCCTGGGCAAGCGGGCGCGCAAGCAGCAACTGGGCTTTCTTTCCGAGCAGTTTGAGCAATACAGCCGGTTGGTCGTCATGGGCGATCTGAATACCGCTGTGAGCAGCCCGGAACTCAAGGATTTTTGCAACCGCCTGGACTTGCACGCACCCACTTCCGGGCTGGCGAGCTATCCCTCCTGGCAGCCGCAAAGGGCGATTGATCACATCCTGGTCAGTGCGCCGCTGGCCACCGTCAATGCACAGGTAATGGAAGTGACGTTTTCCGATCACTGTCCGGTCGCGCTGGAGCTTGAGTTACCTGCCGATACCCGCCTGCGCCCGGCCATGCGCCCGGTGGTAAGTATTGAAACCCGGGGATCCAACGAACGGAATTAAGTGTTTTTTCTGGGGTTTTTCGTGCCCGGACAGTTGATCCGTGCATCACAAGGCTTATCATCTGCTATTGTGAGCAGCATGATGATCAATCAATTCCGTTGCGCCAAACAAGCCGCCCCGGCCGGTGCCAACCGCCGTGCCCGCAAGGCTTGCCGGCGGGTGCTGTTGGTTCTGATGCTTGCTTTGTCGTGGCTGCCGTCAGCGTCGCAGGCAGCGGCTGCGCCGGACCCTCAATTGCAGGCTTTCGTGCAGGCCTGGGAAGCGGCCCGCCGCGGTGACCGGGCGCGTTTTGAGCAACTGAAAAGCGGTCTGGGCGATTACCTGCTTTACCCCTATTTGCAATACGAAGATTACCGCTTCCGGCGGGCCACCCTGGACGCGGCTGAAATGGCGGCATTTCTGGACGCTCATGCCGACTGGGCGTTTGCCGCCGGCCTGAAAAAAGCCTGGCTGAAGGCGCTGGGTGAACGCCAACGCTGGGACGACCTGATTCAATATGCAGGCAACCACAGCGATGTGGAAATCCGCTGCCATTGGGCCCGTGCCCGCATCGAAAAGCAGGACACCGAGGGTTTGCTGCCAGTGGCCCAGCAATTATGGGCAGTGGGGCAATCCCAGCCGGATGCTTGCGACCCGCTGTTCGACTGGATGCGCAAACAGGGTGGGCTGACCCCGCAGCTGGCCTGGTTGCGTATCCGCCGCGCGATGGAAGCCCGCAACCCACGCCTGACCCTGTACCTGGCGCGGTTTGTTGATAGCCAGGACCGCGTCTGGGTGGAGCGCTGGCAGCAGCAGGATCGCCAGGGTTACACCCGCATCGATCAGGCCAGGCACTGGCCGGACCAGCCTCAGGCCCGCGACATAACGCAGTTCGGCTTGAAGCATCTGGCGCGCAGTGATGCGGACCGCGCCTGGCACCAGTTTGGCCAGCTTGATGGCAGCATTCATTGGAGTGACGAAGAGCGCGGCAGTATCTTGAGCGAAATTGCGTTGTGGTCCGCGGTGGCCCATGCGGCCGACACTTCCAGTCGCATGCACGCGGTGCCGGAGGCGGCGCGCAATGACCGCATGCTGGAGTGGTGGGCCCGTAATGGCCTGGCTACCGGAAACTGGGCCGACGTGATCCT
>JBFIHZ010000397.1:0-3557 GCA_041601535.1 Lysobacterales bacterium | reverse complement strand
CCCTGGCCGGCCAGCATATGCAGCTCCACCGTGTTGCCTGCGGCTTTCAGCGCCTGGTACATCAACCAGGTATGCTCGACCGGCACACGCCGGTCGGCATCGCCGCAAACCAGCAATACCGGCGGAAAAGGTAATGACGCAAACGTCAATGGGCTGGCCTGGGCCAGGTCCCCGGCCGTTGCTTCCGCACCCATCAGCTGCTGCACGGTGGTATCGCGGCTTTGCTCATCCAGGCCCTGCAGCCGGGTGGGTGGATAGAAGGCGCAGACCGCGCTGACTTCGGTGCCAGCCGCAGCGGCCCGCGCCGTGCTGGCGGCGGCCATCAATGCCAGGTGACCGCCGGACGAATTGCCTGATATGGCGATGCGCGACGGGTCAATACGATACTCGGCGGCATGTTGGCGCAGCCAGCGGATGGCCGCCTGGATATCATCCAAAGGCGCTGGCCACTGCGCCACGGACGACGGCCGGTAATCCGCCGCCAGGCAGACAAACCCGGCTTTCGCCAGATTAAGCCCATATACTTTTTGCTGTGAGCGCTCGCCTTCCCGCCAGCCACCGCCAAACACCAGCACCACCGCTGGCCGGGCCTGGTTCTCCTCGCCGGGCGGTAAATACAGGTCACCATACAATGCGTGGCTGCCGGCCTGCGTCAGCAACACTGCCTTACGGATATCAACACGTTCTGAACTCAAACCATCCCTCCAACTGTGTTATGCGGGCATTCCCTGCGAGCCGGTAAACCGCCCCGCCCGATCATCCAGCCGCCGGGCTGAACACTTCACCGGCACAGCTCCACAATGCCTGCACCAGCGGATCCTTCAGTTTTTCCTGGCGGGCGCACAGACCCACTGAAAACGGGGTCAGCGGAGGCTGCACATCCAGCACCCGGACCTTGTCTTTCAGCGGGCTGTAGGTCAGTACCAGTTCGGGCACCACGCCTATGCCAAAGCCCAGCGCAACCATACTGACAATACCCTCGTGGCCGCTCACCTGGGAGTACAGCCTGGCGGTAATATGCTGGCTGGCAAACCAGCGGTCCAGTTGCACCCGTGCCTGTCCGCGCTCTGACACGATAAAGGGCAGGCTGGACCAGTCTGGCATCTCCCCGGCATCAACGGCATCCTGCACCTGGCCACCCACCGCATGGTGCGCACTGGGGCTGATAAAAAGCAACGGAGAATGCGTCAGGGTCTGAAACTGCAGGTTGGCCGGAAGCTTGTCAGGCCGTGCGGTGATGGCGATATCTTCATCGCCGGCCATCATGTGATCAATCGCGTCCGCCTGGTCACCGGTGTGCAGCAGGATCTCAATGGCCGGGTAACGGCGGCGGAAGGTGCCCAGCATCTCCGCCAGAATGCTGTAGACGGCGGTGACCGAACAAAAAATGGCCACTTCGCCCGCCAGCTCGCCTCCTTCCTGCTTCAGGCCATCATTGAATGCATGCCATTGCCCCAATGCCTCGCGCGCATAGTTCTGGAATTTGCGCCCGGCGCGGGTCAGAGACACATGCCGGCTATCGCGCTGCAACAAGGCTTCACCCACTTCCGTTTCGATGCGCTGCACCGCACGGCTGACCGCTGACGGGCTCATATGCATCAACTGACTGGTCTTGCCGAAATGCAGCGTATCGGAAAGCGTCAGAAACAGGCTGAGATGATGAGTATCCATGAATAAGGATATTATTTCATTTTGCGCAACGCTGCATGCTCATTAATTCAATTTACGCAACTTGCTGCTTGCGGTACAGTGCCCCACGGTTAAGAGAACACTCTTGACTTCGCACCATATACATCGGGGAAACCAGACTCATGGGACAGAATTACTTCAATTCATTGCCGCTGCGCGTACAGATCGAGGAACTGCGCAAATGCCGGTTTATGGACAGCAGTGAATTCAGCAACGGCTGCAATTACCTCAAGGGCAAGAAAATCGTAATTGTCGGTTGCGGCTCACAAGGTCTCAACCAGGGGCTGAACCTGCGTGACTCGGGTCTGGATGTATCGTATGCCCTGCGCGCCGAGGCCATCAGCTCGAAACGTCAGTCGTGGAAAAACGCCAGCGACAACGGTTTTGATGTGGGCACGTTTGAAGACATGATTCCACAGGCCGACGTGGTCATGAATCTGACGCCGGACAAACAGCACACCGGCGTAATCAACACCGTGATGCCGTTAATGAAGCAGGGCGCCTGCCTGGACTATGCCCACGGTTTCAACCTGGTGGAAGAAGGCATGCAGATCCGCCCGGACATCACCGTCGTGCTGGTGGCACCCAAGTGCCCGGGCACCGAGGTGCGTGAAGAATACAAGCGCGGTTTCGGCGTGCCCACGCTGATCGCCGTGCACCGTGAAAACGACCCGAATGGCGACGGCCTGGAAATTGCCAAGGCGCTGGCTTCAGGCACCGGCGGCGACCGTGCCGGCGTGCTGGAATCTTCCCCCATTGCCGAAGTGAAATCCGACCTGATGGGTGAGCAGACCATCCTGTGCGGCATGCAGCAAACCGGTTCACTGCTGTGTTTTGACAAAATGGTGAAGGAAGGCATCGACCCGGGCTACGCTTCCAAGCTGGTGCAGTACGGCTGGGAAACCATTTCCGAGGCAATGAAAATCGGTGGCGTCACCAACATGATGGACCGCCTGTCGAATCCGGCCAAAATCCGCTGCCATGAGCTGGCTGATGAATTGAAATCCGTGTTGCAACCGCTGTTTCACCAACACCTTGACGACATCATGTCCGGCGAGTTTTCCAAAGGCATGATGGAAGACTGGGCCAATGACGATGCCAACCTGCTGAAATGGCGCAAGGAAACCGGCGAAACGGCGTTCGAAAACACGCCCAATGGCGACATGGAAATTTCCGAGCAGGAATTCTTTGACCACGGCATCCTGATGGTGGCCATGATCAAGGCCGGCGTGGAACTGGCTTTCGACACCATGCTGGAAGGCGGCATCATCGCCGAGTCAGCCTATTATGAATCGCTGCATGAAACCCCATTGATTGCCAATACCATCGCGCGCAAAAAGCTGTACGAAATGAACGTGGTGATCTCCGATACCGCCGAATACGGTTGCTACCTGTTCGACCAGAGGGCACGGCCCCTGCTGCAGGATTTCATGAACACGGTAAGCAGCGATGTGATCGGCAAGGGCCTGGACAAAAACGGCAGCACCGACAACATGCAGCTGGTGCTGGTCAATGAAGAAATCCGCAACCACCCGGTTGAAGTTGTCGGCCGCAAACTGCGCGGTTACATGACCGCGATGAAACGCATCGTTTAAGTTTTACTTCGATTTACTGTCGTCACTGCCCCGCCGCAAGGCGGGGCTTTTTTTGGGCTATCTGCAGAATTTGGCGGAGGGCCGGAAACACGCTACATTGACAAAATCTTCCCCCAAATTCTGGAATTTCACCATGTCAGAACAACAGACTCTCAACGGATCCTGCCTGTGCGGCGCTCTCAGCTACAGCGTGACCGGCAACCCTTCACGTTTTTTTCATTGCCATTGCTCCCGCTGCCGCAAAGCCAGCGGCGCCGCCCACTCCAGCAATCT
>JBFIHZ010000396.1:0-3574 GCA_041601535.1 Lysobacterales bacterium | reverse complement strand
GACCAGTTGAAAGATGGCAGCGTGGACATCATTATCGGCACCCACCGGCTGATCCAGAAAGACGTCAAATTCAAAAACCTGGGGCTGGTCATTATCGATGAAGAACAGCGTTTCGGTGTGCAGCAGAAAGAACGCCTGAAACAGCTGCGTACCGAGGTGGACCTGCTTACCCTGACCGCCACGCCGATCCCGCGGACGCTGAACATGGCCATGGCCGGGGTGCGCGAGCTATCCATCATCGCCACACCGCCGGCGCGCCGCATGGCGGTAAAAACGCTGATTTCACCCTGGGACAAGGCAGTGATACGCGAAGCGCTGCACCGCGAACTGCAACGCGGTGGCCAGGTATTCTTCCTGCACAACGAGGTGCGCAGCATCGACCGCATCGCCCGCGAAGTGCAGGACATCGTACCGCAGGCGCGGCTGGCCATCGCGCACGGCCAGATGGCGGAAAAAGAACTGGAAACCGTGATGCTGGATTTCTACCGCCAGCGGTTCAACATCCTGGTGTGCACCACCATTATCGAAAGCGGCATTGATGTACCCACCGCCAATACCATCGTGATCAACCGCGCCGACCGTTTCGGCCTGGCGCAGTTGCACCAGCTGCGCGGCCGCGTGGGCCGCTCGCACCACCGCGCCTACGCCTACCTGCTGGTGCCGGACAAGCGCAGCATGACCGCCGATGCGCGCAAGCGGCTGGAGGCGGTGGCTTCGCTGGAGGAACTTGGCGCCGGCTTTACCCTGGCCACCCATGACCTGGAAATCCGTGGCGCCGGCGAATTGCTGGGCGCGGAGCAAAGCGGCCAGATTCACGAAATTGGCTTCAGCCTGTACAGCGACATGCTGGCGCGGGCAGTGGCGGCGCTGCGCTCCGGCAAACAGCCGGACCTGGACCAGGCGGTGCACCGCGGTATCGATATGGAACTGCATGTGCCGGCCTTGATTCCCGACGATTACCTGGCCGATGTGCCGGCCCGGCTGACGCTTTACAAACGCATTGCCAGCGCGCAGGACGCCGCCGCATTGCGTGAATTGCAGGTTGAGATGATCGACCGCTTTGGCTTGTTGCCGCAGGCCACCAAGAACCTGTTCGCCATCGCGGAGCTCAGGCAGATGGCGGGCCGCATCGGAATATCCCGGCTGGATCTGGGCCCGCAGGGCGGCCGCCTGGAATTCACCGCCGATACCCGAGCCGATCCGGCGGTGGTGATCGGCCTGATGCAAAAGCAGCCGCAAAACTACCGCATGGACGGTCCGCAGAAACTGCGCCTGCTGTGGCAGCAGGAGGATGGAGAAAAGCGCCTGGCCGAAGCCCGCGCCCTGCTGCAACAGCTCGCCGTGGATGCCTGATGCGCTCTGCTGCATTACACTCTGCAGCTACACGCAGCCGCTGCGGTATAAACCCTGCTCAGGAAAAACCCATGTATAGCTCGAAATATCAATGCGTTATATAAGTTTCCTAATCTTGTTTATTTTTACCCTGCCGGTTGCGGTGTGCAGCATCTCCAGCGCGCAGGCTCAGGAGTACCGTTACCGGGTTGAATTGCTGGTGTTGCGTCATCTCGACGGCCATTCACAGGTAGCGCCGCAGGACAGCCTGCGTGATTTCAGTGCCGGCATGGATTTATGGCTGCCGGCCACGGATGAGGAAGAGCTTGACGGCGCCAGCGAAAATACGCCCGCAACAGCTGACGCCGAGGTGCTGGATCCGGCAATGGCACTGCAGGATTTGGTGGCAACGGCTGCGGATATTGACCAACCCATGATTCAGCCGCCGCAGGTGTTTGACACCCTCAGTGACACCATGCAGGAAAGCTGGCGCCGGCTGCGCCTGAGTGCCGGGTTCCGGCCGGTGCTGTACCGCTCCTGGGATCAGGCCGACATGCCGCCCTACCCTGAGCTGCGCATTCATGATGAACAGGTGGTGCGGGTGGATGATCCATGGGCGATGTACCGTGAAACCGGTGCCGACGGCAACCCGCTGCCACAACAGCAGAATGTGCCGGTGTTCAGCGATACCGGGGTCAAGCCCGGTATGCTGTCTGCCACGGACGGGCAGCCGCAAGAGCTGGTGGATGACATGGTGCTGCCCGATCCGGTGGTGCAGTACCGCATTGACGGCACGGCGCGCCTGCGCAAGTCGCGCTTCCTTCACCTGGAACTGGATATTGAAATACGCGAACCGCTGGCAGCGGGCCGGGTGAATGACCCTCGGGTGTCCGAACAAGCACAGCCGGCGGCAGAGACACCGCCAGCCGCACTGGCAATGCCGGCACCGGGCGGGAGCACGCCCGCCGCGCAGTCCAGCCGCCCGCCCGCCGGTCCGCAGTACGAAGTGCACCGCATACGCCAAAGCCGTCAGATCAGCACCCAGCGCATGACCTATTTTGACGGGCCGGTGATCGGCGTACTGGCGCTGGTCACGCGTATTGAAGTGCCGCAGGATCAGCCGCCAGGCGGCCAGCAACCGCCACCGGTACCCGGCCAGTAAACCTTCAGCCGCTGGTGGTGGCCGCGGTGTCCGGCTGCGGATGCAGCCAGTCGATATAGGCATCCATGGCCAGCGTGATACGCAGACCCTGTGCGCTGGGACAGGGTTCCGGACGGTGCATCAACGATGACGGGAACAGGATAAAGTCCCCTTCTCGCGGTTTGATACGCTGGATCTGTTCCACGAACATGTCCTGCGGCGCGCCGCGCTGGAAGCCCAGCGCCCCTTCATGCTCATGCTCGGTGTCCGGCACCTGCAGGTAATAACAGGCGCTGATGGTGGCCGGGTAATGGTCATGCCAGGTGCCATTGACCCAGTCCTCATTGGTCTGCACCAGCACCCAGCCCAGCACGGCGGATATGCGGATTGACAGCACATTGGCCAGCCCGTGGCGCTGACGCAGGATTTCCACCACGTTTTGCCGGAACGCCTGTTCCAGCACCTGACAATAGGGAAAGCGCGCCTTGTTTTCCGGATAAAACAGGTTGGCTGCGCTCTGGTAGCCGTAACCATGACGGTCCCGTTCAAACCGTCCCTGCTCCCAGTCAGCCAGGATGGCCTGTTTCATTTCCGCGTGCCGGCGAAACAGTTCCGGGACACGCGACTGCCACACCGGTGTGCTGAACAGGGCGCGGGTTTTCAACGGCGGTAATTGCACGGTATCAACCATGACTATCAGCTCTTTCCTGTGGTGGTTGAAATCAGGCATTCTGAACCCTGACAAACCGCCGATCAATGGCGAATGAACAACGGCCAGCCGCCCGGCCCCGGTGAATCCAGCGGTTATGCGGCGATCCAGCGCCCTTGCGGTTACAGCGAATGGCATGGCCCGCCGAGCATGAACAGGCTGCCCGTGGCTCATGCCTGGGACCTGTCCGGCAGGTCAGCCCCCAAAGGCTGCCATTGAGCTGCACTAAGCCCAGGACTTTGACCGGCTTTTCAATTCAGGAGTACCAGACATGATACGACACGGCTTATTCAGCGGATTCCTGCCATGCTGCCGGCCCCTGCTGGCCTGCACCGCCGCACTGTTCTTCGTCACCCAGGCGTGGGCCGCAGAGGCGGTGACGGCAATAAGAT
>JBFIHZ010000395.1:0-3603 GCA_041601535.1 Lysobacterales bacterium | reverse complement strand
CGGCCCGGTGTAACGCCAGTCCTGGCGAATGCCCAGCAATTCGGCCGTGCGATGATCCGAAATCGAACCAATGAATTGCTCCGGGTCAGTGACCTGCGCAAGCCTGTCATTTTCGAGGCGGGTGGAGGAAAGGACCGTTGTGCTGGAAAGCCGCGCCGTCCACTGGTTTTCCAGCAGCATCCAGATTTGCCGGTTGCGGGTTTTACTGTCTGACTTTTCCAGTTCGGCGGGATCACTCTCGGTAATAACAACCACTTGATCGTCGGCATAAAGCGCATTGATGGACAGGCGGCTGGTATCTGACAGCGTAAAACCCAGCTCAGCAAACACATCAAAATAATCCGGTTTGCCGAGGTCGTTGTTCAAGATCAGGCTGAGGTTGCTGCGGCGCCCCGACAGCAGCCAGTCAACGGTTTCATCCTGGTTGTAACCACTGAACAATACCGAGCTGTTGTAAATGCTCAGGCCAAGTTCGGTACGGCGTGGCCGGTCGGGGCGCTGGGATTCCAGCAGCAGCACACCGCTCATGCTGTCACCATAATTCACTGGAAAACCGCCGGTGTACGCCTCAACACCGGCAATGGCGCGGGCATCCAGCGAACTGAAAATATTGTGGAAATCGCGGATATGGAACGGATCGGTGAGCTGCAAACCATTCAGGAAAATCGCCGTCTCGTTGTGCTCGCCGCCGCGGAAGTGCGTTTGTGATGACAGGCCGCCGGCCGCCGAGCCGGGCAGCCGATGCACCGATCGTACCGGGTCTTCTCCCAGGTCCGGCAGGGCCTGGATGGCCCGCTGGTCAATAAAGAACTGTGAATTGGAAAACAGGATATAGCGGCTGGCGGAAATGCTGAGCTGCTCCAGTTCGGCCGGACCGAGGCGCATATGCACCCGGATCACGCCGGTAGCATACGGCTGCAGCTCAATGGTGCGATGCGCCGTAATATAACCGGCGGCGGAGATTTTCACCCGGTAAGATCCGGCCGGTACCTGGTTGAACTGGAATATACCGCTGGCCAACTGTTCCGGTGCGCCAAGCGGAGGCTGTATTTCCAACTCGGGCTTGATCACAGGCGTGGATTGCCCGGCGTGTTCTATCACCACCAACAGACTTCCTGTGGCAGCCTGCGTCGGGCGCTGTGGCAGCGCCCGCACCACCAGGTAAATACCATCGACCACCTGAACGGCAAGATCATGAGGCGCAAGCACCTCGTGCAATCGGTCGACCGGCCGGGAGGAACTCGGAGCCTGCTGCACCTGCAAGTCGGCCGGTACCAGGTTGGTGCTGTATACCAGCGCCAAACCGCCGTCACGAAGCTCGTTCAGAACCTGCTGTAACGGGCGCGGTTGCCAGCCTGCTGATGCGCCGGGCGAGTATTGCGCAACCGCCGGATGGGCAAACAGTGCCGCGATACACCAGTATGCAGCCAGCCGAGGCCACACCCTGAAATACCGCTGTATACCCGTGAGTATCGACACCCTGGCAACCAGAGACCCATGACACTGCAGAGTATAACGGTTAGTCACCGCAAGACTTGTTTAAACAGGGAGACCTCTGCGCAGACCCTTACGGGCTTCCCCCGGGCTGCAGCCAGAGCAGACCCAATCAGGGTTGAACCACCAGGCTTACCCGGATGTGTCCATCTTCCACCACCGCCACCAGGTCACTGGTCGCCGATGCCACCGTCAGTGCTTGCAGTGGCGGCATGTCCATGTGGCCATGCAGGATGGTTTGTTCGGCCAGGCGGCGCGCGCTGTCCGATTGATAATCAACCTGCCGGCCCGATTCCCGGCTTACCCAATCCAGCAGTTCACTCATGCGGCGGCCGTCCGCATCGAACCCGGACGTCAGCGCCTCGGTCCATTCCCATGGCCCGCCCCAGGCGGAAATGGAACGGCGATATACCTGGCCACTGAGGGTAACGGTCAGTTCTTCACCGGCCGAGGCCACGACCTGCTCGCCGGAAAACTGATCTGAGCCATGACCGGTTGCTGCCTGACTGTCCTGCCCCATAAATGCCACCTTGCCCTGACGCACGCTGACAGCGGTTTCCCTGGCGGTGACCCGCGTCATGAACTGGGTCCCCAGGTGTTGCACCTCACCGTGAGGCGTTTGTACCGTCAGCGCCGGGCTATCCGCCAGGGCGGATTCTGTATCCATGTACAGGCGGCCGCCGGTCAGGGCGAGCCGGCCAGCGTCATCCAGCAGCAGTTCACTATGCTGATCCAGCCGTACCGATGCGCCGTTGGCCCAGCGCATGGCCAGGCTGGATGCCGCACCGGTAACCAGCACCTGGCCTGCATGCAGGCCTGATTCAGTCTGGCCAGCGGTCATCAGATGGGTGGATTCACCGCTGCGCAGTGTCACGCGGCCAATGACTTTCTCAAGCTGCGCCAGCTGGTGTCCGGTTGTCTGTCCCGGTGAAGGCGCAGGCAAACGGTAGAGCAGCACCAGCGCCAGTACCAGGCTGGCCGCCAGGGCCCACACCCAGGGCCTGCGCCCGCGGCGGGACCGGCCGGTAAGCTGCTGCCATTCGGCGTGCAGCGCTTGCCGCACCGCCTGTTCGTCTTCAGCCGGGGGACGCGGCCGGGCTGGAGCATGGCGCAGCAGCTCGGCCAGTGTGTCGCCGGACTCACCTGCCCCCAATCCGGGATGATGCTTGTCTGTGCCTTTCATGTGATTTCCTGGTGTGCGTTATTGTCTTCAACCGCCCCAAACAGGGGACTGGCAAGGCTGGTGTATATCTCCTCGAAAGCCCTTCTGGCTCGCGCCAGCAAGGACTGAACGGCCTCAGTGCTGATGCCCATCCGCTCGGCAATTTCCTTCACCGAATAGCCTTCTATGTACTTCCATTCCAGGGCGTCGCCGTAGCGCGGGGGCAGCTTGTCCAGCGCCACCTGGACCAACCTGGATGCTTCAAACTGCTGGTAACGCATGCGCGGATCGTTTGAGCCGGGCGCCACCAGCGAATCCACCGCGGCCTGTATTTCCGGATGATCCTCAGTCAGCACCACCTTATCCCGGTAAGATGCCGTGCGCCTGGACCAGTCAATGATTTCGTTGCGGCCGATTACACACAGCCAGGTGAACAGGGCCGACTCGCCGCGATAGCTGCTGATATTGCGCATGGCCTTGAGCAAGGCGCTCTGCACCACTTCCCTGATGGCATCCGGATCATCGCTCATACGCGCCTGCGCAAAACGATAGAGCCGCGAGAAGTTGTCATTGAAAAACTGGTCAAAGGCGCGTTGATCGCCTTTCAGCAAGCGCTTGACCAGCTTTCTGTCATCCAGGTAAATGGGCACCGCACCGCCTTGTTCCGCCGCCTGTCTACAGCTTAGACGATCCACACCACAAAAATCGGTCGGGCCAAACCCTGCTCGTTCGAATTGCAGTGAACCTAAGCGCATTCGCCAAAACAAGCGTGGAAGAAGTATCTGAAAATGGTGCCGGCACCAAGATTACTCCGGGCATCCTGCCCTCCGCCCTGCGGGCCGCGCTGGCGCGCGTTCCAATTCGCTCCCGGCGAATTGGTCGAACTCTGCTCGTGCGAATTGCAGTGAACCTAAGCGCATTCGCCAAAACAAGCGTGGAAGAAGTAT
>JBFIHZ010000394.1:0-3604 GCA_041601535.1 Lysobacterales bacterium | reverse complement strand
GGGCCGTCGGACTCGTCGCTGTAGTTGCAGGAAGTGCCTGATTTTCCCGCACAGCGCGTGGCCATTACCCACGGCGAGGCACTCGGCTGGGAGGTGGCCAGCCGCCAGAGCCGCATCGGCGCACAGGCCTGGAACCAGTACGGGCCCACCGAGACCACGGTGTGGGCCAGCGGCTTTCGCTTGCTGCCGCAACAGGCGGATACCAGGGACGGGCCATCCGTCCCGATCGGGCAGCCACTGGAACATGTGCAGGCAGTGGTGTTGGATGAAGACTTGAAGCCCGTTGCCGACGGTGTTGAGGGTGAGTTGTTTATTGGCGGCCCCAGCCTGGCGCGCGGGTATCGTAAGCAGCCCGAACTGACACACAAACGGTTCGTAGCCGTTGCCGGCCAGCGTTTGTACCGCACCGGTGACCTGGTGGTGCGCGAGCCATCGGGTGTGCTGCAGTATCGCGGGCGTAACGACGATCAGATGCAAATCCGCGGTGTGCGTATCGAGCCGGCCGAAGTGGAGGAGGCCTTGCTGGCCGACCCGCGCATCTCCCAGGCGGCCGTCACCTGGATGCCTGCCGCAGGTGGCGGCAGATCGGTGGTCGCCGCCGTGGTCGCCCGGCC
This sequence comes from Lysobacterales bacterium, assembly GCA_041601535.1. Taxonomy (GTDB): domain Bacteria; phylum Pseudomonadota; class Gammaproteobacteria; order Xanthomonadales; family SZUA-36; genus JBFIHZ01. The sequence goes on along the minus strand of JBFIHZ010000394.1, from coordinate 2,990 downwards.
CGGCATGCCGTGCCAGCCGGATGATCTGCATCCCGGACTGGCCAGGCGATTGCCGGGCACCCTGCTGCCATCCCGCTACCTGTTTGTTGAGCAACTGCCCAGGACAACCAGCGGCAAGGTGGACCGGAAGGCCATTCGCCAGATGGCAGTGGACACGCCGGCGGGTAGCGGCCGGCAAGCCGCACCACCAGCAGACCGGCCGTTTCTGACCAATTCCGAACAGGCGCTGATCCGAATATGGCAGCGCATCCTGCGTACCGAACATGTCCAGCTGGATGATCATTTCTTTTCCATCGGCGGCGATTCCCTGTCTGCCGTGCAGATGATGCTGGAAGCAGAGGATGCATTTGAAGTGCAGCTGCCGGTGCACCTGGCGTTTGAAGCGCCGGTGCTCACAGAGCTGGCCAGGCGCATCGACAGCATTCAGAACCGCACGCGCGAAGACGCGCATAACGAATACATCTTCCATCTGGCCGGATCGGGAACCGCCACGCCGATATTTTTCAGCAGCGTGGACCTGGTGCTGGCACGCCGCGGGCTGTGGCGGGTGGATTGCCCCTTGTATGCCATCACCAACTCGGCCAAAGGCAGCGGCCTGGTGCAGTCAGACTCGCTGGAAGCCCTGGCAGCCAAACACCTGGCGACGATGCGGAACATCCAACCGGCCGGCCCCTATCGCCTTGGCGGGTTTTCCCTGGGCGGCCTGATCGCGCTGGAAATCGCCCAGCAGGTTCGCGCCGCCGGTGAGGAAGTGGAACTGCTGTTTCTGCTGGACCCGATGTCGCCGCTGAACTTGTACGAGTCCACTGAAATCGGCATGTTTACCCGCCTGACCCTGCTTAACCGCATCAGGCTTCGGTTGAAGGAAATTGCAGCTGGACCCGCCAAGCGGGGATGGGGTAAGTGGCTGCTGCTGTTCCTGCCCATCATGCTGCCCATTGAACGCTACCGCATTTTTAACTGGATACATTTCCAACTGGTGCACCAGCATCTGAAGCACTTCAACAAGGCATCCAGCCTATTGTTCCCGCGAAACCGCTGGAAGGCCTTTATGTTTGCAGCCAAGCGCCTGGTGAGGAACTATCAGGCCAAACCGTTTGACGGGCCAGCGCTGATTGTGTTCGCCAACAACGGTGACCGGAACCAGACCTGGAGTGAACTGCTCAGGCCCGATACCCCCATTCACCACCTGGATGTGCCCCATGCGGCCTTGTTCCACGACCCGGCGATGCAAACCTGGATGGGCTGGCTGGCGGAGGCGCTGGACGGGCGCTCAGAACGGAAGTGAATCTCTGGCTGAACCACAGGCATAATTTCGGTGCAGAAAAATTCACTGGATGTTGTAATTACTGACAACAAGCACCCGAACGGGCGTATTGACACAAACGCTGATGCGGAAAGGTGTTTTCTGAGCGAGCATAATTAACTGCTCTTGCAGGTCACAGGGGAAGCTGGTGCAAACAACAAGGGGGGGCGGTGAAGACTGAGGAAGAGTCCGTACCGTGGTTTACGGTAGACACAGACCAGTATTGCGGTATTGCCGACAAGCTGCTGAACCGTTTTGTACTGCTGTTGAGCGTTGGCCAGGCCTGCGGCTTTCGCTACGTGCACACGCCGATCCATTTTGACCGATCGAACAGCCCGCGGTGGAAACGCTTTGCCCGAGCGGCTTATGTTGAATTGTTTTTGCGGTTCGGAATTGTGCCGCATCATTCCTTGCGGGCCAAATATCAACGTGGGAAAAATTCAATCCGCAGGGTCAAGCCGGCAGATCGCTGCGCCGTTGCTGAGTATCTGGGTCTTGATCGGTTTGCGCCTGCGATTACCGATTCCCGCTTCCGGGGCTGCGATTATATTGATATCAATATCAGTGAATTTATTGCGGCGCAGCCGCAGCCTGATCTTCATGCCTTGCGTGATTATGTCTTACAACAGCGCGGCGCGGCGGTGAAGAAGCCGGTCTACCGCCTGGTATCCGGCGATAAGTTCTACCCTGTGCTGGATAACATCAAATCCTTTCTGAATCGTGCTGCGCCACAGGCTTGCGATGAAGTGCGCCAGGACCTTTTTCAGAAGTTCTGGAGCAAGCGGTTGGCCGCGACCGACAAGATTGAAGCTGCAGGTGACAAAACCCGCATCGTGATGCACATCAGGGTGGGTGATCGGGCGGTAATCCGCTTGCCGGAACGCAAAATAATGTTTCATGGTGACGAGCTCACCATAAGGCCATTGGGTGCGGAAGATGGCCCTGCTTCGGCCGCGGATTGCGACCGTCTCAGCGGCGTAAATTCACATCTTGGTCAGGTTGAGAGCATTGTGAAATCACTGCGAGGCCAGCCTTGCTCCATTGTGGTGATTTCAGACGGCTATGAACGCACCCTGTTTTACCTGATCGATGCAATTTCCCGCGGCACCATTGAATTAAGCGAAGCCGAGATCAATCACATTCGCCGTGTTGGCAGGGCCTGGAAAGCGGAGCTGAAAGCCGTGTCCCGGCATGGCAGCCTCGAAGTGCTGCTGGGTGAATCCCTGGAAAACACACTGGCGAGCATCAAGGCCCTGGCAACGGCGGATGTGGTCATACGTGGCGCCGGAGGGTTTGCGGCAGGCGTTCATGGGCTGTACCGCAGCAATCCGGATTCTGTCGTTATGCCTTTCGATGAGATTGATGACGAAGTCGCGCAGCTAATCAGCAGAGTGATCAGTCAGGATGTCTCAATCAGTGAAGTGGGGCAGTGAAGTAGGGTCGGACCTACACAAGTCACGAAGTTAAATGGCATAAGTCATCTATGCCCCCTCTGTTAACGGCTTAAGTCTTTATTTTGTCCTCAAAATGGCTCGCCCATGGTTTTTGCACCTGATTTGTGGCGCCTTTGCTTGGCACGGCTATTTCTTATCCTGAATGCTGGTTCTAAGTGCTGGTGATGGAGTCTTCTTTCAAAAAATAGCCTGTATTTGGACACTTAGCCTGGTCCGGCCGCATTGGCCTG
>JBFIHZ010000393.1:0-3604 GCA_041601535.1 Lysobacterales bacterium | reverse complement strand
TATGTGTACAAGGACGCTCCCGGTACAGTTTTGGTGGCCAACTGTTACCTGGCCGCCCGCAGTTGGCAACTGCAACTACGCTGTCCGGACAGTGCAGAAGAAATCCGCACCTTGTAGACAGAGCAGGGGCAGCGGCGTATCGCCTGTGAACTCCTGCCGCCGCTTGCCTAGACGTGCGGATAGTATTTAAACCTTCGATCGCGCCGGAACGCATTTCTCGCCCAGGCAAAGCGGCTTTTTCTCTGAACCCAAATATGATCAAGGAGTTTTTACTCTGACCCCAAATATGCTTTTCGGGGGCTGGTTGTGGGTTGTTATTACGGGCATGAAAGGGTGCCCGTTGTTAACTGACCGACCGATTTTTTTCGTTCTAACCGTCTAACTCCCTGTCTGGTGGTGGCACAGAAGTCCCCGCTCACCGGCCGGTTGATGCCGGCCGAAATGTATCCAAGGAGAAGACGACATGTTCAATACCTCCCCAAGCAACCGCCCCAAAACGCAACGCAAGGTGCTGTTTACCGCGCTGCTTGCTGTTCTGGGCGCCAACCTGTTGATCAGCCCGCTTACGGCCGGGGCTGGAGAAACCGCGGAGTTTTCCGAAAGCAACGTGTACATTGAAATCAACTCCACCGACGGTGACGCCGGCTTTCATGCGCTGATCGATGCCGATGCCTGGCATGATGTAAAAATGCGCGATCCCAATGGCCAGCTGATTTTCAAAGAGCAGGCCAAGGGCAGCCTGAACGACCAGGGCATTACGGAAAACTTTTTCGAAAGCGCCGAGCCGCTGTGCGCGTTTGACCCCGAAGAGCCGGATGAGCTGGTGGTTCCGCTGGCGGAATTCCTACCCCGTTTCCCGGAAGGCGATTATCCCTTAAGCGGATACACCAACGAAGGTGAGATGCTGATGGGTACGGCAGAACTGACCTATGACATTCCGGCCGCACCGGATGCCTCGGCCATGGAAGATGCCGAATTCGCCATTGATGAAGTGCTGATCGAATGGGAACCCGGCACCACGCTGGGCGAGAAGTGTCACGACCAGACCCTGGTGGACCTCGGCATTATCGCCGATCCGGAATTTGTCCCCGTGGTGGCCTGGGAACTGACCATCGAGCCCGAAGGTGATGATTTGCCGGAGCCTGAACGGACACTGACCGTGTTACTGCCGCCGGAGCAGACCAGCTTCGAAGTACCGGAAGCGTATTTCGCCGCGTATGTGGACGAGGGATACACCGAGTTCAAATTTGAAGTCGGTTCCCATGAAGCGGGTGGCAACCGGGTGTTTACCGAGGGTGAGTTTGAAATAGAAGAAGAGGATTGATCCCACACCACTCTCAATCGCAAGGCTTTGCCCGGACAGCACCGCTTTAACCGTGCTGTCCGGGCGTTTACGTCCATCCCTGGCCGGCGGTTTCAAATCAGGCTGACTTGCTCAAAATAGACTGAATCTTGTTGACAGTTACACGGTACCGGACCAGTACTTCAAGGACATGGCATTTGACTGCAAGGGCTGCGGCTCAAGAAGCTATCCTGTCTCTGATTGAATAAATCACTCAGTGCGGGCAGTCTGTAGGTGATGAAAAAAACAACTCTGGTCTATGGATCCGTGCTGGCCGCAGGCGCGTTCGCGCTGCAATGGCTGGAACACCAGTACGCGGTGAAATTATTCTCTACCGAGGTTTACATCGTGGTACTGGCCATCGGTTTTACCGGGGTCGGGGTATGGATTGGAGCGCGCCTGAGCCGCCCCGCTTCAGCCGCTGAGTTCACCCGCAACCATGCCGTGATTGCCACGCTGGGCCTGACCGACCGTGAAATTGAAGTGCTGGAATTATTGGCCAAAGGGAACAGCAATCAGCAGATCGCGGAAAGCCTGTTTGTCTCCACCAGTACGGTAAAGACTCACCTGGTGCATGTGTATCAGAAACTCGAAGCATCCCGCCGCACCCAGGCGGTACAGAAAGCGCGTGAACTGAAGATTATTCCCTAGGCTGCCTGCCCCGCCGAACATTTCATTCTGCTGGTGCCGGTCAGCTACGACACAAGCAGCGGCCACCGTCCGCTGATCCGTTTTGACGCGGAGATCTCAACCAATCGATGTACTTGGCCCAAATCAACCGTTCGGTTGATGACTTTTAGCTCTGCTACGGTACTGTATTAGGGCAATTTCTTGCGGAGGACAGGAAAGTGAAACGGATCATCTTTACCTATGGTGGTATCGCCGGCCTGGTCATTATCGGCATCAATACCCTCAGCCTGCATTATGGCGAGGGTCAGGCCTGGCTGGGCTTTCTGGTGATGTTTATCGCCTTCAGCACCATCTTTGTTGCAGTCAAACAGCACCGTGACCAGACCCTGGGTGGGGTGATTACATTTGCACCGGCACTGTTGCTGGGTCTGGGTATCTCCGCAGTGGCAGGGGTGATTTATGTGGTGGTGTGGGAGCTGTACCTGGCCTTGACCGATTACAGCTTTATCGAAAGGTATGCAGCGGCAATGCTCGAAGCGCGCAAGGAATCGGGGGCCAGCGACGCGGAACTGGCCGCGCTGGCGGCCGATACGGAGCGATTCAGGCAGCAGTATCTGAATCCCCTGTTCCGGCTGCCGATGACGTTCCTGGAGATATTTCCGGTCGGTGCGCTGATTTCGCTGCTCAGTGCGGCCGTTCTGCGTAATCGCCGCACCGGCTGAATATCGCTATCAATCACTTTCCCTTTGGGCCACTAATTAAAGGAGCAAAATATGAAACTGGGTGCCTTTTCCGTCAGCCTGAGTGTCGCCGACCTGGCCAAATCGAAAGAATTCTATGAAAAGCTCGGGTTTTCATCCGTTGGCGGCGATGCCAGCCAGGGCTGGCAGATCATGCGTAATGACAGCACCACCATCGGCCTGTTCCAAGGTATGTTCGAAAAGAACATGCTGACCTTCAACCCGGGCTGGAATGCGAGCTGCGAAACACTGGACGAATTCACTGATGTCCGCGAGATCCAGCGCGAACTGCGCAGCAAGGGATTGACCCCGGATGCCACTGCCGATGAGGCCTCCACCGGCCCGGCCAGCATTATGCTGACTGACCCGGATGGCAACCCGGTGCTGATCGACCAGCACGTTTAAGGGCAGCTGTCATTGTCAGTCCTGTCAACCCGGGGGTTTCGTTAGCTTGACCCGGCGGGCCCAGGGTGGTCCCTTCTCGTCTGGTACAATCCGGGCGGCCCGGTGTGGCAGCCGGACTTGTGGCAACCGGAATGTGATACCCGGCCAGGCGCAAGCCGTTAATCCCCGGATTTGAGTAAGCCATTGAGTTGGTCTGACTCCAGCGCGGCTGTTGTACGCCGGGCCAAAGGCCCGCGGCCACCGCCACCGGCGGTTTCCAGCACCATGGTCTGGCCAGCCGGTATGATTTCACGCCCCATGCCGCGCAGCGGTGTGCCGTCTTTCAGGTAGACACGCGCTGGCGCACCGTCACTGCCGCCATCGCGCCCGCGCGGCGGGTGCTGGATGCGGTCGAACATCTTGGATACCGCAAATGCCTCGTTCTGGGCGTGGCCGAACTCCATGATCTGCCCCAGTCCGCCGCGGAATTCGCCCGTGCCGGCCGAGC
>JBFIHZ010000392.1:0-3608 GCA_041601535.1 Lysobacterales bacterium | reverse complement strand
TCCTGGCTGTCGTTTGGCAAGGTCATCATGCTGGGGACGGTGTGGGGAATCGCCGGCGGCGTGGTGCTGGGTCAATTGATCAAACGCCATGTGTTCCCGGACTACCTGGAGAACTATGCGGCGCTGGCAACCGTGCTGGTGGTGTTCACCGCGTCCAATTCCCTCGGCCAGGAATCGGGGCTGATCGCCGTTACCGTGATGGGTATCGTGCTGGCCAATACCCGTGACCTGAATGTCGAGGAGTTGCTGTCGTTCAAGGAACACCTCACCGTGGTGCTTATTTCCATGCTGTTCATCCTGCTGGCGGCACGGCTGAATATTGATCCAGTGGCCAACCTGGGGCTTACCGCTGTTGCACTGCTGGCCGTTGCGCTGTTCCTGGCGCGGCCATTGTCTGTACTGCTGTCCAGCCTTGGCAGTTCGCTGACCGTGCGAGAGGGTATCCTGCTGGCCTGGGTGGCGCCGCGCGGCATAGTCGCCGCCGCCATTTCCTCGCTGTTTGCCATCCGCCTGGAGGACAACGTGGAGGACGCCGGCATGCTGGTGCCGCTGACGTTTGTCATTATTATCGGCACGGTAGTAGTGCAAAGTCTGACGGCCGGCTGGCTGGCGCGCCGACTGGGCCTGTCCAGCGGTGGCGAGCAGGGTGTGCTGATCAGCGGTGCCAACAAGGTGTCGGTGGTGATTGGCGAGGCCCTGCACAAGAATGGCATCAAGGTGATGCTGGCCGACACCCGGCGGGAGGACCTGCAACAGGCGCGCATGCTGGGGCTGAATACCTACTACGGCAGCCCCTTGTCGGAACACGCCGACCGGTTCATGGATCTGACCGGTTATACCGAGTTGCTGGCCATGTCGCGCAACCCGGAAGCCAATGCCATGATGTGCGCCCGTTACCGACATGAGTTCGGGCCCGCGCATGTGTTTACGGTGCAGCCGTCCAATGGCGACGAGGACAGCATGCGCAAGGAACTGGCGTTGGGGCTGCGGGCCAACGTGCTGTTCAACCGTGATGCCACCTGGACAAAGCTGGCCAGCCTGATCGGGCAGGGCGCGCGGATAAAGTCCACCAAGCTGACTGAAGAGTTTGATTTTGAGGCGTACAAACTTACCCAGGATGGACAGTCCATCATCATGTTTGCGTTGAACGACGAGGGCAAACTGAAAGTGTTCTCGGATTTCAAGGAGCAACAACCCGGTCCGGGCTGGACCATTATCGCGCTGGGAAATGAAGAAACCGAACGCAAGACTGAACAGATCAAATCTTCGGTAGAGGAGGATTAAAGCATGCGAAAAGTGGCACTGGTATTCGCTTTGATTGTGCTGGCGGGCGTGGCCGCCGCCTGGTATTTCATTGCTTTCCGCCTGGATGGGGTGGTTGAGTCCGAAATTGAACGGGCGGCAACCCTGTCGATGGGCACGGCAGTGGAAGTAGGCGGCGTCAGAACCAATTTGCGCGATGGCAGTGTCACGGTGCAACAGATATCTGTGGCCAATCCCCCCGGCTTTGATGGCCCGTATGCGGCGCGATTCAAGGGGGTTGAAGCACAGGTGGATTATGATACGCGTGAAGTCAAACGCGTGGTTATCGACAACCCTGAGTTTTTTATTGAAGAAGCCGGCGGCAAGACCAACTTCGGTGAACTGCTGGACACGCTGGAAAAACAAATAGCGGCGGGCGAAGCCGAAGGGCAGAGCGCGGAGCCTGAGATCGTTATCCGGCATTTTCGCATCAACCAGACCCGGGCGGCGTTTGAGTCGCGCACGCTGGACCGCGTCGATGACGTGGGCGTTGACGCCATAGAGATGAACGACTTGCGCGGCACGCCGTCGGAACTGGCTACCTTGATTGCCCGGGAAGTGGTGCAGGAGCTCAGTTCCGAGGCAGCCAATGAGATGCTCAAGTCCCAGGCCAGGAAGAAATTCGGTGAGGTGGAAGAAAAACTCAGCTCGGGCCTGCGGGATCTGTTTGGCAGCGGCGATCAGCCGGACGATGAAACGGGCAGCAGCGAGCAGCCAGAACAGCAGGAATGAATTAGGCCAAGGCCTGGCGAGAAGTTTATTGTCCGTTCAAACCGGGCGGATTGGTGGGTGTTTTCAGGTTTTGTTGGCCGATTTATGCTTTCACTCCTTTGGCAGCAGGAGTGATCCGATCTTGATGAGTTGCCGGGGAGCTGAAGCGCCCCCCGGGCTCTGTCAGGGTTGGGTCAAAGCGGTGTGACGTTTTCTGCCTGCGGGCCTCTTTCCGCCTGCACAACTTCCATTGTGACACGCTGACCTTCGTGCAAAGTTTTCCTTCCTTCGCCGTTAATGGCACTGAAATGAACAAAAACGTCCTTGCCGCCTTGCTGTTCGATAAAGCCGAATCCTTTCGAATCGTTGAACCATTTAACGGTTCCTTCTACTTGATCTCCCATGACTACCTCTTTCGCTGTGCTGCCAGGCCCCAATTACCATTCACAGCGGGGTCCCGGCCGAATGCGCGCTCAAATTGATGTTAATTGGCGCGCTTTTTTGTGGTGGCAACAAGCATTGTGCCAGATTATCGCCATCTTTCAATGCTTTGCTTGCTGTGAGCGATTATTTTTGTGTGGCCGCTTTCCAAGGTCTTGGCGTTGTGTATATGATGTGAGGTTGTGCAGATACCTGCTGTTACAGACCATTTTCCGTGCCGTTTTGGCAGCTCCGGATCGCCCTGGTGGTACTGGTGTTAACCGTTTCGCGCGGCCAGTTCATCACCAATACGTAACACCTCACTGACCAGCATATCGAAATCGGACTGGCGGCTGCGGTGGTTGGAAATGGCAACGCGCAGGCAGTACTGGCCGTGCAGGGTGGTGTAGGAGGGGGCAGCGATACCCTGCTCCTGCAGTTCAATCAGCAGGTCACGGTTGAGCCGTTCCAGGCGCTGTTCGCCCAGATCGCCCGGGTTATAGCGGAAGCAAACGATATCCAGCCCGATGGGCGCGGTGAGTTCCAGCTTGGCTTCGGCCGCAATCAGCCGGCCCAGGTAGCCGGCCTGTTGCACGTTGCGGCTCATCATCCGCCCCAGCCGGGCCAGCCCGTGTTCCTGGATGGACATCCACACTTTCAGAGCGCGGAACTGGCGGGTGAGTTGCAGGCCGTAATCGCTGAACCAGAATGCGCCGGAAGCCAGGCCGCCGGCTTCGGCTTCCCGCGCCAGATATTCCGGTGTCAGGCTGAAGGCCTCGCGATGCGCGGCTTCGCGCCGTACCACCACGCAACCGGCTTCAAATGGGATGTGCATCCACTTGTGCAGGTCCAGCGCTACCGAGTCGGCGCGCTCAATGCCTTTCAACAGAGGTTTGACCGCGTCGGCCAGTACGGCAACCGCGCCAATTGCTCCATCAATGTGGAACCACAGTTGCTCGCGTTGACACAGGTCCGCCAGTCCATCCAGGTCGTCAATGGCTCCGGTATTGATGGTGCCGGCGCTGCCGATCACGCAGAACGGTATCTTGCCTGCGGCCCGGTCGGCCGTGATCTGTTGCTGCAGTGCATCCAGGTTAATGGTGTAGTCATCGTTTACCGGAATATTGCACAGGCCGGCACTGCCCAGCCCCAGGGTTTCCACCGCCTTGCGGTTA
>JBFIHZ010000391.1:0-3611 GCA_041601535.1 Lysobacterales bacterium | reverse complement strand
TGAAGCTGTGACCGCAGCCCTGGACGGTGTTGTGGGCGCGGCAGAGGACTTCTCCGACGAGGCGATTATCGAGCGCATGATGATCCCGCTGTGCATCGAAACCGTGCGCTGCCTGGAAGACAACATAGTGGCTTCGGCCGCCGATGCTGACATGGGCCTGATTTACGGCATTGGTTTTCCGCCGTTCCGTGGTGGCGCGCTCTACTACCTTGATCAGCTGGGCCTGGCGAATTTCTGCGCCATGGCTGCCAAATATGCCGACCTTGGGCCGATGTATCAGCCTACGGAGCGCATGCAACAGATGGCCGCCAGCGGCGCAACCTACTACGGCTGAAAGGAGGATACCTGGATGAGCCTTAAACCCAATGACGTGGTAATCGTCGATGCGGTGCGTACCCCCATGGGACGCTCCAAGAACGGATCCTTCCGCAATGTACGCGCTGAAGCGCTGTCCGCCGCTGCCATGCAGGGCCTGCTGGCCCGGCATCCGCAGATCAACCCGGCCGAGATCGAAGATGTGATCTGGGGTTGTGTTAACCAGACCCTGGAACAGGGCTTCAATATCGGGCGCAACGCCGCGTTGCTGGCGGGTATTCCGCATACAGTAGCGGCCCAGACCGTAAACCGGCTGTGCGGTTCATCCATGGCGGCGCTGCATACCGCCGCCCAGGCGATTCAAAGCGGCAACGGCGATCTCTTTATGGTCGGTGGTGTTGAGCACATGGGGCATGTGGCCCTGACCCACGGTGTGGATGTAAATCCGCAGATGTCCAAACAGGTTGCCAAGGCCTCCATGATGATGGGCGTGACCGCCGAGATGCTTGGCAAGATGAACGGCGTAACGCGCGAGCAGCAGGATGCCTTTGGCGCCCGCTCGCACCAGAGAGCCCATGAGGCAACCCTGGCCGGACGCTTCCGCAATGAAATCGTGCCGGTGGAAGGCCACGACGACAATGGTTTCAAGTCGCTGCTGGAAACCGACGAAGTTATTCGCCCCGAGACTACCGCCGCATCCCTGGCGGCGCTACCGCCGGTCTTCGTGCCCAAGGTTGGTACCGTGACCGCCGGTACCTCGTCTGCGTTGTCTGATGGTGCCAGTGCCATGCTGCTGATGTCGGCCGAACGGGCACAGAGCCTGGGTCTCAAGCCGCGGGCGCGCATTGTCAGCATGGGTGTGGCGGGCTGTGATCCGTCCATCATGGGCTATGGCCCGGTACCGGCCAGCCAGAAAGCGCTCAAGCGCGCCGGGCTCAGCATTGATGATATCGACTACTTCGAGCTCAACGAAGCCTTCGCCGCCCAGGCGCTGTCGGTTATGAAGGGGCTGAAACTGACGGACAAGATGGATCAGAAGGTCAACCTCAATGGTGGCGCCATTGCCCTGGGTCACCCGCTGGGGTGCTCCGGTGCGCGCATTACCACCACCTTGCTGAATGTACTTGAACAGCAGGATGGTACCCTGGGCCTGGCCACCATGTGTATCGGCATGGGGCAGGGCATTGCCACGGTGATCGAGCGGCTGAACTAGCAGCCTGTCGGGCTGAACACTGATTTACTGCGGAAAAGCCCCCGGGGCCTGGTGAGATCCAGGGCCCGGGGGCTTTTTTGTCGTGCTCTGCTACCGTTCAAGTCACGGGTACTCAACTGCGGATAAATTGCAAAGGCACATTCTCCGTTGAAATTCTGGTGATATGGGTGGCCATGGGCCTGATTGTAGTGGGGGGTTTAATTGAAAATAAATAGTTTCGATGCATATCAGCTATCAAGTCAGTTGATAACGGATGGCTTTGTGAATGTTCAGTTTTCAATTTTAAAGGGGCGGTTGTTGGACCAGATGATAAAAACAGATTTGCGCCTTGCGTATTCGAGAACTGATGGTCGTGTGATGAGAACTTTATTGTTAGCTAAAGGAATGGTTTTGACCTTGTTCTCCAGTTTTTTTGTTCGCGATGTTACAGCGGTTTGCGATTTTTACGTCATGAACAGGAGCAGGATTAATATCCGTAAGGGGCTCGCAGAAAATGGATCTGCGCAATTCTTTTTTTACTCAAGTGATTCAAATAGCGCGTGTGCAGTCTTGTTTGATGGTTAATCGTTTTTGAGGTGCCAATAACAGGGGGGGCTTTTGAAATGAAAGGAAAGATGGCTGGCTCTGCTTCTGACCCTCGCGGATCTGCATGCCAGCCGTTGCGGTGGCCGAGGGTCAAAACAGCATGTCTAAAGACCCCGGGACACTCTAGTCAAAATCAAGACTTGTAAGGCATGGTGCCCAAGTAGTCTTTTTTACCAATTTCTACGCCATTGTGACGTAAAATCGCGTAAGCGGTGGTGACGTGGAAGTAGAGGTTGGGAATGGCATGTTCAATGACAAACTCCCGGCCGGTAAGATATTTTCCTGCCCAGCGAGGCTGAGTGATTTTCTGTGTTTCGGCCGCCGCAAGGTCTGCGGGTGTAAAACCAGACAGGTAATCCAGCACGGACTTAATGCGCGCCTGTAACTCGGCAAGCGTGGCTTCAGTATCGTCGTGTTTTGGTGCAGAATCTTCCTTGCCCGCTAAACGTGCCACGCTCAACTTGGCGGTGTCGCAGGCAATCTGTACCTGGCGGGTAAAGTTGAACTGATCGGGTGCCAGCCTTGAATCAAGGAGGACGGCGCCATCAAATTTCTTTGTCTCGGCAAACCCCTCAGCTTTTTCAAGAATGGCACTTAAGTTGTTCAGCATTTTGCTGAATTGTACAACGGTCAAATCATACAGCATGGAATGTACCTCTATAAAAATAGCTGGAATGCCCAGCAATCATGGGGGCGAACGTTTAAAATTCAATGGCTGCCGCGAAAACCGCAGAGCTTCGTCGCGAGGCGCGACTCCTACGGGCTTTCAAGCCCGCCACGTCATCGCATGTCCCCGTAGGAGCGGCGCCTCGCCGCGAACGGTGGTATGGCGCGCCTCCGACGGGTTTTCAGGCTCACCACGTCATTGCACGTTCCCGTAGGAACGGCGCCTCGCTGCGAAAAGCCCGTAGGAGCGGCGTCTCGCCGCGAACGCTCTAGCGCTTTATCAACAAGTGTTTCAGAAACTGGTGCCGGGCATTGAACAACCGTCGGTAGGCCAAAAGGATGGCGCTGAGCGACCCCAGGGCGGCGGCCGAGGTAATCATGAACACGATCACGATCTGGTAACGCACCGCATCCACGGGCGAAGCGCCTGCGAGTATCTGGCCTGTCATCATGCCGGGCAGGCTGACCACGCCCATGACAAGCATGCTGTTGATGGTGGGTGTCAGTGCCGTGTGCAGGGCTTCGCGAATTTCCCCGCGTGCCGCCTCCCAGCGGGTGGCGCCCAGTGACAAGCGGGTGTCAATCAAGGCGCTGCGATCAGACAGGGTGGTGGTGAAGCGGTCCAGCCCCAGATTGATGCCGTTGAGAATATTGCCCAGTACCATGCCCAGCATGGGAATCAGGTATTGGGGGTTGTACCAGGGATCCACCTGAATGATGCCCGCCAGCGCGGCGCCGGTGACCACCATGGCGGCGCCCATGACCGAGATCAGGCTGTCCGCGTAGATACCTGCGAAGCGCAGTCGCGTTCGGCCGGCGGCGGTCACCCCTG
>JBFIHZ010000390.1:0-3614 GCA_041601535.1 Lysobacterales bacterium | reverse complement strand
GCGCCAGCGTGACTGGCTGCATCGATTTTTCAAGACTGAACTGATGCCGGTGCTCAGCCCTCTGGGGCTGGATCCGGTGCATCCTTTCCCCCGCATCCTGACCAAAAGCCTGAACTGCGCGGTTGAGTTGCGCGGCAAGGATGCGTTTGGCCGTGAAGCCAGCATGGCGCTGGTGCGCGCGCCACGGTCCTTGCCGCGGGTGATTCGGATCCCACGCTCCTATACCCGCGGCCCGCACGATTTCGTGCTGCTGGGCGCGGTGCTGCAGGCGTTTACCGCAGACCTGTTTCCCGGTCTTGAGGTGTTGGGAAATTACCAGTTCCGCGTGACCCGAAATTCCGAATTGCTGGTGGATGAGGAAGAAATCGAAAACCTGGCCAGCGCGCTGGAAGGGGAGTTGATGGAGCGCGGGTTCGCAGCCGCGGTGCGGCTGGAGACCGCCACCACCTGTCCCCCGGCGGTGGAAAAATTCCTCGCGTCGCAATTCGACCTGGGCAGTGAGGACCTCTACCAGTACGACGGGCCGGTTAATCTGAACCGCCTGTCTGAAGCCATTGGCCTGATCGACCGGCCCGACCTGAAGTACCCGGTATTCAAGCCGGTGGTGAAAAATTCACTGGCCGGCGAGCCGGATTACTTTGCCATACTGCGCCGCCGTGATGTGCTGTTACACCACCCGTACGAGAGTTTTCAGCCGGTGCTGGAACTGCTGCGTCAGGCCAGCCGCGACCCGAAAGTGCTGGCCATAAGTCAGACCCTGTATCGCACCGGTATTGACTCGCAGATCGTTAACCTGTTGGTTGAAGCGGCGCGTAACGGCAAGGATGTAACGGTGGTGGTGGAGATCCGCGCGCGCTTTGACGAGGAAGCCAACATCAACCTGGCCACCCGCATGCAGCGGGCCGGAGTACAGGTGGTGTATGGCGTGGTAGGGCGCAAGACCCACGCCAAAATGCTGATGATCGTGCGCCGCGAACGCCGCAACCTGCGTAAGTACGTTCACCTGGGGACCGGCAATTATCACTCCGGCACAGCGGCACTCTATACCGATATCGGCCTGATGACCTCCGACCCGGAAATTACCGATGACGTACACCTGGTGTTCAAGCAACTGGCCGGTCTGGGCAAGCTGTATGGCCTGAAGCAATTGATGCATTCGCCGTTCACCCTGCACAAATCGCTGATAGCCAAGATTCGGCGCGAAGAACACCAGGCGCGGCAGGGACTGCCCTGCGGCATCAATGTAAAACTGAATTCGCTGACAGAACCCAAAATCATCAAGGCGCTGTATTCAGCATCCAGTGCGGGCGTTCCCATACGGCTGCTGGTGCGGGGTGTGTGCTGTCTGCGGCCCGGTATAAAGGGCATATCGGAGAATATCCGCGTGCGTTCCATCGTGGGGCGCTTTCTGGAGCATGCCCGTGTGTATCATTTCGTCAACGCGGGCGATGATGAAGTGTGGTGTTCCAGCGCGGACTGGATGGAACGCAACCTGGCGCAACGGGTAGAGGTCGCATTTCCGGTCCGTCAGGCGGGCTTGAAGACACGCCTGCTGGAAGAGTGTTTCAACATACCCTGGCAGGACGACATGATTGCCTGGGATATGCACGCGGATGGCACCTATTCAGCCAGCCCGGAAGATGCCGAAATCAAGGCACGCCATCCGCAGAAGCGCCTGCTGAAAGTCATCAAGCCCTGAAGTAAGTAACCCCTGTTGTGATCAAGGCGAGCCTTGAGCAACAAACTCCTGGCGTGAGCAAACCGACCGGCAGCCGGGCTATACCGAATTTTCCAGCGCGGCGATGCGCTCGCTCAGCGGCGGATGGCTCATAAACAGTTTTTTCATGCCCGACGCCATATTGCCGGATATGCCAAACGCAGCGAATTCACCTGGCAGGTCTTCGGCTTCATGACCGCGTTGCAAGGCGCGCAGTGCGCTGATCATCTTGTTGCGTCCGGCCAGTGAAGCGCCCCCGGCGTCGGCGCGGAATTCCCGCTGCCGAGAAAACCACATGACAATCATGCTGGCCAGTATGGAAAGGAATATCTGCGCCACGATCGAGGTGACGTAATAGGCCGGCCCGTAGCCTCGCTCGGTTTTGAATACCACCCGGTCCACCACGTGGCCGATAATACGCGACAGGAAAATCACAAAGGTATTCACCACGCCCTGGATCAGGCCCATGGTGACCATGTCGCCGTTGGCCACATGTGAAACTTCATGCGCCAGCACGGCCTCCACTTCATCGGCCTGCATGTTTTGCAGCAAACCGGAGCTGACCGCCACCAGTGCGGCATTGCGGCGCATGCCGGTGGCGAAGGCGTTGGGCTGGGGTGAGTTGAAGATACCCACTTCCGGCATGCCGATGCGGGCTTCCTCGGCCTGGCGGCGTACCGTGTCGACCAGCCACTGTTCCGTGCGGTTGGTGGGATTTTCTATGATCTGCACGCCCATCGAGCGCTTGGCCATGAACTTGGACAAGGCCAGGGAGATAAAGGAACCGCCAAAGCCGATCACCGCAGACATGACCAGCAGCGCCTGCAGGTTCAGGTCGACACCATTTTCCGCCAGAATGCCTTCAATGCCGAATACCTGGAACACCACGCTGATCAGCACCAGTACGGCGGCATTGGTCGCCAGGAATAAAACAATACGCATCATGGTTTGGTTCTCCGCCAGGCTCGGTGGCCGTTCAATAAATTCAGCAATTGGATGGATAAACCCATCGCAAAGTTCCTGAATGATATGTGGTCAAAGTGGAAAAATTCAAAATGTCAGCCTGACCACCACGGCGCGGTGATCCGATGGCCAGGGGCTGACCACGATGTCGGCGTGCCGAGCATCCTCTCCCAGCACGGAAGCCTGATGGGCGGTGACATTGGCGCCGCGGATAAACACAAAATCAATGCGGTCTGGGTGGTCGTCATGATCAGCGGGGTCGAGCAATGGTGACCAGGTAAATCCCGGCCTGGCCACCGTATCCGGATAAACCGTGCGGTAGCCATCGATAAAACCGGCGTCTTCCAGCGCCCGGGTCAGTGGCCAGGACACCGTCATGGGTTGCAGCCCGGCGGCCACGGTTGCTGGTGTCCAGTCGCGGTGTGACGGCTCATTGAAGTCACCGGTGATTACCACCAGGTCAGCTGCCCGCGCCGCTGCAAGATCCTGTTGCAGCAGGCGCAGTGCACTGCCACGCGTGCGGCGGGCATAACGGATGGCGGCAGCGGCATCATCCACAAACGGTGCCGCACCGTAGCGGATGCGCAGCAACTGGTAAGGCTGGTAGGGGTAATCTGCGGGGTGAATATTGAACAGGTAGACGCTTCTGCCGGCAACATCCAGCTGCACCCCCAGGCGATGTTCGCTGTGGCCGACGATGGGGTAACGGCTGAGGATCGCATTGGCCCACAGGGCTGCGTTGGCCGGCTGCTGCTGGTACAGGTGGTAGCCCAGTTCCGCTGCAATTGCGGCAGCCACCGACTCCCCGCGCGGCGGGCAGTAAAGCTCGGTGCACGGGCGGGACTCGGCACGCGTTTCCTGCAGCCCGATCAGGTCCGCATCGGCCGCGCGGATGGCTTCCAGCGTTTGGGTCAACGGCGTGTTGTTATTGCCG
>JBFIHZ010000389.1:0-3622 GCA_041601535.1 Lysobacterales bacterium | reverse complement strand
CTGGCTTCACGCCTGCCCGGCATTCTGCCTCCGATGTCGCATGCAGAAGCCATGGAAGTGGCCGCCATAGCCTCGGTAACCCGCGGCCGCTTTGACCCGGCAAACTGGCTGACCCGGCCCTTCCGTGCGCCGCACCACACCGCCAGCGCCATTGCACTGGTGGGCGGCGGATCACACCCGCGTCCCGGTGAAATCTCGCTGGCGCATAACGGCGTGCTGTTCCTCGATGAACTGCCCGAGTTCAACCGCCATGTACTGGAAGTATTGCGCGAGCCGATGGAGTCAGGCCACATTGTCATCAGCCGCGCGCAAAGGCAGGAAACCTTTCCGGCCTGCTTTCAGCTGGTGGCGGCAATGAACCCCTGCCCCTGCGGCTATGGCGGCGACGACAGCGGGCGCTGCCATTGCAGCGGCGACCGGGTAAGCCGTTACCGCGGCCGCATTTCCGGCCCGCTGCTCGACCGCATCGACCTTCACGTGCAGGTGAACCGCCCCAAAACCTTTCTGGTGCAGCACCAGGGCCCGACACCGGAAGCCAGCGAGGCGGTGCGGCAGCGCGTGGTGGCAGCCCGCCAGATTCAGCTGGCGCGCTGCGGCCGCATCAACGCCCGGCTGGAAACCGCCGAACTGAAAACCCACTGTGAACTGAGCACCGGCGACCGCAAGCTGCTGGCCAGTGCCAGCAAGAAGCACGTGCTGTCGCCGCGCGCCTGCTACCGCATCCTCAGGGTCGCACGCACCCTGGCGGATCTCGACGAAGCTGAATCTATTGGCACACAGCACCTGGCGGAAGCCATCTCCTATCGGAAAATCACCTCCCGCCCGGCGAACCTCGCCTGAACTCCGAATATTTGGGGTCAGGATATTTGGGGTCAGAGTAAAAATTATTTGTCAGGCGGAGGCGTAGGTTGCAGCACTAAAAGTTTTTACTCTGACCCCAAATATCACAAATATCAAAAACCCCGCGGCAGTTAGCTGCCGCAGAGTCCGTTTTGTCGCAGGGTCGTCAGCGTTTCACGCTTACCCTGTTTGGCTTATGCCATGCGCCGGAAGCCGACCAGGCCGACACCCAGCATCAGCAGTGCCAGGATGGCCATGCCGTACTGGCTCAGCGTCGGGATGCCCTCGTAAAACACCGTGTTGGTAATCACGCAGCTGTGCCCCTGCCCGGCACTCACCGAGAACGCTTCGCAGCCGTTATCGACTTCGATGGCATCGTCGTACACGTATTCGCTCGCACCGCATTGCGTCAACGGATAATCCGGGATCACCTGGGCGATCAGCCCGACGTCATTGGGCCCGGTGTCGCCGTCGCAGCCGACGTAGTAATCGAATCCATCAGCATCCGCGCTCTGCTCTGCCGGCGGCGATTGTGACGCCGGCCCCAGCTCCGGGCACTCCAGCGCAATGATCGGTGACGAACAGGCCAGCTCAATGGCGATCTCGGTACTCACGCCCTGGAAGTCGTCATGGTTAACCACCCAGTCCTTGTAGATGTTCACTTCCACCGGATCCGGGTAGTTGCGGATCACGCAGGTCATCGCCGCCCCATTCACGCCGTCCGCGGTGATGTCCTCGAACACACAGGGACCTTCGGAGAATTCAACTGCATACGGCGTACCGGCATAAATACCTGACGGACCGCCCACGTCACAGGCGGTGTTGGCATTACCTGCGCATTCGAAAGCACCGGTATAGCCCGGCGCCGGCTGCTCGCTTACCGTGCAGTCCAGTGTGCCGTCCGTGTAACTTTCCACCACAAACACCACGGCATATTGCCCCGGCCCGGTTTCACCCACACTGCCAGGACCCATGGTGACCTGCTGCTCCAGCGGCAGACCGGTGTTGCACGAAAGCGCCAGTGTCACCGGGTCCCCGTCGTTGCCATCCATGTAGGACTTACTGACCTCGAAGGTGGCGCGCGTCGGCGCATTGGTAATGGTGCAGGCGTACGGCTCGTCAGCGAAGTTGTCTGCCGCCGGGTCCACGTCGCAGTCGGCCGAGCGTGAATACTCGTAGTAGCCGTCCGGCACATTCTCAATGACCGTGCAGCGTGTACCCGCACTGGCCGGGTCGATGTCGAACCGCCGCACCGTCAGGGTGGTTGGCGTGGTGCCCTGCTGCGGGTTGTACAGCAGCAGACCGCTGCTGTCCGAGCATTCCAGGGTCACGTTCACCGGGCCACCGCCAGCGGAGGTGTATACCTTGCTGACGTTGAAGTTGGCTTGCGGCCAGCGGATGCTGGTCAACTCGGTGACCGTATCATCTTCGGTGTTGATAAAGGTCTCGCCACCGCCTGTACCGGTAACCGTCGCGGTGTTGCCTATCACGTCGGTGCCCTCGTTGGCACTCAATGGCACGTCGATGACTATCGTCAACGTGGCCGATTCGCCGTTGTTCAGGCTTAAGGTCCAGTTGCTGCCGTCCCAGGTCCCGGCGCTCGGTGTTACCGAGTCCAGGCTCACGTTGGAAGGCAAGGTCAGCGTATCGCTGATCACCAGATCATCCACATCGGACGGGCCGTTGTTGGTCGCGGTCACCACGTACGTCAGGTTGTCATCACCCGAACCCGCTACCACCGGGTCAACCGACTCGGTGGAAGTAAGACGGATATCCACCTGGCGTGCTACTGATGTGGCTTGCGCCGTGGCGTCATTGCTGTCATCGGTGTCGGTTTCGTTAATCGCGGAAATGGAACCGGACAGGTTGATGACGTCGGTACCCACAGCCGCAGAGGAATCAACGGTCAGCACAAGCGTCAGCGTCTCGCTGGCACCGTTCGCCAGATCACCGATGGTCCAGGTGCCCGACCCGGTGCCGACCCAACTGCCAGAGCCGGATGGTGTGATCGAATCAATCGTCACTCCGGCCGGCCACGTCAGGCTCACACTGCCTTCAACGCCGGTGGCGTCCCCGGGCCCGTTGTTGGTCGCGGTCACCACATAGGTCAGGTTGCCGTTGCCGGAACCCGCCACCACCGGATCAACCGACTCGCTTGAGGTCAGGTTGATGTCCACTGTCGCGCCACCGCACGTCGCCCCTGCCTCGCCCTCGGCCGGCACGAAAGCCAACCCGTAGGAGGATGTACTGCCAGAACTCTCAGGCGGCGGAGTTACATGCAGGCCCGTATCGCCAATCTCCCTGGCCTCGGCGGTTCGGGGATCGATCGCATACAGCACACCTAAACTGTTGACCGTATACAGGGTCTCACAGGCCGGGTCGTAAGCCAGGGCATCCGGGAAATCCGGAATCGGATCGAACTCACCGTTCGGTGCGTCCACCCCACTCGAACTTTGCAGTGATATCGGACCGATTACAGTCCATGTGCCAAGGCCATCAGGGCCATTGTCATCGATGTCCAAACGCACCAGCTCATCATCTTCCGTAATACCGTATACGACGTTATTGACCGGATCAGCCTCAATCCCCACCAGACGATAGTCGATATCCCAAGCCCTCCATGGTAATTCCCCATCAGGGTTCAAGGGCTCGTTGGGCCTTATTTCACAAAATATATTGGTGTCCTTGGCGCTATACATCCGCTGCGTCAGCTGGTTGTAGGCTGCGCTTTCGTAGCAGTCTTCGCTGATCTCCCCGTAATACTGGTAGCCGGAGCCGTCAG
>JBFIHZ010000388.1:0-3642 GCA_041601535.1 Lysobacterales bacterium | reverse complement strand
TGCTGCAATCGGCTTTCCGCTATGCCGGCATGATTGCCCTGATCGCCATGTTTGTCAGTACACCGGATGATTAAGCGGTTATCGACGGGCTTAAATCTGTGCAGTCCCGGTTGTGTTCTTCTTCACCTGAAAAAAAGGCCGGGCAGGGCTTTGTGGCGCCCGCCCAGCCCTTTTTCAGTGCTGTTTCAGGTTTCGGTCAGGCTGGGTGTATAGGTCCAGGTCCAGCCTTTCAGTTTGACCTGAAAAGAAGTTCCGCCGGGCAATACCCTGATGTTTTCCGTGGAGCTGGATGCCGGCAGAATAAGGATCATCGGTGAAGGCACGGGTACCTGCAAAACGACCGGCGCTTTTTCCGGCATCACCGTTCGTTTGTACCAACTGCCCTGGCAGGATGCCGTGACTTCAATCTCCGGGTAGTCGGTAAAGCCCTTGATATCGAGCAGTTCCACGCCGCTGCCAATCACTTCATTGACGGTGATGTGTTCATATGCCCCTTTGGGGGGTGAAGGCGGCGGACAGGTGGATTCGACGTTCCGCAGGTTGGAGATCGAGGTGGTGTCGTTGAGCACCTTCGGGGTGCCGATCAGTTTGTTTTCCTGCAGGTTCCAGTCAAAGTTCAAAGTCACCTTGTCGGTGACATCAGCCTGGCCACCGGGCTCCTGGTAGGCGATGACGGTCCCTGCTTGATAGTCCCCAACGACCTGGTAATGGACAACTGTGGCGTTGCCCCATTTCATCATGGCTTCCATATCTATCTGCTGGGCTTGAACGGCACAGGCCAGCGGAACGAGCGAAACGCCAACGAACAATCGCACTGACATTTCTGTTTACTCCGAGCGGTGCGGTTCCGGCCAGAGTCTGCCCCCCCGGTTAAACCGCGAAAAGGCCCACAATCAAGGAGCCCTGACACGGCAGACAACCCCTTGGAGCGCCCACACGCCCCGAAGAATCCGGGGCAATTCCGCGAGATACTAGCACAGGGACAGGGGCGCGGATACGCCCCGTGCGGCTAGTCCGTGGTCTTGAAAACGATGCCGTCTCGCATGACGAAACGCACGTCCAGTACCGCGTCGATTGACTCCAGCGGGTTGCCGCCCAGGGCCACGATATCGGCCGCCTTGCCGGCGCTGATGGAGCCGGTGGACTCGGCAATGCCGCCCGCCTGGGCGGCACTCACTGTTCCGGCTTTCAGCGCCTCCATGGGGCTCATGCCGGCGTCTACGTACTCGAGGAATTCATGGGCGTTTTCACCGTGCGGTGATATGGCGGTGTCGGTACCCAGCGCAATTTTCACGCCCATTTCATGCGCCAGGCGGGTCATGTCCTTGGGCTGCCGGCCCAGCGCCAGCAGTTTCTGCATGCTGGCAGGCGGCAGGTCCTTTAGCGGACCCTTTTTCATTTCCTCGGGCGTGGTGCCCACATAGGTGATGGGGTAGACGGTGGGCACAATCCAGATACCGGCTTTTTTCAGCACTTTCATGGTTTCTTCATCAGCCCACATGGCGTGCTCGATGGAATCGAAGCCGGCCCGCGCGGCGGCCTGGATGCCTTCTTTGGCGTGGGCATGGGCGGTCACCTTGCGCCCCAATGCATGGGCGGTTTCGGCAATGGCTTTCAGTTCTTCATCGGTGAATTGCTGGCCGGTGCCGGTGGCGGTATTGCTCAGCACGCCACCGGTGGCTGTTACCTTGATCACATCCGCCCCCAGTTTGACCATGCGCCGGACGGCCCGGCGGCAGTCATCCGCGCCGTCGCATACAGCCGGTGAAGCCAGCACCTCCATCACATCGGCGCGGTAGCCGTGGATATCGCCGTGTCCGCCCGTCGGCGTGATGGCCGGACCGGAAACGATCAGTTTGGGCCCCGGCACCTTGTTGGCGGCAATGGCGTCGCGCAAGGCGAACAGCGGTTCGCCGTTGGAGCCGAGGTCGCGCAGGGTGGTAAAGCCGGCCTGCAGCGTGCGACTAGCATACATGGCCGCCGTCAACGCCACGTCCGCGTCGCTGTGGGTGACCTCATCGGTGGGTTTGCCGTCACCCACCTGGCCGGACAGGTGCACGTGCAAGTCAATAAAGCCCGGCATTACGAATTTCGATGAAAGATCAATGACCCGCTGGTCCGGCTGGCCGGGATCTGCGGTAACAAAGCCATCCCGAACGTCCTGGATCCGGCCATCACTGATGATAATGCTTTGTTGGGTCTTTGGCGGAGATCCGGGGGTGGCCAGCAGGGTGCCTGCATGGATGATGGTGGTTTCTGAAAAGGCCGTCTGACTGCTGATCATCCAAACGAAAAGGAGGCTTGCCGCGTATTTCAGGTGTCCATATTTCATGCTAGTTACCTTGTTTACTGATACTGATTATTTAGTACTCTGCTGGCTTCTGCAAAACCTGCCATGTAGCCGCGTGCAGAACCAGTACTGGCAAATACGAGCCGCAGGCGGCCGCTATTGCCTGTTGATGTAGGCTTCTATCCGGTCCAGCGCCTCGTCCAGCCGCTCATAGGGCTCGGAACCGAAACACATGCGGATGTAGCCTTCGCAACTCTGGCCGTATGTCACGCCGGATTCCACCGCCACATGGCATTCATTCAGCAGCTCGTGGGCCAGATGTTCCGATGACTTGCCCAGCTCACGGAAGTCCGGCAGGGCATAAATGGTGGCTTGCGGCTGGTGGCAGCGTATGCCCGGCATGTTATTGAGCCGCTCCACCACCAGGTCACGGCGCCGGCGGTCTTCTTTGACCATGATTTCCAGGCAGTCCTGTGGCCCGGTGACCGCGGCAATCGCGCCTTCCTGCGCAAACACACAGGGGTGGGTGGTGTCATTCAGGGTGACTTTGTTCATGGCGGCGATGATCGACCGCGGCGCGGCAGTAAAACCTATGCGCCAGCCGTCCATGGAGTAGGCCTTGGTGAATGCACTGGTGGTGATGGTGCGTTCGCGCATACCGGGCAGTGAGGCGATGCTGATGTGCCGGCCCTGGTCGAAAATGTTGAACTCGTATACTTCGTCGGCCAGCAGCAAGAGGTCGTGTTTGATGCAGATGTCTGCCAGCGCGCCAAGCTCATCACGCGTGTAAACCGTGCCCACCGGATTGGCCGGGTTGACCAGGATGATCATGCGGGTGGCCGGCGTGACCGCGGCTTCCACTGCTGCGGCGTCAAGGCGGAAATCGCGTGAACTGTCCAGCGGCACGGAGACTACCTTGCCTCCCAGCAACGCCACCTTGGGGTTGTGCTGCGGATAATATGGCTCCAGCACAATCACCTCGTCACCCGGGTTGATGGTAGCCATCAGGGCGGCAAATGCGCTTTGGGTGACCCCGTTGGTGATGAGTATCTCATCGGCATCGAAATCCAGCTGATTGCGTTCGCGGTAGCGTTGTGCCAGCGCTTCACGCAGTGCCAGCGTGCCCTGCAGATCACCGTAGTGCACGATGCCGTTATCCAGCGCCGCTTTGGCCGCTTCCTTGATGTGCAATGGGGTATCGGAAGAGGGCCGGCCCACTTCGAGGTGGATGATGTCGGCACCGTCCTGAGCCAGTTTCATCGCATGTTCGTACATGCCGAAACTCTTGTTCTTCTGCGACTCCATGCGCCGGGCAAGAAGCATTATCCTGTCTCCAAATTCAGCAACGGACT
>JBFIHZ010000387.1:0-3643 GCA_041601535.1 Lysobacterales bacterium | reverse complement strand
CTGCTGGGGGCCTTGAACATCAACTTCTTCAATTTCCAGTGGTTTGCCTGCTTCCCAGGCAACAGCGGCTCGTGATTTCATAAGCTTCCTTCGGTGGTTTTATTTATTGACCAGCGCGGTGATCACGCCGGTGAGTACAATGGCAATGCCGTCAAATATGATCTGTTTATGTACCAGGTCAGCCGGTAAGGGCTGTACCGCATAATAAATCAGATAGGTGGTAATGGGCAGCAGCAGCAGCAGCGCCAGACCAAAACGCACACCCTGCATCAGCCAGGGCTTGTTCTGCTGGCCGGCGCGGTAAATCCAGGTCAGGCCGATGGCCATTGACAGGTGGCCGGCAAGCATGTACATGAAATAAGCCTCTGCTTCGGCTTCCGGTCGAAACAGATTGGGCAGTGCGGCATAGTCCTGGCCCAGCAAGGTGGCGTGTACCACGAAACCGGCGGCCATGGTCCAGACAAACAGCACAACGACGGAAATAATGAAACGCATATTCATTATGATGGCTCCTTTGGTGTTGGTTTGTTGGAGTGGAACCGTTTCAGTATAGGCGTGATTTCAGAATCTGCCCAACTGCCGTTGTCTTCCTGCCGGTTTAGCCGTGCGCGATTTCCTTGTCCGTGAACAGGTAGTCTTTCAGTTCATCATTGAGTTTCGGATCGCGGCGGCGGATCCACTCCAGCACCATGGCCGCGTGCTCTTTTTCCTCGTCGCGGTTGTGCGCCAGTATGGCCGCCAGTTCCTTATCCTTGCATGCGTCCACGCGCTGGTTATACCAGTCCACTGCTTCCAGTTCTTCCATCAGCGAGATGATGGCGCGGTGCATGTCGCGGGTTTCATCGCTGAGTTCCTCAACGGGTTCGTGATAGCCTTCGTTTGCCATGTTTCGGTATCTCCTGTTTGCTTGGCCGGGTTTCAGTCCGGGTCGGATTGTTCGTTCACCTGGTGAATATGCACATCCCGTTGCGGATAAGGGATGCTGCAACCCGCGGCCTCGAGTTCCTCTTTGCCCTGTTCCAACAGGTCGCCCCAGACCGTCCAGTAATCCGCGGTTTTACACCAGGGCCTGACGGCAAAATTGACACTGTTGTCGCCCAGGCTGTGCACGAAAATTTTGATCGCGGGCTCTTCCAGCACCAGTGGGTGGCTGGTGCAGATGCGCGTCAGCACTTCACGCGCGGTTTTGAGGTTGTCGTCATAACCCACGCCAAACATCATGTCCACCCGGCGGGTGTCATGCGCATTGTAATTGGTGATGGGGTCAGCGGTGACCTGACCATTCGGCAGGATCACCTGCTTGTTGTCCGGAGTGGTGAGCACGGTGTTGAAAATACGCACTTCCTGCACCGTGCCGGAAACACCGGCCACCTCCACGAAATCGCCTTTGGTAAACGGCCGGAACAGCACCAGCATAACGCCCGCGGCGAAATTGCCCAGCGAGTCTTTCATGGCCAGGCCAACGGCCAGGCCGGCGGCACCCACTACTGCCAGCAGCGAGGTGATGGGCAGGCCAAGGGTATCCAGCGCAGCCAGGATGACCGCGGTAAGCAGGGTGGCGAACAGCAGGTTGCTCAGGAAGGCCACCAGCGTGGCGTCCACATTGCGCGCATTCATCAGCTTCACCGATGAACGCGTGATGATGCGGGCGACCCAGCGGCCGATGATGTAAATGACCAGCGCAAAGATCAGTTTCATTGCGCCGTCGATCAGCATCGGCAGAAAACTGTCACTGAGAAAAAAGTCTTTTATTTCTTGCATGCAATCTCCGTATGGCAAAGCTGGCCGTGCAGCCCGTCAGTGGTGAAATACCTTGGTCAGGTCCTGCCGGCCGGAATTCAGGTTACGTCTGTGCCGTGCTCCAGCGACAGCTCAATCTGGTCGGCCGTATGTGCCACGTGGCGTATCACGTAGTCCAGTTCCTGGTCCACCAGAAAGGCATAGGGAAGGTTTTCGCACATCTTTATATACGGCACGCCGTCCAGGTCGCCGACGGCCAGGTAACCCACCCGCTGCATCAGGTTGATGCGCAGACACTTCTCGGCGTTCAGGTCCGACAAGGGCACCACCGGGGTTTCCACCCGCAGCACACGCCGGCCGTCAGTGGTCTTCAACT
Source organism: Lysobacterales bacterium (assembly GCA_041601535.1). Classification (GTDB taxonomy): domain Bacteria; phylum Pseudomonadota; class Gammaproteobacteria; order Xanthomonadales; family SZUA-36; genus JBFIHZ01. The sequence continues at coordinate 1,527 of JBFIHZ010000387.1, read as the reverse complement.
CGGCCAGAAACAGGCTCTGGCGGCGTCCCTGGTCGCCCACCGGGCATTCAAAGCTGACGATGAACGGTTCATCCGTAGTGAGTTCGTGCTGGCCCAGAATGTGTTGTCTTACTTCGGAAAAAGTTTCCATGGGATTTCCTTATTTCGGCGCCAGGCGCACCGCGCCGTCCAGCCGGATGGTGGTTCCATTAAGGTACACATTCTGGACGATGTGCTGCACCATTGCAGCAAATTCATCGGGCCGGCCCAGCCGTGAAGGGAAGGGGATGGATGCATTCAGCGATTCCTGTACGTGCTCCGGCATGCCGTCCACCATGGGTGTCCAGAAGATGCCTGGCGCCAGGGTCATCACGCGAATGCCAATGCGGGAAAACTCACGTGCCATGGGTAAGGTCATGCCGACCACGCCGCCCTTGGATGCCGAATAGGCAGCCTGGCCAATCTGGCCCTCGTAGGCCGCCACCGAGGCCGTGTTGACGATCAGGCCGCGCTCACCGTCTTCACCGGGTTCGTTTTCCTGCATGCGGTTGGCAGCCGCTTTGGCCACATTGAAGCTGCCCACCAGGTTGATCATGATGGTGTGGGTGAAAAACGACAGGTCCATGGGCGCTTCCCGGCCCAGAACGCGTCCGGCACCAATGATGCCCGCACAGTTCACCGCCAGGTTGAGACCGCCGTTGGCTTCAACTGCCTCATCCACCGCGCGCACGATGGCGGCTTCCGAGGTTACGTCGGTATGCACATAGCAGGACTTTTCCCCCAGTTCCTTTTGGGCCGCCTGGCCGGCTTCATCGTTGATGTCCAGCAGTGTTACCGCCCCGCCATCGGCAATGATGCGGCGGGCCACCGATAAACCCAGTCCCGAAGCGCCGCCGGTTACCAGTGCTTTTACCTGGTCAAGTTTCATGCTTTTGTACTCCTGCAATAAAGGTTTGGAAAATAAATTGAGTCATGTTTGATCCGGGCTATTTTTGCCGCCGGGCAAGCCAGGCTTTGCCTGCCCTGCTGCCGTGATCGCGCCCCAGTTCGCCGGAAATCCAGGCACCGGTGTCTGCCAGTGCGTCCAGGTTGATGCCGCTGTGCAGGCCCAGGCCATTCAGCAGGTAGACCACATCTTCGGTGGCGACATTGCCGGAAGCGCCGCGCGCATAGGGACAGCCGCCCAGGCCAGCCACCGATGCATCCACGGTACGCACGCCGAACTCCAGCGAGGCCAGGATGTTGGCCAGCGCCTGGCCGTAGGTGTCATGAAAGTGCACCGCCAGTTTTTCCACCGGCACCGCGTGGCTGGCCTGTTGCAACAGTGTGCGCACCCGCCTGGGTGTGCCTGTTCCAATCGTATCACCGAGGGAAATTTCTTCACATCCGGCGGCCAGTAAGGAGGCGCACAATTGCGCCACTACAGCAGGCTCAATGGCACCTTCATAGGGGCAGTCCAGTACGCAGGAAATATAACCGCGCACCGGAATGTTGTATTGCGCCGCGTGCTCCATCAATGGCAGCAGACGTTGCAGGGATTCCGCGATG
>JBFIHZ010000386.1:0-3656 GCA_041601535.1 Lysobacterales bacterium | reverse complement strand
GCACCGATGGCGAAAGAGCCTGCATACCACAGGGGGTTCAGCCAGCTGGTGTGGCTGCCCAGCTCCTCCAGCCGGCTTTCACACCAGGCCAGGTGGTCGATTTCCTCATCCGCCGCCTGCTGCATGGCCTGGCGCACCGCATCGTCGCGCGCGGTGGCCGCCTGGCCGGCATACAGCGCCTGGGCGCATATTTCCCCGGCATGATTGACCCGCATCAGACCGGCCGCGTGCAGGCGCTCGTCATCGGCCAGCTCGGGCTGCGGCAGTTCACCCGCCGGGTTGGGGCGCTGCGCATCGGGCGCAATGCCGGCGGAAAGCCGCACGGCATCGTCGATACGGATGAGTAAACGGTCCAGGGGAGTGAAGTTTCGCGTGGCAGCCATGACAGGTTCCGGTAAATTTTCAGGGTTATTTTAACCCGCCCGAGGATGAAAATATCCTCCAAGCCGGTATACTTGCGCGTTTTTTGCGCATCCCCAACGGAGAACTGCAACATGAAACCGAGCATTACCATACGCATCGTGGCGCTGGCCGTGGCGCTGTTACCGGTCAGCCTGCTGGCCGAAGAAAAAGAGGAGCCCAACTACGGCTGGTCGGGCAAAGGTGAATTTGGCCTGGTGTCCACCAGCGGCAATTCCGATACCCAGTCCATCAACCTGGCGCTGGAGTTTATTTACGATTCTGAAAAATGGCGTCATCGTCTGGCGGCCGGTGCGATCAGTGCCGAAGACGACGGTGAAACAACTGCCAAGCGTTACGATTTCGGCGCACAGACCGATTACAAGCTGACCCAGAAGAGCTATGTTTTTGGCGCCCTGCGTTACGAGAATGACGATTTCAGCGCCTATGAAGACCAGACCACGCTGACCTTTGGTTATGGCCGTCAACTGCTGGACAACAAGGTGCACAAGCTGAAAATTGAAGGTGGTGTCGGTTACCGTACCGCCACGCTGGAAGAAACCGGCGAAGACGAGAACGATGCAATCCTGCGCGGCGTGGTCAACTGGACCTGGAAAATCACCCCGACCACCACCCTGGGTGAGCGCTTCCTGGTTGAAAGCGGCAGTGATAACACCTACGTACAGAATGACCTGGGCCTGAACGTGGCCATCAACTCCAGGTTCGCCGTGAAACTGGGCTTCCAGGTGCGTCACAACACCGATGTACCCGAAGGCGTGGAGGAAACCGATACACTGACCTCGGCCAACCTGGTTTATAATTTCTGACCGGCCGGTTAGCCGTTACAGCTGGCCGTTACAGCAAATCCCGCCGGGTCACACTCAATCAGTTACGGATCAATTGTGGATTATTACCAGAAGCACGTGTTTTTCTGCACCAATGACCGCGGGCCGGATGCCGACCGGCCTTCCTGCAGCCGCTGTGGCGCCTCCGGCATGCGCGAATACGCCAAACAGCGCATCAAGGAACTGGGTCAGTCCGGTGCCGGAAAAATACGCGTGAATTCAGCAGGTTGCCTGGACCGCTGCGAAGAGGGTCCGGTCTGCGTGGTGTATCCGGAGGGTGTCTGGTACACCTACGTGGATGAGTTTGACGTGGACGAGATCATTGAATCCCACCTGCTGGGTGGAAAACCGGTGGACCGGCTGAAAATCTGACGCCGGCCCGAAAAGGGCTGGCATGACAAAAACAGGGCTTTGGTAGTTGAATCTGGCGGCGTAAGCCAGTAGAATTCCCGCCCTTCACCCGCGACCTTTTACCGTCGAGAGAGTTACATGAAGACGTTTACCGCAACGCCGCAGACTATTGAGCACGATTGGTGCCTGGTTGATGCGACAGACAAAACACTGGGCAGACTGGCTACCGAAGTGGCAAGCCGTTTGCGTGGCAAGCATAAACCCATGTTCACGCCGCATATGGACACGGGCGATCACATTGTTGTGGTCAATGCCGAAAAAATCCGGGTTACCGGCAACAAGCTGAAAGACAAGATGTATTACCGTCATACCGGCTACATTGGCAACCTGAAATCCATTAACCTGGGCAAACAACTGGATCAGCACCCCGAGCGTGTTCTCCAGGCAGCGATCAAGGGCATGCTGCCCAAGAATCCGCTGGGCCGCGCCATGTTCCGCAAGCTGCATGTATATGCAGGTCCGGATCATCCACATGCCGCGCAGCAGCCCAAGCCGCTCGACATCTGATACGGAATTTACGGATACCTGATATGGCAACCGAACAATACTACGGCACAGGCCGCCGCAAATCGTCCAAAGCACGCGTGTTCATGACCCGCGGCACCGGCCGCATCCTGGTCAACGACCGTCCGCTGGACGAGTTCTTTGGCCGTGAAACCGCTTGCATGATCGTGCGTCAGCCGCTGGAAAAAGTGGAAATGACCGACACCTTCGACATCAATGCCACAGTCAAGGGCGGAGGCACCTCCGGCCAGGCTGGCGCCATCCGCCTGGGCCTGGCCCGCGCACTGATGGAATACGATGGCGAACTGCGCGGTCCGCTGCGTAAAGCCGGTTTCGTTACCCGCGATGCCCGTGAAGTGGAGCGCAAGAAGGTCGGCCTGCACAAAGCCCGCCGCGCCACCCAGTTCTCGAAACGTTAATCCGCCGTTATGCCGGGGGCGGCTTTTCCGCCGACCCCGCGTTAAGCTGGTTGCTCCGTTGCTCATTACCATTCGAGGTAACTCCGCTACTCGCAACCAGCTTGCCTTGATTCGACGAAAAATCCACTCCCCGGGAGTGAACTTAATCGTCACAGGCGCTGGTTGAACCGGACGCATTTATAATACGATCCAGCAGTACAAAAGCTTGACTGCATCTTTTGGGGGATCGTCTAGTGGTAGGACTGCGGACTCTGACTCCGCCAGCGGGGGTTCGAATCCCTCTCCCCCAGCCATAAATGAAAAAGCCGCCCCTTGTGGGCGGATTTTTTATTTATCGTTGGAGGAGGTGGCGATGTAGAGCAGCTGTCGGCCGAAGGCCGAGGGGTTCGACAAATTTGCCGGGGCCGCTCTCGCACATCCATGTGCTTCGCGGCACCGGTGCGTCCTGCACAATGAGCAAATTCGAACGCCACAAGCGCGTCACAACAACGTAAAATCCTCACATGACAACCCCCAGCCTGAAAGGCACCAGAATTCCGCCATTCTACGCCGACATCATCGGCCGCCGCGGCGCTGTCCGCCGTCGGGCCGGTTTGCCGGTTATCCCGATGAACTTTGGCCAGCCCACGGCTGGCGCACCCGCAGCAGCCATACGGCTGGCGCAGCGCCTGCTGGATGAAGACCCGCTGGGCTATGTGGAACTGGCGCCCTTGCATGAGCGGCTGGCGCAGCATTACCTGGACACCTACGGTGTCAGCGTGGAACCCGGCCGTATCCTGCTCACCGGCGGTGCCAGCGTAGGTCTGGTAACGGCCTATACCACGCTGTTTGCACCGGGCGACCGGGTGGCCGTGGTCACACCGGGTTACCCGGCGTACCGCAATACCTTGCGGGCCCTGGGGTTGGAGCCGGTCGAGCTACACTGTGGGCCGGAGCAGGCCTTCAAGCCAACCGCCGCGATGCTGGCCGCGCTGGACCCGGCACCGGACGGATTTGTGCTGGCCAGCCCGGCCAATCCCACCGGTGCAATGGTGGATGCGGCTGGCCTGGAGGCGATCACCGCGATTTGCCGTGAACG
>JBFIHZ010000385.1:0-3662 GCA_041601535.1 Lysobacterales bacterium | reverse complement strand
TCACTGGATTTGTCGCCTTTGTCGTTTGATCGGCTGTTGAACAACCTTCCCTTGATCGAAGCCAATATCATTTAGCCCGTAACTGAAAAGAGCCTGGCCACCATGCTGAACGTAGACGACCAAACGGTTTCCACATTCCTTGATTACCTTGAGTTGGTTGAGGCCTTGCGTTTGGCGTTTCAAACCGGTGCCACACTTCCACTGCGTCAGCAGCATCGAATTAATGTGCCTGGCAGCAGCGACGGCCACCTGATTGTGATGCCCGCATGGCAATCCGGCAAGAAAATGGGTATCAAAGTCGTAACGGTTTTCCCGGATAACGCCGACCAGGATCTGGCCACGGTAAACGGTAACTACCTGTTAATGGATGCCAGCACCGGTGTTTGCGAGGCAATCCTGGCTGGCAACGAGCTGACCCGCCGCCGCACCGCTGCCGCCTCCGCGCTGGCCGCGAGCTACCTGGCGCGCGCCGATTCCACACAATTGCTGATGGTCGGTACCGGGCACATGGCGGAGCACCTGATCAGGGCGCACTGTGCCGCCCATCCGATTGAATCCGTGGCCGTGTGGGGTCGAAGCGCTGAACGCGCCGGTCAACTGGCGGAAAAATTCGCCCACAGCGCTGTTGCGGTCAGGCCGGTATCCAATCTTGCCACCGCAGTTTCACATGCCGACATCATCTCCTGCGCCACCATGGCAACCGAGCCGCTGGTGCTCGGTGATTGGCTGCTACCGGGGCAACACCTGGACCTGATTGGCGCGTTTACCGCTGGGATGCGTGAAGTAGACGACACCGCTTTGCAGGCTGCGGATATTTATGTAGACACGCGTGACGGCGCGCTGGCCGAAGCCGGCGAGATCATCCAGGGTATTGAGTCTGGCGTTATCAGCGAAGCCGATATCAAAGCCAACCTGTATGAACTGTGTTCCGGAACCGCTGCCGGCCGGACACATGCTGAAGCCATTACCCTGTTCAAATCTGTAGGCTGTGCATTGGAGGACCTGGCCGCCGCGGAGCTGGTGTTGAAAACGATACAGGCATCTTCATGAAGTACGGACGTATTTCTTAACCCCAACGACGCCTGCAACCCCTATCCCTATCCCTATAACTATCCTTTTCCTGACTCTGAAGCTGGCGGGGCAGATATCACTGCCAAAGAAACAAACGCGAGCGCCTTAAACAAACCTTTTTACAGGCCAGAAAGACACTTTAAGCTCGCTGAAAAGCAGCACTTTTCGTTTTTAGCCATTCACTTCAGTGGCTTCCATGGGTCCGACCCCCATCCCCAATCCCTCACCTTCAGGCACTCCTGGCCGGCAGGCTCTCTTCGGGAATAATGCCGTGGGGGCCGTAACTTACAAAGGTAAACGTACCAAAACGCCCGTTGTGCTGCTGCTCGATGACGCCTTTGCTCCAGTACGAAGCGCTGGCCATTTCGGCCTGGCGGAACTCGAAGCCGTTGTGCGGCTTGATGGCGATAAAATGCTCCTCGCCGGTAACCGGGTTGCGTATGGGTTCAACCTGGGCTTCCAGCACGTTGACCACCTTGAAGCTGCCACGGCGGCGCTGCAGGTCAAACTCAAACTCGATGTCAGCGAACACCGGATCCGGCTCGTGCGCGATGGTTGATCCATAAATGGCGAAGCCGGTGGTGGGCTCCTGATCCTTGCCGCCGAGGATGGTGAACAGGGCATCAAGTTGTTCCTTCGAAGTGTCAGGTTCGAATATGGACCACCAGGTGCCGTTGCCTTCATGCACCGGCCCCGGCCAGCGGTACACCCCGGCCACTTTCAGGCCATCCAGGCGAACATCACCGTAATAGCCTTCGGTGATCTCCATGGCCATCACACCCTCGCACGGCAAGCGGGTTGGCGGCGCATTGAATTCACACGGGCAGCCGTAATCACAACTGCAGGTACCAATCTGCCGGGTACGAATCATCCAATCGGTGTAGCTCATTTTGCTTACCTCGCCTGGTTATTCCCACATCGATTACCGGCTACCCGGTGCAACACGGCCACAGGGGGTTCAACGCGTCCGTTTGATTGGCGAAACGGGTTTTTTTGTTCCAGATATTTCACCGGCAACACCCTGAATATAGTAAATATAGTAGGATTTTCCCAATGAACACAGCCGGTTCAAACCACGCAGCAAGGCCGGGCACCATCGAGGCCCTGGTTGGACGTGATCGCTGGATAGCAGGTACCGGCCTGGTGCTGATTTTCGCCCTGGCCTGGTGGTATGTGCTGGCAGGTGCCGGCACCGGCATGAATACCCTGGCCATGACCAGCGCGCAATTTCCTCCGCCCGTTGGCCTGTCTCCATCCCACCAGCCCTGGCCAGCGTCCTACTGGCTGGTCATGCTGCTGATGTGGTGGGTCATGATGATTGCCATGATGGTGCCCAGCGCGGCCCCGACCATCCTGCTGCACGCCCGGGTGCTGCGCCAGATACAGCAAACCGCCGCGCAGCAAACCCCGGCCCAGCCGGGGTCGCTAGGGACAACGGCGGTTTTTGTGGCGGGCTATTTGTTCTGCTGGCTGGTGTTCAGCCTGGCCGCAACGGTGTTGCACTGGGCGCTGGAACGGGCCGGTCTGGTGCATGGCATGATGATGTGGAGCACCAGCACCGTCCTGTCAGCCAGCTTTCTGATCGCTGCTGGCATTTACCAGCTAACTCCGCTCAAGCAAGCCTGCCTGAGCCATTGCCGCTCACCCCTGCATTTCCTCACCCACAACTTCCAGGCAACCCGCGCCGGCGCGTTTCGCATGGGCATCAAACACGGTGCGTTTTGCGTGGGCTGTTGCTGGATACTGATGGCGCTGTTGTTTGTGGGCGGCGTGATGAACCTGCTGTGGATAGCCGGCCTGGGCGGTTATGTACTGATCGAGAGGCTGTTCCGCTTCGGCCAGTGGCTGAGCCGGGCCGTGGGCCTGTGCCTGATGGCACTGGGCGGCTATGTGCTGCTGGTCTGAGCGGATGAGCATGCCAGCCCCAAGCCGCCGGAGCGGCCATTCTGCCGTCCGGGACCAGGGTACAGATAAGTGAATTGGGTTCAGGCCGGGCTTAACGCGATGCGCCGAACGGGAACCCATTCAGGGGTCCCCGGACGGCCCAGCGCGCAGTGCGTGTTAGCTATCCGCAGCAGCGATAGACGCGGGCTTGCTCAGGGGCAACCCGCATCCGCTTTTGCCTGTTCCACGGCGGCTTCGATATCGGCGCTGCAGGCAGTGCCGTTGAACCAGGGTTTTTTGCCGGACATACGGTCCAGTGCCGAATTCAGCGAATTGCAGGCCGCTGTGGTGTCGCCGCCGGTCAGAAACGCATCGGCGTCCAGCAAGCGGTCGACAAAGGACTCCAGCCGGTTTGCGTTGGTGTGGGCGTGTTTGGCCGACATATCGCCGTTTTTCTCCAGGTCCAGCTCATCGCCGGATGGGCACAGCGGCGGCTGCTGAGTAAGGGCGTGGATCAATTCCGCCAGAATGCCGCAATGATCCGCTGTGGCCAGATACAATTCGCTGCTGCCATCGGCGATGATGCTCGGGTGCGGGCTGGAGTGGGTTTCGAACGCCACGGTGCAGCCGTCCTCCGATGCACTCATGCGGAAGTTTCCGGTTACCCCATCAAAGTCCGTGAACTGGGCCAGGTGACCATTACGTAT
>JBFIHZ010000384.1:0-3691 GCA_041601535.1 Lysobacterales bacterium | reverse complement strand
GGAAATCAGCCCTCCCAGGAAGATGGTCTGGCCGGACTGCACCGCCACCTGGCTGGTGACTGATTTATTATTGATCGGCGGGTTGCCGCTGGTGGAGATATCCGGATCGCGCGCGCCCGGCCGGCTGACATCCTGCGACACGTCCATATACACCAGCCCGCCGGGGTTGATGCGTGGCGTTACCGTCAGCGTGACACCGGTGGATACGTACTGGGCACTGCTGACCACATTGTCGTTACCGGTGCTGATACTGGAAGACTGCACCGGTACCTGGGTGCCCACGGTGATGGTGGCGGTGGCATTATTGCGCACCAGCAGTGAGGGTGCAGCCAGTGAGCGCACATCGGTGACCTCGTCCAGCGCGGCGATGGTGGCCTGCACAAAGGTGGTGCCATCACCCAGCGGCCGGGTAATGGTGCTGAGGAAATTGAAGCCACCCGACTGGTCAGATGAGCCGCCGAAAGCCACGGAATCGATGTAGCGTCCATGCGGATTGCCGGAACCCGCGGGTATCAGATCGGGGTTGTTGCTGAGGAACCAGTTCACGCCAAACTGCAGTTCTTCGTTAAGCTCCACATCCAGCACCTGTGATTCGATCAACACCTGCAACGGCTCGATATCAATGCGTTCGATGGCGGCCAGGATGGAGTTGTACTGCGATTGGGTGGACTGGATCAGCAGCGAGTTGGTTTCCAGTACCGAGGTGATGCGGATATCGCCTTCACCCACGTTCAGCACCGAACCGCCGCTGCCGCCCTGGTTGCCGCCATCGGTGGTGGTTTCACTGCCCAGGCGATTCTCATTGAAGTCCGACACACTGCCAATCTGCACCGGCTCCAGGCCCGGCGCCAGGGTGCCCTGCGACCGCTTGCTGGTCTGCTGACCACTGCCACCGCCAAATATTTCAGTAAGGTAGCCGGCCAGGATGGGGGCTTCGAGGTTTTTCACCCGGTACACGTACAGCTGCTTACCTGCGCCGGCGGCGCCGCGGTCAAGAATTTTGATCCATTCTTCCGCCTTGTAAAGGTATTCTTTCTGATAGGTGATCACCATCACCGAGCCAAGCCGTTCCAGTGGAATGAATCGGAACATGCCAGCCAGTGGCGTGTCGCCTTCGGTACCGAACACGCCCTGCAGTTCGGTAATAATGGAATCGACATCAACGGTGCGCAGCGGGTATATGCCAACCGACATGCCTTCCAGCCAGTCGACATCGAAAACTTCCACGGTGCGCATGTAGTTGGCCAGTTCTTCCGGTGTTCCGGCAAGGAAAATCATGCTGCGGAACTGGTCCACCTGCACGATGGCGCCATCCCGCACGTAGGGCGTGAGAATTTTCTCCATCTCCAGCGCCCCGATGTAACGCAAGGGAACGCCTCTTACCTCGTAGCCCTTGGCCTTTTGCAGGTTACCGATCTGGGGAACCAGGTGGCCCTTGATCGCATCGGCAACCGGCAACACGTGATAGCGGTCTTCCGAGTGAACCAGGGTGGCGCCATTCCATTGCAGCAACAATTCCAGAATCGGCAACAGCTGTTCCCGTGAAACCGGCTTGGATGTGGAAAAAGTCACTTCCCCGCTGACACCAGGGCCTATAACAAAGGTTTCCTGCAACACCTCACCAAGAATCGTATGCACCACCGACTGGATGGATTCACCTTCAAAATTCAGTACGATTTCGCCATCCGCCGCCACCGGCTTTTCCGGTTTCCTGGACGCTTCAGCATTAAAGAACACCCCGGTACCGTCGTACACTTCCACCGCGGTGACGGCCGGGCCGCTTTCGCTGTTTTCCACACTGTCCAGAGTGACCTGCCCCGACTGGGGTCTCGGTGCCGTTTCCGAACGCGTTTCGCCTGAATTGGCATGCCGCCGTGGCGCTGGCTGGGTGCTGGCACAAGCGGCCACAATCATCACAATGCTCAAGGCCAGCACAATACGCTGGACCAGGCTGCTGCCCGTCTGCTTGTTCCTTTCGCTACGCTTTCGATTAATCTCGGCGCTGGTTTGGTTTCGCATTGCTGCTGTGCCTCTATTATTCATCATCATCATTTGCGCCGGAGCGGCGGTTGCGCCGAACCATGCTCTGGATTGCATCCCGGTAACTGGGTGAACTGGCCGGCTCACCGGCTTCCTCTGCCAGCTCAGCCTCGCGTCTCAACTCTTCCCGCCGCTCTGCAATGCGCTGACGGATTTCTTCTGCCCGGGTCATTGGCTCGTTCTGCTCTGCTTCACCGGCGGTTTCGTCCGCGGCCTCGGGCGCAGCCCGGTCCGCTTTGCCGGCCCGTTCCCTGGGTTTTTTCGGTTCTTCGATTTTCATATCATGGACCTGCAGTTCCAATTGCAGTTCCTCACCCGCCCCCGAGGTCAGCGTGGCCGCGCGTGAGCCAACATGCGTGACCTGCCAGCCGGCAAACTCACCTTCAATTGGCCGGCCCTCGAATGCAACCAGCGATTCATTGCCATCCTTGCTGCGCAAGGTGACCATGCGCAGGGTGGGCGTAATCACCACTCCGGACAGCACCACGTCCGGCGTTTCCAGGTCTTCGGCACCGAAATCCTCGGGCAGATCACTGGACGCCACAGACAGCACCGGCTGGCGTGATTCGTTGAACAGCGGCCGCTGCGTGATCACGCTGAACGCGTCCAACGGTGGATTTTCGGCCAGTTCGGGCAGATCCAGGCTTTCCATTTCGGCATTGACTTCCTCCACCGCCACCTGTGGTGTCGGCGCCAGTGCCGACCAGGCGGAAAAAGCCAGTAACAGTACCAGCAAGCCACCACACAAGGCAGCCAGGGCCATGCCAACCGGGTTGTCTTCCAGCCATCTCATTCCATAACCCTCAACCTGGCGCCCGCAAGTATCCGGACATATTGAAACGGACGTCCAGTGAATTTTCCGGTGTGGGTTCCTGGTTGCGCACCCGGCGCCGGGCGCGCGGTTTGATCACGGTCAGTTCATCCGCGATGATCATCGGCACACCGGTCTCCAGCAAATACATCACCCGCATCAGGTCCTCTATGCCACAACGCATGCGCACGTTGACCGTCACTTTCTCGAACCGTTCAACCACCCGGGCGCGCACCGGCTGCCGGCTGACAATCTGACAGCTCTCATCAGCCTGGGTGCTGACCATCTGGTTCAGGCGTTCCGACATGCCGGCTGCCGCTTCGTTGAAATCACGCTCCTCCAGGAAAAGATTGGATTCAGACCGGCGGCTCTGGATCGATTCCAGCAGGCCTTCCACGTGGTCGCGCTGCAGTGCCACCCGCTGAAACCTCTCGAGTTGATCCGCCAGGCTGCTGATCTCTTCGTTGTAATCCAGGTGACGCAATATAAACCAGTGAAAGCCCAGCAGGTACACCAGGATCAATACCACCACCAGTATCAGCACGGCGGTGCGGCGGTCATTGCCGGATGTTATCGACAGGGCCATTACTGCGCTTCCCGCGCTGAGATATCAGCATTCACTTCAAAAATTTCCAGCCCGGTCTGGGCATCCAGCCGGGTGGAGCCACGAAACGCGGCATGATCCAGTAATTCCGAATTATTCACAACCTCGATCAGTTGCTGCGCATTGCGTGATTTGCCCTGCATCAGCACGCTGCCTTCGTTGATCACCAGGCGATCGAGATAGGTGTCATCTGGCAGCAGGCGCGTGACATCTGCCAGCACCTCTATGGCCATGGG
>JBFIHZ010000383.1:0-3695 GCA_041601535.1 Lysobacterales bacterium | reverse complement strand
TTCCCTGCGGCTGTATGAAACCCTGGGCCTGAAACTGAATTTCAATATCATGTTCAGCCAGCGTGGCATCCTTGAGCTCAGCCACAGCCAGGACGAACTGGACATGAACCGCCGCTGGGCCAATGCCCTGCATATGAGCGGCATCGATTCGGTGATGCTTGACCGGGATCAAATCGCCCGCGAACTGCCTATCCTGAACCTGGATGGCCGTTATCCGGTTTACGGTGGCCTGATGCAGCGCCGCGCCGGTATTTCGCGTCATGATGCGGTGGTGTGGGCATTTGCCCGTGCGGCCGCACGCCTGGGCGTGCACATCCTGCAGGGATGTGAAGTCACCGGTTTCACTAAAAGCGGGCAAAGTATCAGCGCGGCGCAGACCCCTGACGGACCGGTATCCGGCGACCGCTTTGCCCTGTGCGTGGCTGGCCACAGCAGTGAACTGGCCAGATTGGCCGGCTTCCGTTTACCGATCGAAAGTATCGCGCTGCAGGCCATGGTGACCGAACCGGTCAAACCCATACTCGACACCGTGGCCACCTCGGCAGTGGTACATGCCTACGCCAGCCAGTCGGACCGCGGCGAAATTGTCATCGGTGGCGGTGCCGATACGTTCAACTCCTATGCCCAACGCGGCGTACTGACAACAACCCAGGACAACGCCCGCGCCACGGTGGAGTTGTTTCCCTGTCTCAGTCGTCTCAGGGTGATGCGGCAGTGGGCCGGTATCTGCGACATCTCTCCAGATGCCAGCCCGATTGTCGGCAAAACTCCGCTGGATAACCTGTACGTGTCCACCGGTTGGGGTACCGGTGGTTTCAAGGCCATCCCGGCAGGTGGCCATACCCTGGCTCACAGCATTGCCACCGGGCATACGCACCCGCTGCTGAAGCCTTTTTCCCTGGAACGTTTCACCACCGGCCGGCTGATTGATGAAGCAGCTGCGGCCGGGGTAGCGCATTGAGGACGCCACATGTTGAGAATTCCCTGCCCCTGGTGTGGATTACGCGACCAATCCGAATTTTATTGCGGCGGCGAGGCCGCCATTGAACGCCCTGACGAACCGGCAGCGGCCACCGATGCGCAGTGGGCCGATTATTTGTTTTACCGGAACAACCCCAAGGGCATGCACTTTGAGCGCTGGGAGCACACCTGGGGTTGCCGGCAGTGGTTTAACCTGGTCCGCGACACCGTGACCCATGAAATTCACGGCAGTTTCCCGATCGGCTCGCGCCCGCCAGACTGGCCTGCATCTGACACCGCCGACGCAACCCCGGCGAGTCCGCAGTAAGGTGCGCCTGAGTGCATACAAGCTGGCAAAAGGCATGAAAAAATGTCGTATTCAGTCAAGTCTGACCGCTGATCGTTGCCAATAATGGACAGCCCGAGAAAGTTCAACGAACCGGACCCAATGAGAACTCCAAGATGAACCAGGCATACCGCTTGCCCGAAGGGGGATGCATAGACCGCAGCAGCACGCTGTCTTTCCGTTTCAATGGCCGGCACCTGGGCGGGCATCCAGGCGACAGCCTGGCGTCGGCTTTATTGGCGCATGGCATCCATTTCGTTGGCCGCAGCTTCAGATTCCATCGGCCGCGCGGAATCTTCAGTGCCGGTGAAGAGGAACCCTGTGCACTGGTGGAAATTGGCCGAGGTGCCGGCCGCACGCCCACCTGCCGGGCACCGGCCGTTGCGCTCTCCGAAGGTCTGGAGGCGCGCAGCCAGAACTGCTGGCCATCGCTGCACACGGACCTGGCGAGAATTTTTGACTACAGCCACCGCTTGTGGCCGGCCGGGTTTTACAACAAAACCTTCAAATGGCCCAGCTGGAATGTATGGGAAGGCCTGGTGCGGCATGCTGCGGGAATGGGGCTTTGCCCCACCGAAGCGGACCCGGACCATTACGAACAGGTCCATGCCCATTGTGATTTGCTGGTGTGTGGTGGCGGTCCGGCCGGTTTACTGAGTTCACTGATGGCCGCGCGGGCCGGCATGCGCGTGATCGTGGTGGAACAGGACAGGCAACTGGGTGGTCACCTGCTGCGTGAAAACATACACCTGGACGGCAAGCCCGCGTCGGCCTGGGTGCGGGAAGTGGAACAGGAACTGCGCAGCCTGCCCCGGGTCACGGTGTTGACCGACACCACCATGGCGGGAAGTTACGACCATAACGTCACCACGCTGTTGCAACGCGGCCATGAAACAGCCTGGCGTGAGTGCCTGTGGACCGTGCGGCCACGCCACGTGCTGCTGGCCAGCGGCGCAATTGAGCAAGGGCTGATCTTCCGCAACAACGACCGCCCGGGCACCATGCTGGCCGGTGCAGCCCGTGGCTACCTGAACCAGTACGCGGTGGCAGCCGGAAACCGGCTGGTGATCGCCTGCAATAATGATTCGGCCTACCAGACCGCCCGCAACTATAGCGAACAGGGCCGTAAAATCGTGGCCATCATCGACAGCAGGAAGCAGCCGGGCAATGACGCGAAAACGCTTCTCGGACAGCTGGATGTGCCTTTGTTCACCTCGGCCCGTATCAGCAATACCCATGGTTCAAAACGCATCCGCCAGGTCAGTGTGCAAACACTGGAAGGCAAATCCATCGGGCACTTCGGATGTGACCTGCTGGCGGTGTCCGGCGGCTGGGCACCGCGGGTACACCTGCTGTGTCACGCCCGTGGCGCACTGCGATTTGACGATAAACTCCAGTGCTTCCTGCCGGACCGCTTGCCGGCCGGTTTTTCAGTGACCGGCGCCGTGGCCGGCGTTACCGGGCTGAGCGCGACCTTTGCCTCGGCTGCAGACCAGGTTAAGGCCATCAGTGCCGGTCTGGGATTCAAGGCGCACCCGGTCCATCAACCGCTGGTAACGCAGACGGCGCTTGAAGCCAGCAGCGTGGAGGTTCCCCCGCTGGTTTCCAGCCGTTACCGCCAATGGATAGACCTGGCTCATGATGTCACCCTGACGGATGCCGAACTGGCGGTACGGGAAGGGTTTGCCCCGGTGGAACATTTCAAACGCTATACCACCACCGGAATGTCCGTTGACCAGGGCAAGACCGGCAATCTCAATGCCTTCCTGGCGCTGTCGAAGCTCACCGGGTGTCCGGTGGGTGAGATTGGCACCACCACGTTCAGGCCGCCTTATATGCCGGTCACACTGGGCGCCCTTGCCGGTCGCGACACAGGAGCCAACTACGCGCCAAAACGGTTTCTTCCAGCCCACCAGGTGCACTGCGCACTGGCGACAACGGGTGATTCTGAAGGCAGCTCGCCATTTGGCGACTACGGCGGCTGGCAACGGCCGGATTATTACCCCCTGCCCGGCGAAACCCCGCAATCCAGCATTGAGCGGGAGGTGCGAGCCGTGCGGGCCGCGCTGGGCATTTTCGATAACTCACCGATAGGCAAAATCGAGGTACGGGGCGCCGATGCCGCCGAGTTTCTCAACCGCATGTATATCAACAAGGTAACCAACCTGGCACCCGGCCGCAGCCGTTATGGCCTGATGCTGAATGAGCAGGGCATCATCATGGATGACGGCGTATTCACCTGTCTGGATGAAGATCACTACCTGGTCAATACCACCTCGGCAGGTGTGGCACATGTTTTGCGCCACTTCGAGCGCTGGTTGCAGTGTGAATGGCCTGAGCTCAACGTGCTGGTGGATGACGTGACCACCCAATGGGCCAATTTCACGCT
>JBFIHZ010000382.1:0-3702 GCA_041601535.1 Lysobacterales bacterium | reverse complement strand
AGGCCCAGGCCCATCAGTGCCAGGCTGCGCGCGGCCGCACCTGGCTTTCGCCAGGCGGCCAACAGCGGAAAGATCACGAAACAGGCCCCCACCAGGGCCGCCAGAAGTTGTCGTTGTAATTGCGGTACTGACAACGCCCGGTAGGTCACCGCCAGCTGCAGTACCTCGCCTTGCCGTTCCACCGTCAGGTGCAGGGTATCGCCCGCCCGTTTGCGCGGCAGCCGTGCCAGCACCGCCGCATCGTCCACTGCGAAACCATCCCAGTGCGTGATCACATCGCCCGCCCGCAAGCCCGCCTGTTCGGCCGGGCCGCCCGCGTCCACCTGGCGGACCTGTTGCTCCGCATTTACCGAGAAACCGCCGGTGCTGCGCTTGGCGGTATCCAGCCAGCCCAGTGTTCCCCACAGCAGAACCAGCGCCCCGGTCAGCAGTAACAATCCCTGCCCGTGACCCTTGCGCCCGGGTGGCGAAGCGGTCACCGCAGCGCTGCCTGCACGGCCGGCCACACGTTGTCCAGCAGTATCGGCTGCGCTTCCGCTCGTGGGTGAATGCCGTCTTCCTGCATCAATTGCGGGTCCAGCGCCACACCGTCAAGAATGAACGGGACCAGCTCGACCCCTTCGATTTCGGCCAGTTGCCGGTACATCTGGTTGAACTTTTCGGTGTAGGTTTTGCCGTAATTGGGAGGGATTTGGATACCCGCCAGTACCACGCGGGCCCCACTGGACTGGCTGTGTTCTATCATGGCCCGCAGATTGGCTTCGGTCACGTCCAGTGGCAATCCGCGCAACCCGTCGTTACCGCCCAGTTCGATGATCACCACGGCGGGTGGGTTGAGCTGCAACAGGCGTGGCAGACGCGCCAGGCCGCTTTGCGTGGTATCGCCGGTGATGCTGGAGTTGAAAACCCGGTAGGCTAAGCCGTGTTCATGCAGGCGGGCCTGTAACAGGCTGGGCCAGGACTCAGCCAGTTCCATGCCGTAAGCCGCGCTGATACTGTCCCCGACAACCAGCACCACCGGCTGGTCATCGGTCTGCGCCGGCGCTGCCAGAGACCACGTGAAGATAACGAGAGAAAGGAAAAATAAACGCATGAATCATCCTGAATGGGTGTTAAAAGCCGAGCAACTGAGCAAGCAGGTTACCAGTCCCGAGGGCCTGCTCACCATACTGGACCGGGTTAGCCTGGAAATCTTCAAGGGCGAAACCATCGCCATCGTCGGTGCATCCGGCGCCGGCAAATCCACCCTTCTGGGACTGCTGGCCGGCCTGGATGTTCCCAGTTCGGGCAAAGTCTGGCTGGGTGAGCGTGAATTGACCGCTCTCGATGAAGACGGCCGCGCGGCCGCGCGGGCTGATGATGTGGGCTTTGTATTCCAGTCCTTTCACCTGCTGCCGTCGTTGACCGCGCTGGAAAACGTCATGTTGCCGCTGGAGCTGGCCGCCGTGCCCGGGGCAGCCAAGGCGGCGCGTGATGCCCTTGCCACCGTGGGCCTGGACGCGCGGCGCGGACACTATCCGCATCAGTTATCGGGTGGTGAAAAGCAACGCGTGGCCATCGCACGTGCGTTTGTGGTCCGTCCGCGGGTGCTGTTTGCCGATGAGCCCACCGGCAACCTGGATCAGCGCACTGGCGAAGCCGTGATCGATTTGCTGTTCCGCCTGAATACAGAAGCAGGCACCACCCTGGTGCTGGTCACGCATGACCACGCGCTGGCGGCGCGTTGCGGACGCACCCTGCATATGGAAGTGGGCCGTTTTGTCACGCCGCAGCCGGCCGCGCTGACGGAGCAAACCGCCTGATGCGCCGCCACGCACCGGTCTTTCGCCTGTCACTGAAATTGCTGGCGCGCGACTGGAAAGCCGGCGAGTTGACGGTGCTGGCGGTGGCATTACTGGTTGCCGTCAGCGCGCTGACCGCGGTGGCTTTCCTTACCGACCGCGTGGGACAGGCCGTGGCCATGGGTGCCGCTGAATCACTGGCAGCTGATCTGCGGCTGAGTTCAACGCGCCCGATCGACACCGGCTACGCTGAGCAAGCGGCCACGGCCGGTCTCGACAGCGCCTGGACCACCAGCATGCCCAGCGTGGTATTCGCCGGCGATAACAATACGCTGGCCGGCATTCTCGCGAGCAGCGCGGGCTATCCGCTGCGCGGCCAGCTGCGGACTTCGCCGCAATTGCTGGGAGAGGTCAGCGTGACACCCGCCGTTCCACCGCCCGGTGAGGCCTGGGCTTCGCCACGCCTGCTGGCCCGCCTGGGCGTTGATACCGGTATAGACATTGAAGTCGGCGCCGCCCAGTTGCGGTTGAGCCGGGTGCTTGACCATCGACCGGACGAGGGCTGGCGGTTCACCGATCTTGCGCCCACCCTGCTGATCAACGCAGCCGATCTGCCAGCCACCCAACTGGTGCAACCCGGCAGCCGGGTATCCTATCGCTTGCTGCTGGCCGGCAAGCGCAACGATGTCGATGCGTTCAAAAAACGGCTGGAACCCCAGCTACAGCCGGGTGAACTCCTGACGGATATCCAGGATGCCAACCCGCAGATCCGCTCGGCCATGGACCGCTCCGGCCGGTTTCTGAACCTGGCATCGCTGGTTTCCGTGCTACTGGCCGCGGTGGCGGTGGCAATGGCGGCACGGCGCTATTCCCACCGTCACCGCGACCGCATCGCGCTGCTCAAATGCATGGGCGCCAGCCGCCGCAGCCTGTTGCAGTCCAGCGTGCTGCAACTGGGCCTGCTGGCATTGGCCGGCGGCTGTCTGGGTGCCGTTCTGGGCTTTTTCGCACAGCATGGCCTGGCCTGGCTGATGAGTGATCTGATCGGGCAGAACCTGCCGGCTCCGGGCCTGCAACCTGCCCTGCTGGGAGTAGTCACCGCGCTCAGCATACTGGCCGGTTTCGCCCTGCCCGACCTGATGCAAATGGCCTCCACGCCACCCTTGCGGGTATTGCGGCACGATCTTGGCCCTCCGCCGTTAAAGTACGGCCTTGGCTGGCTGGCAGCGGTAATTTCGGTAGTGCTGTTGCTGCTGTGGATGATCAACGATGCCCTGCTGGTACTGCTGATCGTGGCAGGAGCGGCCGCCACTTTTACCGCGCTGGGCCTGAGCGGTTGGATACTGGTACGCAGCCTGCAACACCTGCGCGGAGCTGCCGGCGTGGCCTGGCGCTACGGCCTGGCCAACCTGGCCCGGC
Organism: Lysobacterales bacterium; assembly: GCA_041601535.1. Classification (GTDB taxonomy): domain Bacteria; phylum Pseudomonadota; class Gammaproteobacteria; order Xanthomonadales; family SZUA-36; genus JBFIHZ01. Next base: position 502 of record JBFIHZ010000382.1, on the reverse strand, counting down.
GCGGGCGCGAAAGCACGGTACAGATCGTGGCGTTCGGGCTTGGCCTGATGGTGCTGTTGCTGCTCACCACGGTGAGGAATGACCTGATGGAAAACTGGCGCCAGAGCCTGCCAGCTGATGCACCCAACCAGTTCCTGATCAATATCCAGCCGGATGAACTGGATGCGATGCGGGAATTTTTCGGCGCCAATGGCATTGACCAGCCCGAATTCGTGCCTCTGGTTCGTGCCCGCCTGACCCATATAAACGGCGGCGATGTCACGCAGATGACGTTTGAAGACCCGGAAGGCGAACGATGGGCGCAGCGCGACGCCAACCTCAGCTGGACTGCCACCTTGCAGGACGGCAACCGCATTGTGTCCGGCCGCTTCTGGCAAGACGGCACAAGTCGGCCGGAAGTGTCGGTGGAGCAGGAGTTTGCCGCCGAACTCGGCCTTGAACTGGACGACGAACTGGACTTCGACATTGCCGGCGAATCTGTCGGCGCCACGGTCACCAGCTT
>JBFIHZ010000381.1:0-3716 GCA_041601535.1 Lysobacterales bacterium | reverse complement strand
TGGCCTGTACCGCATTGAGTCTCTGGAGCTTGCCGGTCACGATGCCGGTGCCGACGTGGCGCTGGAGTTGGGCCAGGCGCTGGAAGCCCGCATGACCCTGATCTCGCCGGATGGCCGGCCACCGGTGGGCCTGTTCGGCATTGTGCGTGCCGATGGTACGCCGATTTATGGCATCGCCACCGACCAGGAAGGCATTGTGCCGCAGCAGCTTGATGCCAACCATTACCTGTTCACCATTCGTTTTGAGCAACTGAACCTGTTGCCTGGCAGTTACAGCCTGCGGGGCCATGCCATGGATCCGGAAGGCCTGCGTTTATTTGATACCGCTGAATGGCGTTTCCGGGTGCGGGGGCAAAGCCGCGAGTTGGGCTTTGTGCGCTTGCAGCACAGCTGGCCCGGTCACCAGGTGAGCAGCAAAAACATCCATACCACGGATCACGTGGCCGCTGCGGCTGGTAAGTCGAACAAGTCCTGAGCCAGCCATTTGTCCACGGGTCCTGAAGGCCATGAATCAACCAGACGTCATCGTCCCCATACACAATGCACCGGAGCAGCTGGCCGACTGCCTGCGCTCTTTGCATGCCCACACGCATCCGGCGGTGAAGGTGTTGCTGCTGGATGATGCATCCAGCGACCCGGCTATCACGCCACTGATTCAGCACTGGCTGGAACGGGCAGGGGATGGCTGGAGCAGCCGCAAGTGGACAGAGAACATCGGTTTTGTCGGCACCGTGAACCGTGGCATGGAGATGACCGGGGGGGACGTGGTGCTGCTGAACTCCGACACCCGGGTAACGCCAGGCTGGCTGGACGGCTTGCACCGTTGCCTGGCGTCCGATGCGCGCATCGCCACCGCCACACCCTGGACCAATAACGGTGAAATCGCCTCCCTTCCCGCCTGGTGTCAGCCCAACCCGATACCGCCTGATCTGGTTGCCGTGGCCGCCTGCCTGGCGACTGCCGGCGCCCCTGAATACCCGGAACTGCCAACTGCCGTGGGCTTTTGCATGGCCATTTCGCGTGCAGCGATTGATGCATTGGGCCGCTTTGACCAGCAATTGTTCGGCCTGGGCTATGGCGAGGAAAACGATTTTTCCATGCGTGCGCGCAAGGCGGGCTGGCGTAACGTGTTGTGCGACGATGTGTATGTAGCACACGTGGGCGGCTGTTCTTTCCTGCCACGCGGGATGCGTCCGGATGATGCCGCCATGCAGAAACTGCTTTCCCGTCATCCCGACTACCTGCAGCTGGTGCAGGAGTTCATCAGCAGCGACCCGCTGGCCGCCAGGCGCGGTGAACTCATCGACGCGCTCGGCCGGGCTGGCGTGGCGCTGGCCCCTGGCTGACAGGTTTGTGAGTGTCTGGCCCTGCTTTGTCAGGAGTCAGGGCGTACACACAGCCCGCCGCAGCATAGGGTAAAATCAATGCGGCCCACGCAGGGGCCGTCAGTTGGAATCAGGCCATTGAGTCAACAAAATCCACCGCTCGAAGCGGATGCGCTGGAATTCACTGGTGAGCGCTTCACGCCAGAATGCGTGCGGGAAATCTGGTACGAGCACCTGCATCGCTACGTGCTGGCAGCCCCCTGGACCGCCGGAAAAAAGGTACTGGATGCCGCCTGCGGCGAAGGCTATGGCAGCGCCTGCCTGGCCGCCCAGGCGGCGACCGTGACCGGGGTGGATATCTCCTCTGAGGCGATTGCCCATGCGCAATCACGCTATCCCGCCAGCAACCTTGAATTTGTCACTGCCGATTGCCGTGAACTGCCCTTCGATGATGGACAGTTCGATGTGATTGTCAGTTTTGAAACACTGGAGCACATGCGCGAACAGGAGCAGTTGCTGGGTGAGTTTCGCCGCGTGCTGGCAGCGGACGGCTTGTTGCTGATCTCATCTCCGGACAAAGCCGTGTACTCGGATGCGCTGCACCATGACAATCCCTATCACCTGCGCGAGCTGTATCGTCATGAGCTGGAAGGGCTGCTGGCCACGCAGTTTCCGGCGGTGCGCATGCTGGGGCAAAAACTCGCTTTTCATTCAATGATCTGGCCGGTGGACCAGGACTTTCCGGGAGCGGAGAATGCACCGCGCCATCGGGCCAGCCTGGTGCGTCATGGCCGGCCCGGTTCTGCTGATGAACAGACGGCCCCGGCCGCGGTGTACTTCATCGCGGCCTGCGCGGCCAGTGAAGACTGTTTGCCGGATATTTCGGATGGGCTGTGGTTGTTCGAGGACGTGGAGGAATCCGTCTACCGGCATTACCAGCATGAAATACGCAAAAACATGCAGGCGGGTGCCATCCTGCAGGAAAGGGACCGTGAAATTGCCGAGTTGAAATCCCAGCTCCAGGCGGCGCAGGGTGGTGAGCCAACCGTCTGGTGGCGCCGCCTGCTGGGCCGCCGCTGAAGTCACCGGCCATGCACCAGGGCATCCGCGTTATCGTAGTCAACTACAATGCCGGCGATCTGCTGTTGCGCAGCGTGGCGGCAGTACTGTCCGGCCGTGAAGCCGTGCACCTGGTGGTCATGGACAATGCTTCAACAGATGGCAGCTGCGAAAAACTGCGCAGCCTGTACCGCAGCCATCCACGGGTCGAAATTCTCGAGAATGCCCACAACCTGGGTTTCGCCAGGGCGGTCAATGCCTGCGCGGCCCGGGCCAGTGAAACGTATTTGCTGATTCTGAACCCGGATTGCGAGCTATACCCTGGCGCACTGTCCCTGCTGAAGCAGGCCCTGGATGACAATGAACAGGCAGGTCTGGCGGCACCGCAGGTCATTGATCACCAGGAGCAGGTGATGAGTGGCACCTTGCGCTCATTTCCGCATCCGGCCAGGGCGCTGATGAGTGGTACGGGCTTGTCGCGGCTGGGGCGCTTTATTCCACTGTTCCGCGGGGTAGAGCATGCGCGTACTGAAATGCCGGACACCACCGTCACCGCCGAAGCGGTTTCCGGCGCCTGCATGCTGGTGCGGCGCAGCGTGTTTGAGCAACTCGGTGGCTTCGACGAGCGCTTCGGCATGCACTTTGAGGACCTGGACCTGATGTACAGAATGCAGCAGGCAGGGTTCCAGCGGCTCTATGTTCCGGCCGCCCGTGCCTTTCACCAGGCCGGCACCTCCAGCCGCAGCCGGCCTGGCTGGGTGCACAGGCAGAAGCATAAAGGCTTGCTGCTGTTCTGGTCCAAGCACTTGCAGCCGCCGCCATCCACGGTAATGACTGCCGTGTTGCGATGCGCGGTGTGGGCGCATTATGTGCTGACCTGGCCGCTGGTGATGTTGCGCCGGTGAACGCGGTCAACGGGCAGGCATCGCCAGGCCGGGTGCTGGTGGCGGGCGGCACCAGCCAGGTGGGCGTGTTCCTGCTGCCACGCTTGTTGGCACAGGGGTTTACCGTGCTGGCGCTGAGCCGCCGCATTGCCGTGGGGGACAGTCTGCCCTTGTGCTCCGGCCAGCTCCGCTGGCTGCACCCTGACGATGCCAATGTTTCAGCCGCAGCCAGTCGCGAGTACACGTCTGGCGGCACTGCGGGCGAGCCGTACACGCTGATTTCCTGCGGCCCGATAGACATCGCCAGCCGGCTGCTGTCCAGCGGCCCCAGACTGCAGCGTGTGATCTGTCTGTCGACCAGCAGCACGCTGACCAAGCAGTTCTCCGCTGATGCGGCTGAGCGGCGGCAAATCCAGGCGATACTGGACGCTGAAAATGAATTGCAGTC